>CAZLSU010000022.1:0-38677 GCA_964562225.1 uncultured Sphingobium sp.
CGGGCGAAGGGATTCGAACCCTCGACCCCAACCTTGGCAAGGTTGTGCTCTACCACTGAGCTACGCCCGCTCGGGCGGCCGATGAGGAAATCCTCCTCGGCGGGGAGGCGTGGCACCTAGCAGCGGTTTTCCGCATCGGCAAGGGGGGAATTGGGCGATTATCATTTTTCGTCCTTGCTGCGGCTCGGGCCGCATGCGCCCTTGTCGGCAAAGGGTGACGCGCCCCATATGGCGCTGTATGAGGCGTGCCGGTGGCGCGCGCGCAGGAGACAGGCATTGGCGACTTTGGGAATGAGCGAAAAGGACAAGGCAGCGGTCGAGGCGTTTCGCCAGGACGTGGTCGAGCCTTCGCGGGACGCGCTGGTCGTGGTCGATTTCTGGGCGGAATGGTGCGGTCCCTGCAAGCAATTGGCCCCCGTAATCGAAAAGGTCTGCGCCGATTATGCAGCCAAGGGCGTCAAGCTGGTCAAGGTCAATGTCGATGAAAATGCCTTCATCGCCAGCCAGTTTCGCGTCCAGTCCATCCCCACCGTCTATGCGGTATTTCAGGGCCAGCCGGTCGCGGACCTGAGCAAGGCGCGCACCGAAGCGCAGCTCAAGCAGATGCTTGACCAGATATTGGCGCAACTGCCGATCGAATCGGAGGAAAAGGCGCAGGCGCAGGAAATCGCGCCGCTGATCGCGATGGCCGAGCAATTTCTGACCGACGGCGATGCCGAGCGCGCGCTGTCGGCGTTCGAGCAGATCGCGCCGCTGGCCCAGGACAATGTCGATGTGGTGGCGGGCGTGCTCCGGTCGCTGGTCGCGCTGGGGCGGCTGGACGAGGCGGAGGAATTTTTGAGCGAACTGCCGCCCGAAATCGCCAGAGAACAGCCGATCGAGCGCGCCCGCGCCGCCCTGACATTGGCGCGCGATGCCAGGCCGGTTGCGGACTTGTCCGCCGTGGAAGCCAGGATCGCCGCCGATCCTGACGATCATGAGGCACGGTTCGAGCTGGCCGGCGGGTTGATGGCCAATGGCGATCGCGAAGGCGCGGCGGACGCGCTGCTGGAAATCGTGCGGCGCGACCGGGCGTGGAACGAGGGCGCAGCGCGCGCGCAACTGCTGACCTTGTTCGAGGCGGTCGGGCTGGAAGATCCCTGGGTGTCCGCGCAACGCCGCAAGCTGTCGCAGATATTGTTCGCCTGACGCCATGGGCCGCGCGCGCATCTCCATCTTTCCGCTGTCGGGCGCACTGCTGCTGCCGGGGATGCAATTGCCGCTGCATATTTTCGAGCCGCGCTATCGCGCGCTCATCCATGATGCGATGGCGCGCGACCGGCGGATCGGCATGATCCAGCCGCGCGCCGAGGGCGCGGTGCCGCCGCTGTTCGACATGGGATGCCTGGGCCATATCGGCGAGTTCGAGGCGCTGGAGGATGGCCGCTTCCACATCATCCTGAACGGCGTGGCGCGTTTCCGCGTGCTGCGCGAACTGGAGGTCACGACCCCCTTCCGTCAGGTCGAGGCGGATGTGGAGGAAAGCGGCGTACGCGACGACGACATATTGGCGTCGGTCGAGCGCGCGGGCCTGGAGCAGGAGGCGCGGCGCTTTGCCGATGCGCTGGGCTATGTCGTGGACTGGTCGGCGATAGCGCATCTGGACGATGCGTCACTGGTCAACGGCATCGCCCAAATCGCGCCGTTCGACCCGGCGGCCAAGCAGATTTTGCTGGAGGCGGACACGCTGCGCGAACGGGCGGAGCGCACGATCCAGTTGATGCAGTTTTTCGGCCGCACCGATGGCGAGACCGGGGCGACGATGCAATGAGCGCGGCTGCCCCCGCACCGGAATTGCTGGCGCGGCTCGTCTGTCCCGTCACCCGAACGCCATTGCGCTGGGATGCGGTGCGCGGCGAACTGGTGTCTGATACGGCGGCGCTCGCTTATCCGGTGCGCGACGGTGTTCCGCTCTTGGTGGCGCGCGAAGCCCGGCCTATTTGAACGCCGCGATACATTCCACTTCCAGCGGCGCGCCCAGAGCCAGACCGTCCGCACCGAACGCACTGCGCGCGGGCAGGCGCTTCCCCTCGAAATAGGGCAGATAGGCGGCATTGAAGCGCGGCCAGTCGGCCATATCGTCCAGCATCACCGTGCATTTGACGACATGGCCGAAATCCAGACCATTGGTCGCCAATATTGTGCCGATCGACTCCATCGCAGCTTTCACCGCCGCGTCGAACCCTTCCTTGTGCGGGTCCATGCCGGCGGGCACCTGGCCGATCTGGCCCGACATATAGAGCGTGTCGCCCACCCGCACCGATGGCGAGAAGGGCAGCTTGGCGGGCATCGCCTGTTGCGCCATCGCGGGGACCGCCAGAATCAGGCCCAATGTCGCCAATATCATCTTCATCATGCCTGTCTCCGGCGTAAAGATTCAGCCTTCCATGGCCTCAACGATCAACGCGCGCGCTTCCGCACTTTCCCAGTCCATCGCACCGATCACGCGCACCACTTCCTTGCCCGCGCCGTCATAGAGAATCGTCGTAGGCAGCAGCCCGGTCGCATAATGGAAACCGAACTGGTTTTCCGGGTCGATCCAGCCCTTCAAATTGGGCAGATCATGCTTGGCGAAGAAAGGATCGACTAGTGCCGCGCCCTGGCTGTCCTGCGATATGGTAAAGACCGCCAGCCCCTTGGTGCCATAGCTTGCCGCGATCCTGTCCAGCGTCGGCATCTCGGCGATGCACGGCGCGCACCAGGTCGCCCACAGATTGACCAGCATCGGCCGCCCGGCGACATCCTGCAATGTCGTGTTCGCCCCACCCGGCGCGGTAAAGCTGAAGTCGGGTGCCGGGGTTCCAGCCTTGCTGCGGTCCAGCCGATAGCTGAATTCGCCATTGTCCTTCTTCGCCCTGCCTTTGGCCGCTGGCACTTCGCCGCTCACGGCGCTTTGCGCATTGTCTTGCCCCGAAGGCGGCGATTGCCTATCGCAACCCGCCAGTACGGCACTCGCTATCGCGCCTATCAGGAGCAGTCTCATTTCGGATCGCACGCCAAACTCCAACAGCATGTGGGGCGGCCGTTTCGCCGCCGGCCCCGCTGCGGTCATGCGCGAGATCAACGCCTCCATACCCTTCGACAAGCGATTGTGGAAACAGGATATCGCAGGGTCGAAGGCGCATGTCGCGATGCTGGCGAAACAAGGCATCGTAGAGCAGGCCGATGCCGATGCGATCGGCGCGGGTCTCGACACGATCGCGGCGGAATATGCGGCCAATGGCGTGCCGGTCGATCTCGACCTGGAAGATATCCACATGGTCACCGAATCGCGGCTGGCGCAGTTGATCGGCCCGGTCGCCGGACGGTTGCACACCGCGCGGTCGCGCAACGATCAGGTCGCGACCGACTTTCGCCTGTGGGTCCGCGACGCGATCGACGAAGTGAGCGCGGGGCTGATCGCGTTGCAGGGGGCGCTGCTGACGCGCGCGGCGGACCATGCCGATACGGTGATGCCCGGCTTCACCCATCTGCAATCGGCCCAGCCGGTGACGCTGGGCCATCATCTGATGGCCTATCATGCGATGATCGGGCGGGATCGTTCGCGCTTTTCCGACGCGCGGGCGCGGATGAACGAATGCCCGCTGGGCGCGGCCGCGCTGGCGGGCACCGGCTTCCCGATCGACCGGCATGCCACGGCGGCGGCGCTGGGGTTCGACCGGCCGACCGACAACAGCCTGGACAGCGTGTCGGACCGCGATTTCGCGCTCGATTATCTGATGGCGGCGACCCAATGTTCGCTCCATCTGTCGCGGCTGGCGGAGGAATTCGTGATCTGGGCGAGCCAGCCCTTCGGCTTCGTCAAATTGCCCGACGCTTATTCGACCGGCAGCTCGATCATGCCGCAAAAGCGCAACCCCGACGCCGCCGAGCTGGTGCGCGGCCATGCCGGGCGGATCGCGGGCTGCATGACCGCGCTGGTCATCACGATGAAGGGCCTGCCGCTCGCCTATTCCAAGGACATGCAGGACGACAAGCCGCCGGTGTTTGAGGCGCACGACCTGCTGGGCCTGTCGATCGCGGCGATGACCGGCATGGTCGAAACCGTGACTTTCCGCTCCGACCGGATGCGCGCGCTGGCCGAAAGCGGCTTTGCGACCGCGACGGACCTTGCCGACTGGCTGGTGCGCGAGGGGAATGTCCCGTTCCGCGAGGCGCATCATATCACCGGGCGCGCGGTCGCGGCGGCGGAGGAAGCGGGCGTGCAACTCGCCGCGCTGCCGATCGAAACTCTGCAGGCGATCGACGTGCGGATCGACGCGCGCATCTATGCGGTACTGACCGTGGACGCGTCGGTCGCCAGCCGCCGCAGCCATGGCGGCACCGCGCCCGATCAGGTGCGCGCCCGGATCGCGCAGGCACGCGGAGAGGAGGCATGACGATGCGGAAATCTCTCCCGGCGCTGGTCGTCGTCGCCCTGACCCTGTCGGCCTGTGGCGGGCGTCAGCCGCTCAAGCCCATCGAGGGCCAGAGCCTGCCCGCGATACCCGTGGGTGCCGCCGCCGCGCCGACCGCGCAGGATCTGACGACCCCCTCCACCCAGGCGCAGCCCGAACGCAATGTCGAGCTGCTGCGTCAGTCGGACGAACGCAAGGACGATCCGTTCGACCTGCCGCCCGAGCGCGAATAGGAAAAGACTCTTGGACCATTTCGATTATGTCGACGGCATGATGCACGTCGAGCAGGTGCCGATGGCGACCATCGCCGATGCGGTCGGCACGCCCGTTTATATCTATTCCACCGCCACGCTGACCCGCCATGTCGGCGTGTTCCGCGCAGGTCTGGCGACGCTCGACAACCCGCTGATCGCCTTCGCGGTGAAAGCCAATCCCAATGCCGCCGTGCTGGCGACGCTGGCGAAACTCGGCCTTGGCGCGGACGTGGTGTCCGGCGGCGAACTGCTGCGCGCGCTGGCGGCGGGTATCCCGGCCGACCGCATCGTCTTTTCCGGGGTCGGCAAGACCGAGCAGGAAATGCGGCTGGCGCTGGAAAAGCGCATCTATCAGTTCAACCTGGAAAGCGAGCCGGAAGCCGAGATGCTGTCCGCCGTCGCGCAATCTATGGGCCTGCGCGCGCCGGTCGCCTATCGCATCAATCCTGATGTCGACGCGGGCACCCATGCCAAGATTTCGACCGGCAAGTCCGAAAACAAGTTCGGCATTCCTTATGACCGGGCGCTGGCCAGCTATGCCGCCGCGCGCGACCTGCCCGGCCTGGATGTGCAGGGCGTCGCCGTCCATATCGGTAGCCAGTTGACCGACCTCGCCCCGCTGGAGGCCGCCTTTACCAAGGTGGGCGCGCTGATCGTCGCGCTGCGCGCGGCGGGCCATGACATCCGCACCGCCGATCTGGGCGGCGGGCTGGGCGTGCCCTATGATCCCGCCCAGCCAATTCCGCCCAGCCCCGCCGCCTATGGCGCGATGGTGACGCGGGTGACGGCGGGCTGGCCGGTGCGGCTGATGTTCGAGCCGGGCCGGGTGATCGTGGGCAATGCCGGCGCGCTGCTGTCGCGCGTCATCCGCGTGAAGCAGGGCGCCAAGGCGCCCTTCGTCGTGGTCGATGCCGCGATGAACGACCTGCTGCGCCCCAGCCTCTACGACGCCTGGCACGATATCCGCGCGGTACAGCCCATAGGCACCCGCGCCGCCGCCAATGTCGTCGGCCCGGTGTGCGAGACGGGCGACACATTCGCGATGGGGCGCGACATGGACATTGTCGCGTCGGGCGATCTGGTCGCCTTCATGACTGCGGGGGCCTATGGCGCGACGATGGCGGGCACCTATAACAGCCGCCCGCTGACCCCCGAAGTGCTGGTGTCGGGCGACAAATGGGCGATCGTGCGCGCGCGTCCGCCGGTCGAGGCGCTGATCGCGGGCGATAGCATTCCCGACTGGGTCGGCGCATAATGCACAGCCTGCCCGTCTTCCTCCGGCTGACGGGCCGACCGGTCATCCTGATCGGCGCGGGCGAAGCGGCGGACGCCAAGCGCAGACTGCTGGACCGGGCGGGCGCTGTCGTTGTGGGAGAAGAAGCCGAAGCGGCACTGGCAATCGTCGCCGATGGGGACGAAGCGGTGGTCGCGCGGCTCAAGGCGCGCGGCATATTGGTCAACGCGGTCGACCGCCCGGACCTGTGCGATTTCACCCTGCCCGCGATCGTCGATCGCGATCCGCTACTGATCGCGATCGGCACCGGCGGGGCGTCGGCGGGCCTCGCCAAGGCGCTGCGTCAGCGGCTGGAGGCGCTGCTCCCTGCCCGGATCGGGGCGCTGGCGGTCGCATTGTCCGCCGCGCGATCCGCCATCAGGGCGCGCTGGCCCGATGCGGCCGATCGTCGCCGCGCGATTGATGCGGGGCTGGCGACGGGCGGCATGATCGATCCGATGACCGATGCGGCCTGCGATGCCGTACCGGGCTGGCTCACAGCAGATAGCAAGGCGGTGCCTGCGCAACTGATCGCCATCCCCCTCACCTCGCCCGATCCCGACGAGTTGACGCTCCGCGCCGCGCGCTTACTGGGCGAGGCAGACCGGCTCTACCATCACCCGTCTGTCCCCGCCGCCATCCTCGAGCGCGCCCGCGCCGATGCTGCGCGCATCGCCTGCGCAGCGCCGCCCATCGCACCGGGGGAGGGGCTTTCGCTCTGGCTGGACGCGCCGTCCGGCTGACTTACCCGCGAAACGTCGCCTTCATCGCCAGTTCCCACGGCCCGCCCAGATAATGCCACGCCGCCAGCCCGACGATCTTCAACGGGCGCGGCCGGAAATCCGCTGCCAGCGCCTCCTTCAACGCCCGCGCCTCGGCCGGCTTCACCTTATTCTGCACCGTGATGTGCAGCCGGGGCGGCGCGAGATCCTGCGGTGTCAGCATGCCGGTGAACGCATCCGCCAGATCGTCGCGGATCGCCATCAGCCCGTCACTCTCGACTCGGAAAGCGACGCCCCCGCCCAAATCCATCAGACCCGCCAGCCGCGCGGGCGGCGACGGCCCGGCACAGGCCGCCTTTAACCGCTGCCCGATTTCCGCCAGCAGCATCGGCGGCAGATGGTGGAACAGCGTCATATGCGCCGCTACCTGATTGCGTTCCGGCGGAAAATGGGCGCGGCGCAGGCCATCTGCCCAGGCGAAATCGGCGGGGCCAAGCAGGGCCGTGACGATGATCGGCGCGCGGGCACTCACCGCCGCCGCCTCCTTGCTGGCGACCCGCAATCGGGTGTATGATCGCCACAAGACTGCGAGGAAAATATCATCGGCTCAGGGGAGGGGACGATCATGAAAGCAAGCTGGTCCTTCATCGTCATCGGCATCGTCATCCTGTTGTGGAACCTGATGGGGGTCGCCGCCTTCGTCATGCAATATATGGCAGACACAGCCGAAATGGCGAAAACCGATCCTTACACGGCGGGCATCTTCGCCGCCATGCCGATATGGACCTGGATCGCCTATGCCATCGCCGTCGGTGCAGGCACGCTCGGCGCGATCCTGCTGCTGCTGAAGCGAGCAACGGCGGTACCATTGTTCGCGCTGTCGGTGATCGCGGTCGTTGTCCAGTTCGGCTACAGCTTTTTGGGCACCGATTTGCTGGCGGTCAAGGGATGGGGCGCCGCCGGTTTCCCGGCCTTCATCGTCATCGCCGCCGTGGCGCAGTTTATCTATGCCCGATCGCTGGTGGCGAAGGGCACGCTCCGCTAACCGATCAGCATCGCGTCGCCGGGCCGCAGCAAGGGCAGCAGCGCCAGCATATCATCGCGCGCGATCGCGACGCAGCCTTCGGTCGGTCGCCCATCGACCCACAAATGGAAAAAGATCGCGCTGCCCGCCCCCGGCACCGGCGGCGCATCATTATGACCGAGCACGATAATCACGTCATAGGCGGCATCGTCGCGTTGCAGGCTTTCGGTCGATACCGGTTCGGTCGAGGCAGGGCGCGGCAGATGGACCGGGCGGTTATAGGCCGGATCGGCGGGATCGTCCGACCAACCGTCATTGCCCCGCGTCCAGCGCCACGGGATCGCCAGCGATGGCGGCATGACATGGGGCGCGATCCGGCCGGGCCGCAGCAGCACGCCACGAACCGGCCATATACCAAAGGGCGTGCAGCCATCGCCTTCGCGCTTGGCATCCGCCGGGCACGCCCCCGACCGGCCGATCGCGCAGGCCATGTCGAGATCGCCGAACCGCAGCCGCCGCGCGGCCGCATCGACCACGATCCGGCTCATAGCTGATGCCCGGTCCGGTCGCGCTTGGTGGCGAGATAGCGTTCATTATGCGGGTTGGTGGCAAGGATGATCGGCAGCCGCTCGACCACCGAAATGCCCGCCGCCTCCAGCCCCGCCACCTTCTGCGGATTATTGGTCAGCAGCCGCACCTGCGGGACGTTCAGCAGATCGAGCATCCGCGCCGCCACCGAAAAATCGCGTGCGTCGATCGCAAAGCCCAGCCGGGTATTGGCGTCGACCGTGTCGAACCCCTGGTCCTGCAACGCATAGGCGCGCAATTTATTGATGAGGCCAATGCCGCGCCCTTCCTGCCGCAGATAGAGCAATATGCCCCATGGCGCGTCAGCCATGCGATGCAGCGCCTCATGCAGTTGCGGGCCGCAATCGCATTTCAGACTGCCCAGCACGTCGCCGGTCAGGCATTCGCTGTGCAGCCGCACGACCGGGGCGCTGGCGTCACGCTGCCCGACGATCAGCGCGACATGCTCGCGCGGCTCCTCCGGGCTGCGGAAGGCGACGATTTCGGCATTTTCCGCCGCCGATACCGGCAATCGCGCGCGGGTGGCGATGGCCAGCCGCCCGGCATCGTCATAGGCGGCGATATCCTCCACCATGACCGTGGCATCGCTCGCGCCGTCATCCTGCGCCACCAGATAGGCCGGCAGAATCCCCGCGAGCCGAGCCAGCCGCAACGCCGCCTTGGCGGCCGCTGGCGCGGCGATCGCCCTGGCCATGAACGGTCCCTTGAGCGGCGACCCCAGGTCGCGCACCGGATCGGCGATCGCCATCGCGACATCGCCGTCGATCCATGGCGTCCGCGCGATCAGCACCGGCGAATCGGGGTCGGCCGCCGCGCGCTGGTTGGTCAGCTTGAGCGTTTCGGCGCGGGTGGCGGAAATCAGGATATCGGCCTTCGCATGCGGATCGAAATCCGCCAGCGTCACCGCGTCCGCCCCCTCCACGGCCATCAGCCGCAACGCGCCGTCGCCCGCCGACACCGTCACCGGCCAGCCGCGCCGCAGCGCATCTATCGCGCGTGCCGCCGCTCTGGGGTTCATCAGAAAGCGAACTCGGTTATGATCGGGATATGGTCGGACGGCTTGAGCCAGTTGCGCGCCGGTTCGACCACGCGATGCGCGACCGCCTTCTCGGCGACGTCGCGCGTCATCCACATATGGTCGAGCCGCCGCCCGCGATCCGATTCGGCCCAGTCCTTCGCGCGATAGCTCCACCAGGTATAGAGCCGCGCAGGCGCTGGATGAAAATGACGCCCTATGTCGACCCAGTCGTTCGACGCCTGGAGCCGAGCCAGGATTTCGCATTCGACCGGGGTATGGCTGACCACGCCCAGCAACTGCTTGTGGCTCCACACGTCGCATTCCAGCGGCGCGATATTGAAATCGCCGGTCAGGATCGTCGGCTTATCCGCCAGACCGGCTGACCAGTCGATCATCCGTTCCAGAAAATCCAGCTTCTGCCCGAATTTGGGGTTGAGGGTGCGATCAGGAATGTCGCCGCCTGCGGGCACATAGACATTTTCGATCCGCACGCCATTGTCGAGCCGCACGCCGACATGCCGCGCTTCGCCATTGGCCTGCCAGTCGAACCGGTCATCCGCATGGATCGGCACCTTGCTCATGATCGCAACGCCATGGTGCATTTTCTGGCCGTTGAGCACCTGATGGACATAACCCAGCCGCCGGAACATGTCGGCGGGGTAGATGTCGTTCACGACCTTGGTTTCCTGAAGGCATAATATGTCGGGCGCCTCTTCGCGCAGGAAGCGTTCGACGATGTCGATCCGCGCGCGGACGCTGTTGATATTCCAGGAAGCGATGGAAAGCGTGTCAGCCATGGCGGCCAGCCCTAGGACCGTGCGCGCAGGTGCGCAAGACATGCAAAGACCCCCGCTCCGGGGGCGTGGAACGGGGGTCTCGATTGCGCCCTTGAAGCGCTTCGCAACGGGAGGCGGTAAACGGATAACAGGGGGGAAATCCCGATCACTGCCTCTCGCCGTGAATGTCTCAATAGCCGCTTTCAGATGACCGGCTGATGAACGAAAACAGACAGGTTTCCGCCCATCGTGAAGGCGGCTCGATTCATCCGCCGCCGGGCCGCGTCTTTGGCCGCGGATCGGTCCAGCGGAACGCCGAATCGGCGATCGGCGCACCGTAAATCTGGTTGGACAGCTTCACGCTGGTGCGATTATTCTGCGAATCGAGCGCCACCCAGCCATAGAGCTGCAACCCCGCAGGCGACCCGGCGCGGCGCTGGAACACCATGGTGATGGTGCCGAATTCGGGCCGTTTCGGGTCGCGCGCCTGCACGCTCACTATGTCGGGGTCGCCGGTCGGCACGATCTTGCCGAATTTGGACAGATCCTTGTTCGGATCGAGCAGCGCGCCCAGCGGCGAACTGCCGATCGGCCAGCGCTGCACCTGCCGCACTTCATAATCGATCATCGTCAGCGCCTTGCCGTCCCCCACGATCAGCAGCGGCACGCCCTTCTGATATTGAAAGCGGACCTTTCCCGGCTGTTTAAGCGTCAGCTTGCCCGTCAGCACCTGCCCATTACGATCGGTCTGCGCGAAATCCGCCGTCATGGATGTGACCGCGCGAATATAGGCATTGACCTTGGCAAGGTCGGACGGGGGCGCTGGCTGGGCCGACGCGAAAAGCGGTACGGCGATGGTAGCCGACGCTGCGGCCAGCGCGAGGACGATGCGCTTCATCAGGAATTCTCCGGTTGTTCGGATGCGATATAGGATTGCAGGATTGAACGGCCTGTGAACCCAATTAGGTCTTCGCATTCAACCGAAAGTTAGACGACAATTTTGGTCGCGACCCATCGAAAAGTCGCACTGGCGCAAAATGTCCATGCCGATCAAGGCCGTAAAATGCTCACTTCCATTCAACGCCAATCCCATTACCTCAGGAAATATAAAGGGATAAGGCTGTTGTGGGCCATCTGGATATACCCCAACCCGAAATAGATAATGATCAATTTGTGCAATGCCATGAGCGGTGAAAATAGGCTTCTTGCCAATAGGCCGCAGGTCCAGTTCCGATGCGAGGCTAGTATCTATGCCACTCACAGTAGCTCCGGTGTCGACAAGCGCCATAGCCTCGACGCTGGTCATATCCGTAAAATTATCAGCTCCGAATATCCTGACAGGTATGACGAACCTGCGCCCGTCATGCTTCCCATCAATTTGCAACATGGGAGAAAAAGCCTAAATCTATAGGCTCGTCATTAACCTCCTGTATGGAAAAAATTCCGTCCGGAAACGCGGACTGACCGAAACGATACGCCTCACCCGGTCCTGGGAAAAATTCCACCACAGCGCGATTCTTCAACAGCGCATACTGGCCGTCATGTTCCGCTAAAAATTGTTTTAAATTACGACAGAAAAAATCGTAATTGGCATCAACTTCCGCCGTCATTGCACTGCTCACGTCACTTCCCCTAACAACGAAGCATGATATGTCAGCATCTTCTGCATTCTTCGCCCGGACCAGTTTGTTGCGCCAGAATGACTCTTTTGTGAGTCAAACCGATCAAAGCGGATTCCCATTTTCATCGCGTAACACTTCACGCCGCCCGACATGGTTGGGCGCGCCGACCAGCCCGTCTTCCTCCATCCGCTCGATCAGCCGCGCGGCGCTGTTATAGCCGACGCGGAGCTGGCGTTGCAGCCAGCTTGTCGAGGCTTTCTGGTTGTCGAACACCAGTTGGCACGCCTTGCGATAGAGTTGCGCGTCGGGGCTGTCGTCGCCCAGGTCCACACCGTCGAGCGCGAAGCTCCCCTCTTCCGGCTCCTCGGTCACGGCCTGGATATAGTCGGGCTGGCCCTGCGCGCGCCAATGATCGGCGACCGCGCGCACTTCGTCATCGCTGACGAATGGACCATGGACGCGGGTCAACTGCTTGCCCCCCGCCATATAGAGCATGTCGCCCTTGCCCAGCAATTGCTCGGCGCCCTGCTCACCCAATATGGTGCGGCTGTCGATCTTGCTGGTCACGAAGAAGCTGATCCGCGTCGGCAGGTTCGCCTTGATCACGCCGGTGATGACGTCGACCGACGGGCGCTGGGTCGCCAGGATCAGGTGGATGCCCGCCGCGCGCGCCTTTTGCGCCAGCCGCTGGATCAGGAATTCGACCTCCTTGCCCGCGGTCATCATCAGGTCGGCCAGTTCGTCGACCACCACCACGATCTGCGGCAGCGGCTGGAAATCGAGCTGTTCCTCCTCATAGATCGGCTTGCCGCTCTCGGGATCATAACCGGTCTGCACCCGCCGCCCCAGCGGCTTGCCCTTGGCCTTCGCCGCGCGGACCTTCTCATTATAATTGGCCAGGTTGCGCACGGAAATCGACGCCATCATGCGATAGCGGTCCTCCATCTGCTCGACCGCCCATTTGAGCGCGCGGATCGCCTTTTGCGGTTCGGTGACGACCGGGGCCAGCAGATGCGGAATATCGTCATAGGTCGACAGTTCCAGCATCTTGGGATCGATCATGATCAGCCGCAGCTGGTCCGGCGTCATGCGGTACAGCAGCGACAGGATCATGCAGTTGAGGCCGACCGACTTGCCCGATCCAGTCGTGCCCGCGATCAAAAGGTGGGGCATCGGTGCCAGATCGGCGATGATCGGCTCGCCCGAGATATTCTTGCCCAGGATGATCGGCAGCGTCGAGTCGGCGGCGAATTCTTCGCTGGTGATCATCTCGCGCAGCCCCACCGCCTCGCGATGGGCGTTGGGCAGCTCGATGCCGATCACGGTGCGGCCCGGAATGGTCGCGACACGCGCCGACAGCGCCGACATGTTGCGCGCAATATCGTCGGCCAGCGCGATCACCCGGCTGGCCTTGATGCCGGGTGCCGGCTCCAGTTCATACATGGTGACGACCGGGCCGGGCCGCACCTCTATGATGTGGCCCTTCACATGGAAATCGTCGAGCACGCTTTCGAGCAGCCGGGCATTGCGCTCCAGCGCGGCCTTGTCGATCTTCATGCCGCTGCTGGGTGGCGGGGGCAATAACAGGTCGGGCGAGGGCAGCGAGCTGTTGCCGAACAGATCATCCTGCGACACCGGGGCCATTGCGCGCGGCGGCGCGGCGGGCTTGGGCGTCTGGATGGTGATCGGCGGCTTGGGCGCGTTCGACACCGGCTTGCGCGGCGCGACGATGCGCTCCTGCGGCACCGGCTCGTCATCGTCATCGTCATCCTCATCGTCGCGCTGGGCAAAGCCGAAGCTGGGCCGGGGCAGCGTAAGCCGGGGCAGCGTCGGGCGGCGCAGTTCCAGCAGCGGCTTTTCCAGCGCCAGGCTGCGATACCAGGCGAACGCACCGGCGATCAGCGCCAGGACGATGATGATGCCGCTGATCCAGCCGCTGGCGACACCGGGGGCCTGCGCGATCAGGCTGAGCATGCCCTTGGCCGTCGCCAGCCCCACCATGCCGCCCCAGCCCGCCGGCAGGCCGACCAGCGGGTCGGGCTGGAACAGCGACAGGCCGATGCCGATCAACGCCACGCCGCCCAGACATTTGCCGAACTGCGCCTTCCACCCGGCCATGTCCTGGTCGCCCCACAGCCGCCGCGCGGTGATCGCCATCAGCGGCAGGAACAGCGCGACGGGCACGCCCAGCAACAGCAGCAACAGGTCGGCGATCCACGCGCCGGGCGATCCCATGACATTGCTGACGCCATCGCCCGCGACGGTCATGATCGACGGGTCGCTGGGGGTATAGCTGAGCAGCGCGATCGCCAGGAACAGCGTCGCCGCGATCAGCGCCAGCGCGCCGATCAGCGCACCGCTGCGCAGCAGGCTGCGCTTGAGCATCTCCCGCCATTCCGGCGTGCGCTTCACTCCGCGGCTGACAGCCATGGCTTTCTCTTGTCCCCCAAATGTTCCTTGCCGCTTGTCGCCGAGCGGCGAGTCCCCGTCAAGAGTCCGCGGGCTGAGCCGAGGCCGCGAGCGCCGCCAAAGCGTCACCGTCGAGCCGCTGGATGGTCCATTCGTCCATCGGCTTCGCGCCGATCGCGCGATACATCGCGATCGACGGCGCGTTCCAGTCGAGCACCGACCATTCGAGCCGGGCGCAGTCGCGTTCCACTGTGATCGCGGCGAGCCGGGCCAGCAATGCCTTGCCCGCGCCAAGGCCACGCGCCTGTGGCACCACGAACAGATCCTCCAGATAAACGCCCGGCCGCCCCTCGAAGGTGGAGAAATTATGGAAAAACAGCGCAAAGCCGATCGCCGCGTCGTCCTTTTCCGCGATCAGCACTTCGGCCATCGGGCGCGGGCCGAACAGATGGCGGTCCAGCGTCGCGCGGTCGGCCTTTACCTCATGGGACAGTTTTTCATAATCGGCGAGCGCCAGGATGAAAGCGTGGATCATACCGATATCGGTCGGGACCGCATTGCGGATATTCAGGGTCATGGCGGGCTTTCAGGCGATGCCGGGTTCGACATGCGGGGGCAGGTCGGGACTGGAACGCGCCGCGATCAGGCATCCCGCGACGATCAGCACCGCACCGACCAGCGTACTGACCGCCAGCCGCTCGCCAAAGGCCAGCCAGCCGACCAGCGCGGCCCACAGGAACGCGCTATATTCGACCGGGATCAGCCGCTGCGCCTCCGCGCGGGCATAGGCCCAGGCGAGCGCGGCCAGCGAGGTGAAGGCAAGGCCAGCCGCCAGCACCACCAGCGGAACCGCGCCGACAGGCGGCACGACCGCCAGGAAGGGCGCGGCGCAGGCGAAGATGCCCAACATCACCAGATGCTGAAAAAAAGCGACCTCGATCGGCGAAGCGACCTGCGCCTGTTGCCGCTGGATGATCAGGTTCCAGGCGAACAGCACCGCCGAAAACAGGATCGCCCCCGCCCCGCCCAGCGCCTCCACCCCATAGCCGCCCCGCATCCGCGCCGCGACGATCACCCCGACCCCGGCCAGCCCGAGCAGCGAGGCGATGATGGCATGTTTGCCGATCTTTTCCTTGAGCAGCAGCGAGGCAAGATACAGCGCGATCAACGGCGCGATGAAGGACAGCGCGATCGCTTCGGCCAGCGGCAGCCGCATGATGCCCCAGAAGAAGCTGAGCGCCATGAAGGATACGACCGACCCGCGCAGCAGGTGAATCCGCAGGACGCGCGCGCCCGGCCATGTCTGCCGCAACACCATCATCAACACCAGCCCGAGCAAAGTCCCCGCAATCGCCCGCCAGAACAGCGCATTATACAGGCCTATCGACAGGCTCAGCCCCTTCATTGCCCCATCCATGACGGCAAACAGCGCGACGCCGACACAACAGACGGCAAAGGGGATGGCGGGGGAGTGGGACTGCAATTTTATCGGGTTAATCAATGGCGTCAGTCTGTCTTCGTCACGATGCGTCCGATGACCAATTCGTCGATCTGGAGTCGGCTGATGCGCGCCTTGCCGATACGCAGGCGACCGATGGCGAGCGCGCCGATAGCCAATGCCCCCAGCGCGAACGCCCCGATCGCGATCGCTCCGACAGTGCTGGCACCTAGGGCCGACGCCCCGATGGCTTCTGCCCCCGTCGCCGTCGCGCCGTGGCCGACAACCAAAGGACCACTCTCCTTAACCGCGACGCTCTCCATCATGCCGCCGCCTCGGCCTGCCCCGCATCGGTCATCTCGGCCTCCGCCTTCGCCGCCTCGATCTCCGCCGCCTTGGCCTCGACCAACTTGACGATATGGTCGACCAGCCCCGCGTCCTGCACGGTGTGATCGGTGATGCCCGACAGATAGACCATATGCTTGCCCGCGCCGCCGCCGGTCAGGCCGATGTCGGTTTCGCGCGCCTCGCCGGGACCATTGACGACGCAGCCCAGCACGGAAAGCGAGAGCGGCGTGTGGATATGCTGGAGCCGTGCCTCCAGCGCCTGCACGGTGCGGATCACGTCGAACCCCTGCCGCGCGCAAGACGGGCAGGAAATCACCTTCACCCCGCGCGTGCGAATGCCGAGCGCTTTCAGCATCTCGTACCCGACGCGCACTTCCTCTTCCGGTTCGGCGGAGAGCGAAACGCGGATCGTGTCGCCGATCCCGGCCCAAAGCAGATTGCCCATGCCGATCGCGCTTTTCACCGTGCCGCCGATCAGCCCGCCTGCCTCGGTGATCCCCAAGTGCAGCGGACAATCCACCGCGTCGGCCAGTTGCGTATAGGCCGCGACCGCCAGGAAGATGTCGCTGGCCTTCACCGCGACCTTATATTCGTGGAAATCCTGGTCTTGCAGCAGCTTGATATGGTCGAGCGCGCTTTCCACCAGTGCTTCGGGGCAAGGCTCGCCATATTTTTCCAGCAGATCCTTTTCCAGGCTGCCCGCATTCACGCCGATGCGGATCGAGCAGCCATTGGCCTTGGCCGCATCGACCACTTCCTTGACGCGCTTGGCGCTGCCGATATTGCCGGGATTGATCCGCAAACAGGCCGCGCCCGCATCGGCGGCTTCCAAGGCCCGCTTATAATGAAAATGGATGTCGGCGACGATCGGCACGCGCGCCGCGCGGACGATCTGTTTGAGCGCGGCGGTCGATTCCTCGTCGGGGCAGGACACGCGGATGATGTCCACCCCCGCCTCCTCGCACCGCCGGATCTGGTCGACCGTCGCCTTCACGTCATGGGTCAGCGTATTGGTCATCGTCTGCACGGTGACCGGCGCGCCGCCGCCGACCGGGACGTTGCCGACCATGATCTGACGGCATTCCCGGCGGGCAATATCGCGCCATGGGCGCAGACCGGGATTATGTTCGGACATGACGGGGCTTCCTTTGCATGCAGCCCCTATAGTCATTATTGATGACGGTTAGAAGCGCGGGCTTTTATCGATGCAGCCAAAGCCTGGGCTGTCGCACCGCGACCGATTTGCTAAAGGGATCGCCCTTCCCGTCGCCAAAAGGATATCGTCATGTCTAGCCCTGCTTCCGGCGCATGGACGCTGATCGTCCATGGCGGTGCCGGATCTATGCGGCGGGGCGGCCTGACCCCCGCGCAGGACGCGGCGGGCCGCGCGGGCCTGCATGCCGCGCTCGACGCCGGGCAAGCGATATTGGCGGCGGGTGGCGCTGCGCTCGACGCGGTGGAGGCAGCCGTGCGCGTGCTGGAGGATGATCCGCATTTCAACGCCGGGCGCGGCGCGGTCTTCACCTATGAAGGCGGGATAGAGCTGGACGCGGCGATCATGGACGGGGCGACGCGCGACGCCGGGGCGGTGGCGGGCGTCACCGCGACGCGCAATCCCGTCAGCCTGGCCCGCGCGGTCATGGAACGCAGTCCGCATGTGCTGCTCGCCCGCGAAGGGGCGGACCGGTTCGCGCTCGAACAGGGCCTCGAACAGGCCGGGCAGGACTGGTTCGCCACGGCAGAGCGCGCTCGCCAACTGGAGGAACTCAAAAGCCGCCCCGATGGCGACTATTATGACGTCGACATGAAATATGGGACGGTCGGTGCGGTCGCCTGCGACGCGGCGGGGCATGTCGCCGCCGCGACATCGACCGGCGGGCTGACCGGCAAGCGCTGGGCGCGGATCGGCGATTCGCCGCTGATCGGGGCGGGCACCTATGCCGACGATCGCGGCTGCGCGGTCTCGGCGACGGGCGCGGGCGAATTTTTCATCCGCCTGGGCGCAGCGCATGAGATCGCCGCGCGGATACGCATGCTGGGCGACAGTCCGCAGGCGGCGGCGCAGGCGGTCTTCGCCGAAATCGCGGCGATGGGCGGAGTCGGCGGCGTGATCGTCGCCGCGCCCGATGGCGGCCATGCGATCCATTTCAACACGCCGGGCCTGTATCGCGGCAGGACCACAGGCACAGGCGAACGCATGGTGGCGATTTATGACGATGAATAAGCGGCGTTCGCTCATGGTGATGCTCTGCGCATGGCTGGCGCTGCTGCCCGCCCCCGCGCTGGCCTGGTGGGAATATGGGCATGAAACGGTGGCGAAGATCGCGCAGGCCAACGTCACCCCCCGCACCCGCGCCGCCATCGCCGCGCTGCTGCGCCATGCGCCCGATTTGCAAACGGCGGAATGCCCCGCCCGCACGATCGAGCAGGCAAGCGTCTGGCCCGACTGCATCAAGACGCTCAACGACCGGTTCAGCTATCAATATAACTGGCATTACCAGAATCTGTCGGTGTGCCAGCCCTATGACGTGAAAGCCGCCTGCCCCGACGGCAATTGCGTGACCGCGCAGATCGACCGCAATTTCCGGCTCTTGAAGGATCGCAAGGTTCCGCCGCGCGAACGGCTGATGGCGCTCGCCTATCTGGTCCATTTCGTCGGCGACCTGCACCAGCCGCTACACGCCGCAGATAAAGGCGACCTGGGCGGCAACCGGGCAAAGGCGGATTATGGATTTTATACCACGCCAAAGCTCAACCTCCACAGCATCTGGGACGGCTGGCTCGCCGAACGCGCCATCTCCACCCCGCCGCCGCTGGTGCGCGCCTATGCGCCGGGCGAACGCGCCACGATGAACGCAGGCACGACCGAGGACTGGAGCCGCGAAAGCTGGAATGTGAGCCGCGACATGGCCTATGGCCTCGCGCTCGGCGCCGACATCTGCACCGCCCCGCAGGACCAGCGCGCCGTGCTGGACGCGGCAAAGATCGAGACGCTGGTGCCGGTGGTGCGGTTGCAGGTGCAACGCGGCGGGCTAAGGCTGGCGCGGTTGCTGGATGAGGCTTTGGGGTAGGCGGTATGATGGCAAGAGCGGAATCGCCCCACTCGTCATCCCGGCCCTGAGCCGGGATGACGAGACGGGAAGAGCAACAAACAACGAGAAATGCTGTTGGTCACGACAGTGGCCTTACCCCAAAACCGTTGCGTACACGTCGGCCCCTTATAAATTGGTCAGCCGTAGCCCGCAGCACGGAAAGGGGCGGTCCTTGAAGGAGCCGCCCCGCCGATCCACGATGGTGATATTAGTTCAAGCTATCAGGGGCTGAGCCGCCAATAGCTGCATTGTAGTCCCGCTTGGCGTCGTCATAATTGAAGAACGCCTGAGCCGACACGGAGATGAGCTTTCCGTCGTTGTCGGTCAAAAACCAACGCCAATCGTAATACTCGTCCATGTGGAACATGGGGCTGAGTGCAGACATATAAGCACCTCCCTTGTGGGGTGGGCCGCATCTCGATCGCATCAGATCGTAAGCAAGAGCATTATGAAGAGTACCAGCGTTGGGGTTCTTATGGTTCCGATGGCCAGTATGATCTTAAGAATTAAACTCGAGCCATGTCATCAGCATCCTGAGCATGTAGCTGCCTAATGCGCGTTATGGATCCATAGGTGTTACCTTTCCGCCTTACCTCAACGTTGCGCCATGTGGATCAGCGACGTTCAGAGTAAAACATAGAGTGAACAAGCGTAACCCTACCCGGCAAATAAATTTCGACGCAGAATCAATCGCGAGCGTCTGTGTTGGCTCATGATGGCATGGGAATGTTCACCAAGTATCATGCGCTGCCCACAAGTCGGCAGTCCGAATCTCAGTCCGTCTCCACGACCTACGCCGCCCTGTCCTACAAACCCCCACCCATGCTAAGCCAGACGACAGGCTCTTTCTCCCCGTCCACACCCTCCCCGCGCCACGACACATAATATCCAATCCGCGACACAATATGTCGCATCCTGCGGGAAATATGGGCGATTATGCGCTTTGCGACACCAGCGCACAAAATCTATCTAACCGGCTAAATCGAGGCTTCCGGGGTTAGCGTTTTTTGCGGGGATGGGCGCTTAGTCGGCGAAGCTCGTTCTGGTCGTTCGCTTCCGCGAGAGGAGCAGGAACGCCAAGTGCTTTGCTCATGATGGAATCAAAATCAGTTTCCTTCATGCGCAACTCATCGGCGGGCTCTGTCGCTGTCTTCGTCATACGATAAACATCCTTCCGATTATCAATATCGATTATCAGTACCACGGACGGGTTCGAGCGAACCACATATAATATCCGATAATCTCCCGACCGTTCACGATACACGGGATCGCCATCGTCTGTCTCTATGCCCTTCAGCTTCTTTGAGCCTTGGGGAAACGGGTTCGCCAGAAGTTCCTTGGCTTTCTTCACGACCTGCTTCCGCACTTTCGGCGGGAGTGTTTCGATAAAATCGAGCGCGCGATCGGTGAACGCAAAACCTAGGTAAGGCACGCCTCTATTCGTCCAGCAGCGCGGCTAGCCGCGAATCGAGTTCATCTCCGCTAACATATCGAGCAGACCCTGATGACACTTCAGCCAAGCGCTCGCGTGCAATTTGGCTGTCCAGCGCGTCCTCTGCATCGGCCAGAATTTGGTCCTCAACTCGTGCCGCCCGTTCGAGATAGCCCGTTACCCGCCTTAGAAGCTCATCAGCGTGCGGCAGCGGGAAGTCAGCGATCCGTGCAGGCGTCGCTTTCCTGCCATAACTGAAGCGCCATTTTTCATTCCGGATTGTCGCGGCTGCAACGTATAGCATGGCGTGCGGCGTACCGTCTTTTGGAGACAGCAAAAGGCAGTCATCCGTAACGCCGCATGGCCATTCTTGCACGTGTGCGATAGCTATAGAGCCGGTACTCGGAACCGACACGAACGGTGGAGCAAGGACGTTATCGAAGTCGAAGAAGCCATAGCAGCCGTTGTCCATCCCACTTGACGAGATGACCAGCGATTGGCCGGGCAATAGGCCCTCTTTGCTATGCAAAGCCTTCTGGCCATAGCGGATTTCAAAATACTCCCCGATCGTCGCAGCCCGGGAACGGCCACCCAGCGTTGGCCGACGCATCTTGCGCAAGTCTATCGGGCTTTCTGTGTTGAGCGTCACCAGTTCTGCCGCATGAAGAGCCGCGAACGCTGTTCGGCCACGGATGACCTCGCGCACGCCCGCATCAATTTGAGCGCCCGTCATTGCGCTGGCGGGTATGTAAGCGCCAGGCGCAAAGCTCAATTCGGCGTCGAGGGAAGCCCAACCTGAAAAGCCCTCTTCGCTTCGCGCCCCATCAAAATGCTCCAGCGCCTTGGGTAGTTCGTCGCCGTCGCAAGCGACCTTTACGCCCTTCTTTAGCTTGAAGCCGTCGTTGCTAACGCGCGAGAAAAATACGCGCTTATTTTTCGGGTGGGGGATACCCTTGCGTAGATAGATGATCGCTGTGGTCGCACTGGCATAGGGCTGAAAGAGGTAATCCGGCATCTGGACGACCGCCTCTAGTGTGTGTCTTTGCAGCAATCCCGCGCGCCATGTTTTAATGCCGCCGCCCTTCGTCAAAAGGGATTGAGGGATAATTGCTGCTAGCCTGCCACCCTGCGCCAGCCCTTCCAAGCCACGGTTTAGAAAACTCTCTGTCGGCGCATCGGTCTTTTTGTGCGGATACGGCGGGTTCATCAGCACTACGGTCGCTGATCCCTTGGGGTATTCCTTAGCCGTGAAGGCGTCCCCCCTGTGAACGCTTGACGATCCGTCGCCGCGAAGGATCATATTGGCAACGCAGAGGGCCGCTGTCACGGGCTCATCGTCAAAGCCAATGAGGCGAGTGCTGACGAGTTTTACCATTTCTGAACGCGAGATTTTGTCCTCCCGCAACACACGTTCCATGGCGGCAATCAGGAAGCCGCCCGTGCCGCATGTCGGGTCTAAGGTTACATCATCGCGGGTAACGCCGGTCAGGTCGGCGCAGAAGTTGGCCACGTGTCTTGGGGTGAAATACTGCCCGATTGTATTGCCGCCAGCGTAGCGGAAAAACGTCTCGTAAAGCTGCCCGAGGTAGTCATGCTCGGCGGTTAGGACCGAGACGTTCAGGCGTTCCAAGATGCTAATTATCCGCCGCGCCTTGACCGCCAGCTTCTCATTTGCCTCATCGACAAAGAGGCTTTTGGAAAGGTCGGGTTTCCCGGCCTTCCAAAAAGCTTCTCGGCAAGCCGCGTTGATATCCCCCAATATGTTCTCGGGATTCTTGCGGAGGTTACCCCGCGATTTCCAAAGCGCCAGCATGCACGCGCCAACAACAGCGGGGCGCAGGCGATCGTTCACGCTGGACTCGCGCAGTAGCCGGTTAATCTCGTCCGCTCGCGCTGCCAGCACATCAGGGCTTGGCACGGACGGCCGCAACTCGGGCACCGCCGTCGGAACGCGCAATCTATCGGCGTCAACCCGGTTCGGAATCCATCCGATAGGGTTGCCCTCGTAGGTTGCCACAACCCAAGCTTCGCCGGTCCACTTAAAAACCCGGACGGCGAAAGCGTCTTCTGTGGTCCCCGCCACCGCCACCGCAAGGGGCGAATAACCCGCATCAATGCATGCGCGGCCATACACATCGGTGACTTCCCGCACCGCCTTGTCTAGATCGCCAATCGACGCCTTCGCTTCGATCACAAGCAGCGGTTGAAGGGAGTGGCGGTCCACTATGACGGCTTCAGGCAAGCCGTCGCCGATCATTGCTACCTTGCTGCGCTTGCGGAACACATCACGAAGGTGAGAGTGGTCCTTGTATTCCTGCTGCCGCAGCATTTCGCCATTCGGAGGGCGACGACAATCCCACCCTTGCGAGCCTAGCAGTTCGGTAATCAGATGTTCCGCCCGGACTTCTGAAACGCGGACTTTTGCCATTACGAACCCGCCTTAGGACGATACATAAGGCGCTTCCCCTCAATGCGGCGGATGCCCTTGGACGTGCGCTGGCCATCCGTCTCTTTGCGTGTGTTATATTTGAAATCGAGTTCAGCGGTATAAAGGTGCAAATGCTGGCGGCTAATCTGGTGGTGCGTTCCATCCAAGCTCCGCTTGCTGTTGCCGAAATAGCCCTCAACCGTATTGGTCGTGACATTCCGTCCGGAACGATAATCGTAATAGCCATACTCTTCGGCAGAATGGTTCACGGTCGCGTGTGAAGCAAATTCCTTGCCGACCTTAGTGTAGAGGGGGGACTCGTCGGTATTGAGATGCGCGTCTGCCGAAACATGGCGCTTCAGCAGGGTCGAGATGGTTTTTCCGGTCACGCGCTCGGCAACGGTTGAGCGAACCTCGCCCCCGCGCTGGACTCGGGAAACCACGGCGATCTTGTTGCCGGTATACCCGCGACCTTTGCCCTTTGCCTTGCCACCGATGTAGGTTTCGTCAACTTCAACCTCGCCGGTAAGCGGGGTCGAGGGGCTCATATCCTTCAGCGCGAAACGGATACGGTGGCAGAGGAAGAGCGCCGTGCTGTATGAGCCGATTTCAAGCTGGCGCTGAAGTTGAAGCGCGGAAACCTGCGTCTTACTGGCGCACATCATATAGAAGGCGATCAACCACTTGTTCAGCGGGATATGTGAGGACTCCATGACAGTCCCTACGGTCACGCTAAAGCGGCTATCGCACGTCCCGCATTTATATAGCCCTTCGCGGATGCGAGCCTTCTTATTGGGGGTTAGCGCATAGTTTTTATCAGATCCGCCGCAATGCGGGCAGACAGCACCATTCGGCCAGCGCATCCGCTCAAAATAGGCGCGCGCATCCGCTTCCGTTGAGTAGCGGCGCATAATTTCGAGGAGCGTAAGATCGGTGTCGGTAGCCATGCATTGTGACTACGCGTTCCGATTGGTGTCGTCAAGTGCATAATCGCCGAAATATGCGAAGCTAAGCCCCGCGCAACAGCGAATCACTCACAGCCCCGCCCGCTTCAACCGCCCCAGCGCCTCGTCCAGCGCCGACAAAAAGCGCGACCGGTCCGTCTTGGAAAACGGTGCCGGCCCGCCGATCCCCTCGCCCAGCCCGGCACGCAGGTCCGCCATGATCGCGCGGGTGGCGACGGCGCTGCCGATCGAAGCGGTCGTGAACGGCTTGCCGTTGGGCGCGATAACCACCGCGCCACCCTTCAGGCAGCGATCGGCAAGCAATATGTCGGTCGTCACCACCACCGCGTCCGCGCCGACCCGCTCGGCGATCCAGTCGTCGGCGGCGTCGAACCCGTCGCTCACCACCTCGCGCGACACCAAAGGGTGCGGCGGCACGCGGATCGGACTGTTGCTGACGATCGTCACCGGCACGGCGTGACGGAAGGCGACCTTGTAGATTTCCTCCTTCACCGGGCAGGCGTCGGCATCGACCAGGATGCGCGGCATCAGGCGATCCTGTTCCCCGGCGCAGGCCGGGGTCCAGTTCGGCTGGCGGGACTGGACCCCGGCCTGCGCCGGGGAACATATCTATCCTGCCCCGTCATCATTTAATCGGGACGGCGCGCCTTGTAGGGCTTGCCACCCGGCTTGCCGCCAAAGGGCTTCGCGCCGCCGGGCTTGCCCTTGAACGGCGGACGCGCGCCAGCGGGACGCGACGGGCCGCCGGGACCACCGGGACGCGCGCCCAGCGTCGGGCGCGCTTCGTAGCGGCGCTGCGGCGGGCCGTCATTGGGACGATCGCCCCGGTCGTTCCGGCGGTTCTGCCTGGCCTCGTCGCGCGGCGCGCCCTGCACCGCTTCGATCGGGATCGCATCTTCGGGATCGCCATCGGCCTGCGCGGTGCGCTTGACCGAAGTCAGGAAACGACCCGCGCTCTCGGCGCGGATCTCGAACAGGGTCTCGTCCCCGGTGATGCGGATCGCGCCGATCTCGCCACGGGTGATATGAC
The DNA here is from genome assembly GCA_964562225.1 of uncultured Sphingobium sp. GTDB lineage: Bacteria > Pseudomonadota > Alphaproteobacteria > Sphingomonadales > Sphingomonadaceae > Sphingobium. Next base: position 24,856 of record CAZLSU010000022.1, read on the forward strand.
CGCGACGGCAGAGCAGCGGCAAGATCCAGCGCGGATCGGCATTGTCCTTGCGGCCAATCGGCATACGGAACCAGGCGGTATCCTCGAACCCCGGACGCGGCCCTTCGCGCGGCGCGGGACCGGAGCTGGCGTCGACCAGTTCTTCCGGGTTGGGCATCGATGCGCGATGCGCGCGCACCAGCATGCCGGCGATCTCCTCGGCAGGACGGGCCGCGAGCAGCTGCGCGCCGATCGCCAGATCATCCTCTTCCAGTTCGACCGTCTCCAGCAGCGCCGCCATCAACCGCTCACGGTCCTTCAGGCGAATATCCTCGGCGGACGGCGCGTTCAGCCATTCGGCGTTGATCTTCGCGCCGCGCAGCATCGATTCGACGCGGCGGCGGCGCTGATAGGGTACCAGCAATACGGCGGTGCCCTTCTTGCCCGCGCGGCCGGTGCGACCCGAACGGTGCTGGAGCACTTCGGCGTCGCGTGGCAGTTCGACATGAACCACCAGCGTCAGCGTCGGCAGATCGATGCCGCGCGCGGCAACATCGGTCGCGACGCAGACGCGGGCGCGGCGGTCGCGCAACGCCTGGAGCGCGGCGTTGCGCTCATTCTGGCTATGCTCGCCCGACAGCGCGACCACGCCGAAACCGCGCTCGGTCAGGCTGGCGTGCAGATGGCGGACATTGTCGCGGGTCGCGCAGAACAGGATCGCGGTTTCCGCGTCATGATAGCGCAGCAGGTTGACCACCGCCTTTTCGATGTCGGACGGCGCGACGGTCATCGCCTGATAGGCGATATCGCCATGGCCGCGATCCTGACCAACCGTGGTGATGTGCAGCGCATTCTTCTGGTAACGCTTGGCCAGCGCGGCGATCGGCTTGGGCATCGTCGCCGAGAACAGCAGCGTGCGGCGCCCCTCGGGCGTCGCGTCGAGAATGCCTTCCAGCTCCTCGCGGAACCCCATGTCGAGCATCTCGTCGGCTTCGTCGAGCACCGCGACCTTGAGGCCGGTAAGGTTCAATGCGCCGCGCTCCAGATGGTCGCGCAACCGACCCGGCGTGCCGACCACGATATGCGCGCCCTGGCTCAGCGCGCGCCGTTCCTTGGCGGCGTCCATGCCGCCGACGCAGGTAGCGATCCGCGCACCCGCGCCGCCATAGAGCCAGATCAGTTCCTTGGACACCTGCAAAGCCAGTTCGCGCGTCGGCGCGATCACCAGCGAGATCGGCGCACCGGCAGGACCGGCGCGGCCATTCTCACCGAGTAATTCGTCAGCCATGGCAAGGCCGAAGGCGACGGTCTTGCCCGATCCGGTCTGGGCGGACACGATCATGTCGCGACCGCGCGCCTCATCTTCCAGAACAGCGGCCTGGACGGGCGTGGGCGCGGCATAACCACGAGCGGAAAGCGCTTCGGAAAGAAGCGTGGGAAGCGTAGTGAAAGGCATGTGTTCTCGATCAATGGCAGGCGTTTGACCCGAACCACCTGTCGAGCGCTCACGCATGAAGCCGGGCTTATAGCCGCGGCAAGGCAAGCCCCCTAGGCGCTATGTCGAAAAATAGCAAGGACGGCAGCGGTTTCCAGAAAGGCGCGCAGGATGTAGCCTGCGCCCAGCACCATCAAGAAAGGCCGCCGATGCGCCGCAGAAGCTTCATCGCCACGCTCCCCGCCGCAGCGGCCGCCGCCCTGACGACGCGCCCCGGCATCGCCGCGCAAGCCAGCACCCCCGCCCCGCCGCCATTGTGGGAGCCGGGCAGGGACAAGTTCGAGCGGCCCGATATCCGTGGCGGCGACCGACCGTTCGGCGCGAGTTTCGCGTCGCGCAGCGCCGCCTATGGCCTATCGGGCGCGGCGGGCACGGCGCATCCGCTGGCGACGATGGCGGGGATCGAGATCTTGAAGCGCGGCGGATCGGCGGCGGACGCCGCGGTCGCGATCAATGCCTGCCTGGGTTTCCTGGAGCCGACCTCATGCGGCATAGGGGGCGATTGCTATGCGATGATCTGGGACCCCAAGGCGCGCAAGGTGGTCGGGCTGGCCGGATCGGGCGCATCGCCGCGCGGCCTGTCGCTGGAAACTGTACGGTCGCGCGCAAAGAACGGCGCATTGCCCGCCTATGGCGCAGTCTCCGTGTCCGTGCCGGGCACGGTCGATGCGTGGTGGACGATGCACCAGCGCTACGGCAAGCTGCCATGGAAAGACCTGTTCGATCCGGCGCTCGCGCTGGCCGAAGGCGGCGTGCCGGTGCCCGACATTATCGCCAACTATATCCGCCGCAGCCTGATCGGCTTTCGCCGCCCCGACCGGGGGATCGAGGAGACCGACAACGCCCTGCGCACCTATGCGCCGGGCGGCAAGGAGCCGACGCCGGGCGGGGTGTTCCGCAATCCGGACCTTGCGCGCACCTATCGCATGATCGCGGCGAGCGGGCGCGACGTCTTTTACGAAGGCGAGATCGCGCAGACGATCGAGCGTTATTTCAAGCGGATCGGCGGCTGGCTGAACCGCGCCGATCTGGCCGCGCATCATGCCGATTGGGTCGAACCCCATGTCACCCGCTATCGCGGCGTCGACGTTCATGCCTTGGCGGAAAATACCCAGGGGCTGGCCACACTCCAGATGCTCAACATGCTGGAATATTTCGACCTCAAGGGCGCGGGTTTTCAGTCCGCGCGCTCCATCCATTTGCAGGTCGAAGCCAAGCGGCTCGCCTATGAGGACCGCGCGCGCTATTATGCCGATCCCCGGTTCAGCAAGGTGCCGGTCGAATGGCTGGCGTCGAAGGACTATGCGGCAGAGCGCGCCAAACTGATCCGGCCGGACCGGATCATGACCCAGGTTGCGCCGGGGCAGGCGCCGTCACGCGGCGACACGACCTATTTCACTGTCGCGGACAAGGACGGCATGATGGTGTCACAGATCCAGTCCAATTTCCGGGGCATGGGGTCAGGGCTGGTCGCCGATGGCCTCGGCTTCATGTTCCAGGACCGTGGGCAATTGTTCAGCTTGCAGGACGGCCACCCCAATATCTATGCGCCGGGCAAGCGACCGTTCCAGACGATCATCCCCGGCTTTGCGACCCGCGACGACGCGCCCTGGATGAGTTTCGGCGTGATGGGCGGCGACATGCAGCCCCAGGGCCAGACCCAGATCATCGTCAATCGCGAGGATTACGGGCTGGACATCCAGTCGGCTGGGGATAGCCCGCGCTGGCATCATGAAGGATCATCGCAGTCGATGGGCGAAGACGGGCTGGGGATGCCCGCGACCGGGCTGCTCAGATTGGAAAGCGGCGTGCCGGCGGCGACCCGCGCCGCACTGGCCGAGATGGGCTGGACGATCGGCGAGAGCGACGGCGGTTTTGGCCGTTATCATTGCGTCGAACACCGGATGGACGGCCAGGACCGTGTCTATGCGGCGGCCAGCGACATGCGCACGGACGGGGCGGCACTGGCCTATTAGGCGGGGATCGCCGCGAGCGCCTGCATGACCGGCCCGGCATGCGCCTGGCGGCAAATCAGCAGGTCGGGCATATAGACGTCGGCCTGATTATAGACGAGCGGCGACCCGTCGATGCGCGAGATATGCAGCCCGTGTGCAGCGGCGACGGCGGCGGGCGCGCAGCTATCCCATTCATATTGGCCGCCGGCATGCAGATATATGTCCGCCTGCCCCAGGATGATCGCCATCGCCTTGGCCCCGGCCGACCCCATGGACACCAGTTCCGCGCCGAGCGCATCCGCGACCGCAATGGCCTGGCGCGCGGGGCGCGTGCGGCTGACGACCATGCGAAGCGGGCTTGCCGCTGGCGGCACGGTTATCGGCTGGTCGGTGCGCAGGATCACGCCGCCATCGAAACCGGGCAGCGCAACCGCGCCAATCGCCGGTACGCCGTCGATCGCGAGCGCGACATGTACCGCCCAGTCGGCACGCGCCTCGCCATATTCGCGCGTGCCGTCGACCGGATCGACGATCCAGACGCGCGATTTGACGAGGCGATCGGGATTATCCTTCTCTTCCTCGGACAGCAGGCCATCATCCGGTCGTGCCTCACGCAGGGCGCGGCATAGGAACTGATTGGCGATCTGGTCGCCCGCCTTGCCCAGCGCCCCGGCGCTGAATATCCCCGACGCACGCACTTCCAGCAGGATGCGCCCCGCCGTTTCGGCGAGATGAGCCGCCAGTTCTGCGTCCGTCATGCTCATGGGATCAGCCGGGCGACGATGGCCTCGGCCGCTTCCTCCGCGGTCATGCTGGTGGTGTCGATATGGATCTCGGGGTCTTCGGGCGGCTCATAGGGACTGTCGATTCCCGTGAAATTCTTAAGGTCGCCCGCGCGCGCCTTCTTGTAGAGACCCTTGACGTCGCGCGCCTCGGCATCCGCCAGCGGCGTGTCGATATGCACCTCGATAAACTCGCCGGGCTGCATCATCTGACGCACCATGTCGCGTTCCGACCGGAAGGGCGAAATGAAGGCCGTGATGACGATCAGCCCCGCGTCGGTCATCAGCTTGGCGACCTCTCCCACACGGCGGATATTCTCCACCCGGTCCGCATCGGTGAAACCCAGATCCTTGTTAAGGCCATGACGGACATTGTCGCCATCGAGCAGGAAGGTATGGCGGTTCATCCGCGCCAGTTTCTTTTCGACCAGATTGGCGATGGTCGATTTGCCCGCGCCCGAAAGTCCGGTCAGCCACAGCACGGCAGGCTTCTGGTTCTTCACGGCCCCGTGATGATCGCGTGTCACGTCGGTCGCCTGCCAATGGACATTGTCCGCCCGGCGCAGCGAAAAGTGCAGCATGCCCGCAGCGACCGTCGCATTGTTGATCTTGTCGATCAGAATGAAGCCGCCCAGCATATGATTGTCGGCATAGGATTCAAACACCAGCGCCTTGTCGGTCGACAGATTGGCAACGCCGATGGCGTTGAGATCGAGCGTCCTGGCAGCCAGATGTTCCATCGAGTTGACGTTGACCTGATATTTGGGCGCGGCGACGCTGGCGGTCACGGTCTGGGTGCCCAGTTTCAGCCAATAGGGACGCCCCGGCAGCATTTCCTCATCCGCCATCCACACGATGGTCGCCTCAAACTGATCGGCGGTCTGCGGCGGATTGTCGGCGATGGCGATGACGTCGCCGCGCGAACAATCGACCTCGTCTGTCAGGCAGAGTGTAATGGACTGACCGGCGACCGCGGATTCAAGATCGCCATCCAGCGTCACGATGCGGCTGACGGTGCTGGTCTTGCCCGATGGCAGGATGCGGACGGCATCCCCCGGCGCGATCGAGCCGGTGGCGATCAGCCCGGAAAAGCCGCGAAAGTCAAGATTGGGACGGTTCACCCATTGAACCGGCATGCGGAAGGGCTTTTCGACATTTATCGTGGCGTCGACCTCGACCGTTTCGAGATGCTCCATCAGCGCCGGCCCGCTATACCAGGGGGTATTGGCCGAACGGGTCGTGATATTGTCGCCCTTGAAGCCGGAAATCGGCATCGGCGTGAAGGCGGCGATGCCGATCGATCGGGCAAATTCGGTATAATCCGTAACGATCGCGTCGAAGACGGCCTGATCATAGCCAACCAGATCCATCTTGTTGACCGCCAGCACGATGTTGCGGATGCCGATCAAGTGCGCGAGATAGCTGTGCCGCCGGGTCTGCGTCAGGATGCCCTTGCGCGCGTCGATCAGGATGACGGCGAGGTCGGCGGTGGACGCACCCGTCACCATATTGCGGGTATATTGTTCGTGGCCGGGCGTGTCGGCGACGATGAACTTGCGCTTTTCGGTGGCGAAGAAGCGATAGGCGACGTCGATCGTGATCCCCTGTTCGCGCTCGGCGGCGAGGCCATCGACGAGCAGGGCGAAGTCGATCTCCTGCCCCTGCGTGCCCATCTTCTTGCTGTCGGCGGTCAGCGCTTCGAGTTGATCCTCGAAGATCATCTTGCTGTCATAGAGCAGGCGGCCGATCAGCGTCGACTTGCCGTCATCCACCGATCCGCAGGTGATGAAGCGCAGCATCGTCTTATGCTCATGCACCTTCAGATAGGCATCGATATCCTCGGCAATGAGGGCGTCGGTCTTGTAGATGGGGTCTGTGGAAACGTCAGTCATAATCAAAATTCCCCGTTCGGGCTGAGCTTGTCGAAGCCCTCCACTGAGCGAAGCGAAGTGTCTCCCTTCGGTCGGCCGAGCCCTTCGACAGGCTCAGGGCGAACGGTGGGAGAGCGCGGGTTTAAAAGTACCCTTCCTGCTTCTTCTTCTCCATGCCGGCCCCGCCCGCATCCTTGTCGATCGCGCGGCCCTGGCGTTCGGACGTGGTGGTCAGCAGCATTTCCTGGATCACCTCCGGCAAGGTCGCCGCCTCGCTCTCCACCGCGCCGGTCAGCGGATAGCAGCCCAGCGTGCGGAAGCGGATCGAGCGGTCGACCGGCACTTCGCCGGGTTCGAGCGGAAAGCGATCATCATCGACCATCAGCAACATGCCGTCGCGCTCCACGGTCGGGCGCTTGGCCGCGAAATAGAGCGGCACGATCGGCACGTCGTTGAGGTGAATATATTGCCAGATGTCCAGTTCGGTCCAGTTGCTGATCGGGAAAACCCGGATGCTCTCACCCTTGCTCTTGCGCGCATTGTAGAGATTCCACAGCTCGGGCCGCTGATTCTTGGGGTCCCAGCCATGCGACGCATTGCGGAAGGAAAAGATGCGCTCCTTGGCCCGGCTCTTTTCCTCGTCGCGCCGCGCACCGCCAAAGGCCGCGTCGAAGCCATGGAGGTTGAGCGCCTGCTTCAGCCCTTCGGTCTTCCACATATCGGTATGGAGCGCGCCATGATCGAACGGATTGATGCCGCGATCCATCGCTTCCTGGTTGCGGTAGACCAGCAATTCCATGCCGCTCTCGCGCGCCATGCGGTCGCGCAGGTCGTACATCGCCTTGAATTTCCAGGTCGTATCGACATGCAGCAGCGGAAAAGGCGGTGGCGAAGGATAGAATGCCTTGCGCGCGAGATGCAGCATCACCGCGCTGTCCTTGCCCACGCTGTACAGCATCACCGGCTTTTCCGCCTCCGCGACCACTTCGCGCAGGATGTGAATGCTCTCGGCCTCCAGCCGCTGGAGATGCGTTAGGGTCTTGGGATCGGTCATAGTCGCTCCTGTCTTGGCGACCGTATAGGACTTTAAAAAATATCGTGGGGGAGGATATATGTCTTTGCCATACAAGAAAATCTACGCCGGGACTGGCGCTAAAAACCTATCGCCGCAGCAGGAACACCGCATGTTGGGCGAACAGATTGGCGTTGGCGTGCGTGGTTTCCTTCTCGCCCTTGAGGAACCACTGCCCTTCGATCGACCAGCCGCGATCGCGCACCAGCGCCCGGAAATCGTCCACCGTCACATGATGGATGTTGAGCGTGTCGTACCAGGTGTCGGGCAGCAGCTTCGTGACCGGCATCCGCCCACCCCACAGCAGCGACAGCCGCCCGCGCCAATGCGCAAAATTGGGGAAACTGACGAACGCCTGCGCACCGATCCGCAGCAATTCGTCCACGACATGATCGGGGTGGCGTGTGGTCTGTAACGTCTGGCTCAGGATCGCATAATCGAAGCTGGCGTCGGGATAATAGCCCAGATCGGTGTCGGCGTCGCCCTGCACCACCGACAGGCCGCGCCCGACCGCGCCCGCGACATTGGCCGGGTCGATCTCCAGCCCGCGGGCGTCCACCTGCTTGCTGTCGCGCAGCGCCGCCATCAGCGCGCCGTCGCCACAGCCAACATCCAGCACGCGCGCACCCGGCTTCACCATGCGCGCGATCAACGCGAGATCGGGACGGAGGGCGTCGCTACTCATGCCCGCGCTGATGCCCCGGCGTCATAACGCTGCATGAAAATGCCGGTGATCCGCTCCCAGCCGAACCGCGCATACAGATCATGCGCATCCAACGTGTTGAGCGTCCAGCGGCGCAGATTCTGCAGGGCGGGATGCGCGTGAAAGTGCGCGATCATCGCTGATGCAATGCCCCTGCCCTGATGCGCCTCCAGCACATAAACGTCGGCCAGATGCGCAAAGGTGGCGCGATCGGTGATGACGCGGGCGAAAGCGATTTGCGCGGCGTCGTGATAGACGCCAACGCACAGCGATCCGGCGATCGCGCGTTCGATCAGCGCCTGTGAGATGCCCGCCGACCAGTAGCTGCGCGTCAGATAAGCGTGGATCGCGACGGGCTGGAGCAGCGTCGGATCATCCGATAGCATATAATCGGGTGCCATCATGCCCGCCCACCACGCAGAAAGCCATCCACCACCCGATCCAGTTCGGGGCATTCGAGCAGGAATGCGTCATGGCCGAAGGGGCTGGAAAGCTCGACGAAGCTCGCCGGCGCCCCCGCCGCATTCAGCGCATGGACGATGATCCGCGATTCGGCGGTTGGATACAGCCAGTCGGTATCGAAGCTGACCAGGCAGAAACGCGCGCGACTGGCGGCAAAGGCTTTGGCAAGGCTGCCGCCATGCTGTTCGGCGATGTCATAATAGTCCATCGCGCGGGTGATGTAGAGATAGGAGTTGGCGTCGAAGCGGTCGACGAAGCTCAATCCCTGATGACGCAGATAGGATTCCACCTGGAAATCCGCGTCGAAGCCGAAGGTTTTGGCCCCGTTGGGATTTTCCGGCCGCCCCTGCAACCGCCGCCCGAATTTCTCGGTAAGGCCCGCTTCCGACAGATAGGTGATGTGCGCTGCCATGCGCGCGACGGAAAGGCCGGCGCTGGGCACTTTGCCATCGGCATAATAATCGCCGCCGCGCCAGTGGGGATCGGCCATGATCGCCTGCCGCCCGACTTCGTGAAAGGCGATGTTCTGCGCGCTGTGCCGCGCGGTGGACGCGATGACGATTGCCGATTCGACCCGGTCGGGAAACAGCGTGGGCCAGGTCAGCGCCTGCATCCCGCCCATCGATCCGCCGATGACCGCAGCCAGCCGATCCACACCCAGATGGTCGAGCAACAACGCCTGCGCGCGTACCATGTCGCCTATGGTGATGACGGGAAAACGCATCGCATGCGGCGTCCCGGTCAACGGGTCGGGGCTTGGCGGGCCGCTCGACCCCATGCAGCTGCCGATGACGTTGGAGCAGATGATGAAATGGCGCGCGGGGTCGACCGGCTTGCCTGGTCCCACCATCCGCCACCACCAGCCGGGCTTGCCCGTCACCGGATGATCGGATGCGAGATACTGGTCACCGGTCAGGGCGTGGCAGACCAGGATGACGTTGGACCGGTCCGCATTCATCTGCCCATAGGTTTCATAGGCGATGTCGACCGGGCCGAACATGCCGCCGCCGTCCAGCGTCAGCGGCCCGGCGAGGCGGACCTGACGGCGGAGGCCAAAACGACTGTCATCGGACACGGACACGGTCAGCATATCGCAGCGGGCTAGGGTTCGCGGTCCATGCTGTCAATCGCGCGCGATAGCTGGTGCTTTGCCTTTCGCGCCGATCCCGCTAAAGCGCGCCCATGAGCAAACCTGTAGCCAAAGACTGGATATTGGGGATTTCCCCTTATATCCCCGGCAAGTCCGCCGCCGATGACGGTCGCCCGCTGATCAAATTGTCGGCCAACGAAAATCCGCTGGGCACCAGCCCGGCGGCGCGCGCGGCGGTTGTCGCCGCGACCGCCGATCTGGCGACCTATCCTGATCCCGCTGCGGAAAAGCTGCGCGAGGCAATCGGCGCGGTGCATGAGCTTGATCCGGCACGCATCATCTGCGGCACCGGCTCGGACGAACTGCTGCATCTCGCCGCCAGCGCCTATGCCGGGCCGGGCGACGAGATACTCTATGTCCGCTATGGCTTTTCGGTCTATGACATTGCCGCGCGGCGGGTCGGCGCGACCCCGGTGATCGCCCCCGACGCCGATTATGCCACGGACATCGATGCGCTGCTGGCGGCAGTCACCAATAAGACCAAGGTCGTCTTCCTCGCCAACCCCAACAACCCGACCGGCACGATGACGAGCCGCGAAGAGATCGCACGGCTCCACGCTGGACTGCGCTCCGATATCTTGTTCGTGCTGGATCAAGCCTATGCCGAATATCTCGATGCGGAAGAGGATGATGGCGGCCTGGCACTGGCGCGCAGCGCGTCGAACGTCCTCGTCACCCGAACCTTCTCCAAAATCTACGGCCTGGCCGCCGAGCGGATCGGCTGGGGCTATGCCAGCGCCGATGTGATCGACGTGCTGCACCGCATCCGTGCGCCGTTCAATGTGACGACGATCGGGCAGGCCGCGGCGATCGCCGCGATCGGCGATACCGACTGGGTCGATCTCAGCCGGACGCACAATGCGCGCTGGCGCGACTGGCTGGCGGACGAAATCGCCGCGCTGTCCAACCATGGCCTGCGCGCCGTGCCCAGCAAGGCGAATTTCCTGCTGATCCTGTTCGAGGGCAAGCTGACTGCCGAAGCCGCGATGAAGGGCCTGTGGGACGAGGGTTATGCGACCCGCTGGTTGCCGGGACAGGGCCTGCCGAACGGACTGCGCATCACCATCGGTACAAAGAAGCAGACCCGCGCGGTGGCGGCAAAGCTGCGCGCGATGGCGGAAACCGTCTGAATGCTACCCTTCGCCCGCGTCACCATCATCGGCCTGGGGCTGATCGGCTCGTCGCTCGCGCGCGCCATCCGGGCGGAGATGCCGACCGTGCGCGTCACCGGGCATGATGCCGACCCGGCCGTGCGGGAAACGGCGCGGCGGATCGACCTGTGCGACGACATCACCGATACGGCGGGCACGTCCGTCACCGATGCCGATCTGGTCGTGCTGTGCGTACCCGTCCGCGCAATGGGCGCGGCCGCAGCGGAGATCGCCGACGATCTTCCCGCCGACGCGGTCATCAGCGACGTGGGTTCGTGCAAGGCCGACGTGCTGGCGCAATTAAACGCCGCGCTGCCCGGCCGGACTATCATTCCGGCGCATCCCGTGGCGGGGACCGAAAATAGCGGACCGGAAGCGGGCTTTGCCACATTGTTCAAGGGCCGCTGGTGCATCGTCACCCCGCCCGCCGATGCCGATCCCATAGCGGTCGAGCGCGTATCCGAGCTGTGGCGGCGCGTGGGTGCCGATGTCGAGACCATGGACCCGGCGCATCATGACCTGGTCCTGGCCGTCACCAGCCACCTGCCGCACCTGATCGCCTACACGATCGTGGGTACCGCCAGCGACCTGGAAAATGTGACCCAGTCCGAAGTCATCAAATATTCGGCTGGCGGCTTTCGCGACTTCACCCGCATCGCGGCGTCCGACCCGACGATGTGGCGCGACGTGTTCCTGGCCAACAAGGATGCGGTGCTCGAAATGCTCCAGCGTTTTTCCGAAGATCTGTCCGCGCTTCAACGTGCGATCCGCTGGAATGACGGCGACGCACTGTTCGACCTGTTCACGCACACCCGCGCCATTCGCCGCTCGATCATCGAACAGGGGCAGGATGACCCCGCGCCGGACTTCGGCCGCAACCACTAGACGCGGCAAGGCAAGCCTTTACCATCATATTGATACCGACAGCGAGGTCATACCGGCCGATGCGTGCGGAAGCTGGTCTTTACCGGCATCGAATAAGAGGAAGACCGACGATGGCGACCGACCTGTACGACCTGACGATCCCGGTGCTGCTCCGCGGCCTGAAGAATCTGTCCGCGATCCTGGCCAAGGGCGCGGCCTTTGCCGAAGAAACCGGTATCGACCCCATCACCATCACCCAGACGCGCCTTGCGGACAATATGGCACCGTTGACCGGCCAGGTGCAATTTGCCTGCGACACCGCCAAAGGCACCGCGATCCGCATAGGGCAGCTCGATCCCGCACCGATGGCAGATACCGAGACCAGCTTTGCCGAATTGCAGGACAGGATTGCCAGAACCATCGCTTTGCTCGAATCTGTGTCGCGCGAAAGGATTGATGGGCGCGAAGATGACGAAGTGCTGTTGAAAACGCCCAACGCCAATTTGACCTTTACCGGCCGCAGCTATGCACTGACCTTTGCCTTACCCAATTTCTTCTTCCATATGACCACCACCTACGCGCTGCTGCGGCAAGCGGGCGTGCCGCTGGGCAAGCTGGACTATCTGGGCGGGATCTAACCGGCGATTGATCGCACATAGGCGCTTGCCACCCATCCGCTGGCGCAGGGACCGGCATAGGCTTGCTTGCGCTCGACCGGCGAAGACAGACCGCAATCGACCGGCCGGGCATCCGCCTGGATCGCCGGTACGACGACCACGCCGATCCAGCGCTGGTCCAGGCTGCGCGTACATAGATGGAGCCGCGCGCCCTCGTTCAGTTGCGCGCTCGCCCGCGCGTCGGCAAAGGGTGCCGCACGCAGCGCCAGTCCCTGCGCGCCGACTCGCACCACCTGTCCCATGCCGCTGCACGCATCGAGCCGTGGACCATCCTCGCCGATGGTCACGGCGCGCGCTAGTGGCGCTTCCATACGGCTTTCGGGCACATCCTCCCGCGCTGCGCCCGCCAGCGAACTGTTGGGCAGTTCGTCCATCACGTCGCGGCTGTCGGTACAGCCGACGACGAGCAGGGCAAGGCAGACGATCAGGCGCATCGCGTCCTGATAGACCGTGCCGGGGCCGCGGGATAGGCGGCATGTTTCGCTTTAGTTTCGTGTGTCCCCGCCCTATATGCTGGGCATGAGCGAAGACAGCCAAGCAAACCCCAACAGCAACGAATATGGCGCCGACAGCATCAAGGTGCTGAAAGGTCTGGACGCGGTGCGCAAGCGCCCCGGCATGTATATCGGCGACACCGATGACGGGTCGGGCCTGCACCATATGGTGTTCGAGGTCAGCGACAATGCGATCGACGAGGCACTGGCGGGTCATTGCGACCGGATCGACATCGTCCTCAATCCCGACGGCTCCGTCAGCGTGACCGACAATGGCCGCGGCATCCCGACAGGCATCCACACCGAAGAAGGTGTGTCGGCAGCCGAGGTCATCATGACCCAGCTCCATGCGGGCGGGAAGTTCGAGAATACCAGCGACGACAATGCCTATAAGGTGTCCGGCGGCCTGCATGGCGTGGGCGTGTCGGTGGTCAATGCGCTCAGCGACTGGCTGGAACTCAACATCTGGCGTGACGGCCAGGAACATTGGATGCGGTTCCGCAACGGCGATGCCGAAGCGCCGCTGAAGGTGCTGGGTCCGGCGACCGAAGGGCAGAAGGGGACTAAAGTCACCTTCATGTTTTCCGCCGAGACGTTCAAGAATGTCACCGACTATGATTTCGACAAGCTGGAGCATCGCTACCGCGAACTGGCCTTCCTCAACAGCGGCGTGCGCCTGTTCCTGACCGACGCGCGGCATGAGGAATCAAAGACCGTCGAGCTTTATTATGAGGGCGGCATCGCGGCTTTCGTCAAATATCTCGACCGCAACAAATCGGCGATGATGCCCGAGCCGATCGCCATTTCCGGCACGCGCGATCATGTGACGATCGACGTCGCGCTGGAGTGGAACGACAGCTATTACGAAAATGTCCTGTGCTTCACCAACAACATTCCGCAGCGCGACGGCGGCACGCATCTGGCGGCATTCCGCGCGGCGCTGACCCGCACGCTCAACAATTATGCGGAAAAGTCGGGGATGTTGAAGAAGGAGAAGGTGCAGCTCACCGGCGAGGATATGCGCGAGGGGTTGACCGCGATCGTCTCGGTCAAGCTGCCCGATCCCAAGTTCAGCAGCCAGACCAAAGACAAGCTGGTCTCCTCCGAAGTGCGCCAGCCGCTCGAAAGCCTGATGGCCGACAAGATGGCCGAGTGGCTGGAAGAGAA
>CAZLSU010000023.1:0-37011 GCA_964562225.1 uncultured Sphingobium sp.
TGCAGATCGACAAGTCGAAGATTCGTGAAGTCATCGGCACCGGCGGCAAGGTCATCCGCGAGATCGTCGCCGAAACCGGCGCGAAGGTCGACATCGACGATGAGGGCCTGATCAAGATCAGCTCGTCCGACGTCAACCAGATCGAGGCGGCCCGCAAGTGGATACTGGGCATCACCCAGGAAGCCGAAGTCGGCAAGATCTATGATGGCAAGGTTGTGAACATCGTCGATTTCGGCGCGTTCGTGAACTTCATGGGCGGCAAGGACGGTCTGGTCCACGTTTCCGAGATGCGCAATGAGCGCGTCGAAAAGCCGACCGACGTCGTGTCGGAAGGCCAGGAAGTGAAGGTCAAGGTTCTCGAAATCGATCCGCGCGGCAAGGTTCGCCTGTCGATGCGCGTCGTCGATCAGGAAACCGGCGCTGAACTGGAGGACACCCGTCCTGCCCGTGAGGAGCGTCCGCGCGGCGACCGTGGCGACCGCGGCCCCCGCCGTGAAGGCGGCGGTGATCGTGGCGATCGTGGTCCGCGCGGCGGCGGTGGTGGCGATCGTGGCCCGCGCCGCGACCGTGGCCCGCGTCCCGAAGGCGGCAAGGAAGAAGGCGGCGAGCCTACCTTTGCCCCCTCCTTCCTGACGGGCGATCGCGACTGACGCTTTGTCACTAAATTAGGAAAGCCCCGGATGACATTGTCTTCCGGGGCTTTTTTATTGAATCCGCGCTTTGGTTCCACTGATCTGGATCAGTGGCGGTGGCGAATAGTTCTGCTACTGTCATGACCGGAACGGGGTGGGGCATGCAGCGTAAAAATGAAAGATTTGTTGAGCGGCTCCCGCTCGTCCTTGACCGGCCATGGCTGGCTTATGTGCTGGTCACTTTGTTCTGCCTTGTCGCGTTGGCGCTGCGGGAAATGACGGCTCCCTTTTTGCCCCAGGGCTACCCCTTCGTTTCCTTCTTTCCGGCGGTCATCCTGTCCTCCTTCCTGTTCGGGGTCCGCCCCGGCATTTACGCAGCGATATTATGCGGGGCGATGGCCTGGTTCTTCTTCATCGTTCCGGTTTTCAGCTTCGCGATCGGGCCAGGCGTGCTGGTGGCGATGGGCTTTTATACGAGCGTGGTGGCCGTCGATATCGCCCTGATCCACTGGATGCAGCGTGCCAATTACCAGCTTGCCGTGCAGCGTGAGCGCAATCAGACCCTGGCGGAGAATCGCGAACTGCTGTTCCACGAACTCCAGCATCGGGTATCGAACAATCTTCAGGTCGTCGCCGCGCTATTGTCGCTCCAGCGCCGCCAGGTGGACCATGACGGCGCCGCGCGCGCGCTGGACGACGCGGCTGCGCGGCTGGCGCTGATCGGCAAGATCAGCCGGGGGCTTTACGACCCCACGGGCGATGGGCAGAGCATCAAGGCGTTCCTGACGATGCTGACCGGCGAACTGCTGGAGGCGAGCGGGCGGAACGATGTCGATATGGTGGTGATCACGCCCGACGACCTGCTGCTAAACCCCGATATCGTCGTTCCGCTGGCGCTGATCACTGCCGAAGCGGTGAACAACGCCCTTGAACATGGGCTGGCGGGCCGGGCGGGCGGCCGCATCACCGTGACGCTGGAACCGGGGACCGGTGATGCCGTGGCGTTGCGCGTCGGCGACGACGGGCAGGGGCTGCCACCCGGCTTCGACCTGAAGGCCAGCGCAAGCCTGGGCCTGCGGATTTCGACGATGCTGGCCAAACAGTTGGGCGGCCGATTCCGGCTGGAACCGGCGGAAGGCGGCGGCACCGTGGCTGCGCTCGATATTCCGTCGCAGGGCGTCTGAGCAAAGCGTGAATCTGTCGCTTGGCGGCGGGCGAAGCCTCGGCTATGACCGCCCCCATGCTTAGTAAAAACATGAAGCCGTGGAGCCTGTGCGTCGGCACCGCTGCCGCCCTGGCCCTGCTCGCGGGCTGCTCGACATCGAAGAACAAGGCGGACACGCAATATGTCGCCCGCGATGTTTCGACCCTCTACAACAGCGGCAAGGCACGGCTGGACCGGGGCCAGTATAAGCTGGCCGCCGCCTTGTTCGACGAGGTCGAGCGCCAGCATCCCTATTCGCCCTGGGCGCGGCGGGCGCAGCTCATGTCGGCCTTCAGCTATTATATGAATACCGATTATAATGAAGCGATCGGCGCGGCGCAGCGGTTCTTGTCGATCCATCCGGGCAACAAGGACGCGCCCTACGCCTATTATCTGATCTCGCTTTGCTATTATGAGCAGATCGCCGACGTCACGCGCGATCAGAAGATCACCCAGCAGGCACTGGATTCGCTGGGCGAACTGACCCGCCGCTATCCCGAAAGCCGTTATGCCGCCGATGCGCGGTTGAAGGTCGATCTGGTCAACGATCATCTGGCAGGCAAGGAGATGGAGGTCGGCCGTTTTCTCCAGCGGCGCGGCCAATGGCTTGCCGCCACGCTGCGCTTCCGTGTCGTCATCGACAAATATCAGACCACGACGCACACGCCCGAGGCGCTGGAGCGGCTGGTCGAAAGCTATCTGTCGCTTGGCGTACCCGAAGAAGCGCGCAAGGCTGCGGCGGTTCTGGGGGCCAATTATCCGGGCACGAAATGGTATGAGCGGTCCTACAAGCTCATACAGGAACATGGGACGAAGGCATAACGCTTTCTGTTCCCCTTTTGTACAAGAGGGGCTAGAATAGCAACGTGCTGACCAACCTCTCCATCCGCAATGTCGTCCTGATCGAGGCGCTCGACCTGGAATTCGGCGTCGGCCTGGGCGTGCTCACCGGCGAGACCGGTGCGGGTAAGTCGATCCTGCTCGATTCGCTGGGCCTTGCGCTGGGCGCGCGCGCCGACAGCGGATTGGTGCGTCATGGCGAGGCGCAGGCGAGCGTCAGCGCGACCTTCGAGATTGCCGCGGGCCACCGCGCTGCCATGCTGCTGGTGGAGAATGATCTGGCCATGGAGCCGGGCGAACCGCTGATCATCCGCCGCACGCTCAAAGTGGATGGCGGGAGCCGCGCCTTCATCAACGATCAGGCATGTTCGGCCGCGCTGCTGCGCGAAGTGGGCGGGGCGCTGGTGGAAATCCACGGCCAGCATGACGATCGCGGCCTGCTCAATCCGCGCGGGCATCGCGCGCTGCTCGACGCCTATGGCCGCTGCGATGCGTCGGCGGTGGCATCGGCCCATGCCGCCTGGCGTGCGGCGGAGAGTCTGCTGGCGGACAGTCGTTCGGCGGTGGACAGCGCCGCGCGCGATCGCGATTATCTGGCCCATGCCGTCGCCGAACTGACCAAATTCGCGCCCGATCCGGGCGAAGAGGCGATATTGGCCGGTGAGCGCGCGACGATGCAGAAGGGCGAGCGCCTGACCGACGATCTGGTCGCCGTGACCGACTGCCTGACCGGATCGGATGGTGGCCTTGCCCAGTTGCGACAGGCCGCGCGGCGGCTGGATCGCATCGCGGGAGAGTTTCCGCTGCTGGCCGAGGTGCTGGCGTCGCTCGATCGCGCGGTGATCGAGGCGAGCGAGGCGGAGGATCTGCTGGTGCAGGCCGCCAACGCGCTAAGTTTCGATCCGGCGCGCCTCGATGCCATCGAAACCCGGCTGTTCGACCTGCGCGCACTGGCGCGCAAGCATCAGGTGCAGCCTGACGATCTGGCCGCGCTTTGCACGGACATGGCGACGCGTCTCGCAGCGATCGAGGGCGGTGAAGAGCATATCGCGGCGCTGGAAGCCGATGTGGCGATAAAGGCGAAAGCCTATCGTACCGCCGCAACCGCGCTTTCCGAGGCGCGCACAGCGGCCGCCGTGCAACTGGATGCGGCCGTCGCTGGCGAACTTGCGCCCTTGAAGCTCGACGCCGCCCGCTTTCGCACGAATATCGCGTTACTCGATGAGGGCCAATGGGGCGCGCAGGGGATGGACCGGGTGGAGTTTGCGATTTCGACCAATCCGGGCGCGCCCTTCGCGCCACTGGTCAAGATTGCCTCAGGCGGCGAGCTGTCGCGCTTCATCCTGGCGCTCAAGGTCGCACTGGCCGAACAGGGCGGGGCGGACACGCTGATCTTCGACGAGATCGACCGGGGCGTCGGCGGCGCGGTTGCGTCCGCCATCGGCGACCGGCTGGCGCGGCTGGCGCAGGCCAATCAGATATTGGTGGTAACGCACAGCCCGCAGGTCGCGGCACGCGGCGCTGGTCATATGCTGATCGCCAAGTCCAGTGACGGCATAGTGACCCGCACCGGTGTGCATGCGTTGGATGATGCCGAGCGGCGCGAGGAGATTGCGCGGATGCTGTCGGGTGCCGAAATCACCACAGAGGCGCGCGCGCAGGCGGACAGGTTGTTGGAGAAGATCTGAACGCTAGGGGCGTCAGCCCACCCCGTCCAGCACCTGCCGCACCTTCACGGCGAGCTGCGCCAGCGTGAATGGCTTGGCCAGAAAGGCCAGCCCAGGATCTAGCATGCCGTTATGCACGATGGCGTTGCGGGTATAGCCGGTCGTGTACAGCACTTTGAGGTCGGGTCGCTGTTCGCGCGCGCGGTCGAACAATATCTTGCCGTTCATGTCGGGCATGACGATGTCGGTGAACAGCAGGTCGATGCGCGGCTGGATCGCCAGCAAGCTGAGCGCCTGCGCGGCGTCCGACGCCTGCACCACGGTATAACCCAGTTCCCGCAGCGAATCGACGGACATGTGGCGGACGCTGTCCTCATCTTCGACTACCATGACGATTTCGTCATCCTTGGCGCGCGGCAGGCTTTCCGGCGCCGCCGCCGCATAGGGCATGCTGTCGCTGTCGGCACCATAGAAGCGCGGCAGGTACATTTTGATGACCGTGCCGTCGCCCGGCTCGGAATAGATTTTCACATGGCCGCGCGACTGTTTGATGAAGCCGAACACCTGACTGAGGCCCAGCCCCGTGCCCTTGCCAACGCCCTTGGTCGTGAAGAAGGGGTCGAACGCGCGGGCAATGACGTCGGGCGGCATGCCTGTGCCCGTGTCGTTGACCGATACCATCACATATTGCCCAGCCTCCACCTCCGGATGACCCGCGGCATAAGCATCGTCCAGATGGGCGTTGGCGGTCTCGATCGTCAGGTGCCCGCCATCGGGCATCGCATCACGGGCGTTGACGCACAGGTTGATGATCGCATTCTCCAACTGGCTACCGTCGATATGCGCACGCCACAGGCCGCCCGCCAATACGGTCTCCACCCGCACCGCTTCACCGATCGTTCGCCGCAGCAGTTCGGACATGCCGCCAACCAGCTTGTTGGCATCGGTCGGCCTGGGGTCGAGCGGCTGCTGACGCGAAAAGGCGAGCAGGCGCGATGTCAGTTGCGCGGCGCGTTGCGCGCCTTCGTTCGCATTGTCGATGCTGCGGCTGACACGGGGGTCGACATCCCCCGTCAGGCGACGCTTGGCCATATCGAGCGACCCGATAACGATCGCCAGCATATTGTTGAAGTCATGCGCGATGCCGCCGGTCAACTGGCCGATCGATTCCATTTTCTGCAACTGGCGGATCTGCGCCTCGGCCGCTTCGCGATCCTGCGCCTCGGCGATCAGCATATTGTTGGCTTCTTCCAGTGCGGCGCTGCTGGCCTGCGCCTCCTGAAGGCGACGGCGCGCGGCGAGCAATGCCATCAGACCCAGAATGACGATGAGCGCGGTGCTGACGGCCAGGCCAAAGCTGACCCAGTTGCTCAGGCGCGTGGCCTCGATGCTGCGATTGCGCAGCAACTGTTCCTCCCGCGCTTTCATATGGGCGATCAACGCACGCACCTGCGCCATCTTTATCAGTCCGGGCGCATAGATTTGGGGGCCGAAATTTTGCCCGGAACGCTGCCTGTCGATGCCGCGCTGCAAAAGCTCCATACGCTGCGAAACGGCCTGATCGAGCCGGTCAAGATCTTCCATCTGCGGCTGGTTATCGGAAATGTCCGCGCGCAACTTTGCCAGTTCGCTGGACAGCGCGCGCCGCGATTCCGCATAGGGAGCAAGAAATGTCCGATCCCCCGTCAATATGAAACCGCGCTGGCTGCTTTCGGCGGCCTGGACGCGGGACAGGACCATCGACAGGCGGTTTTCGACGCGCAGCGTGTGGTTGACCCAGCCCATGCTGGTCTGCTGGCTGCGATATAGCCAGAAAGTGCCGCCTACCGCGATGATCACCACCGCAAAGGCGACAAGCAGAGCGAAGAGCGACTGGTCGGGTCGGAGGCGGTGCATCAATGCGTCATGCGCAAAAGTCCGTGCCGGAGCAACCACTTCTGCACTTAAGTTCAGGGTGCCGCCATTTTCATCGGCGGACGCCAGCCGCGCATGTCGGCCGTGTCGCTGACCTTATAGGGAATGCCCTTCGCCGTCAGGAACAGCCGCTCCATTTCGCTGCGCGTGAAGGGCCGCGCGCCCAGCCGTCCGAACACCGCGATCTGCCCGCCGGTTTCATCCACCGCCCGGTCACGCTCCAGCCCGCGTGACAGGGCCAGCGCAGGGGAGGGGGTGCGTGCCCAGGCGATCAGTTCGGGCCTGGGCGCGGGGGAGAAGCCGTAGAAATTGGGCTGGCTGGCCGGGCTGGTCAGTTGCAGCACCTTAAGGCCGTTCCGCCCGTCCGCCACATAGGCGAACAGCGATGCGTTCGTCGTGCCGATCACGACATCCTGCGCGTCGTTCAGTGCTCCGCCAAAACTCTCCCTGGCATAGACGACCGGCCTGGTCGGATTGGTGACATTGACGATCACCAGCCCTTCCGCGCCCGCCGCGACATAGGCGTAGGTGCGCGCGATCGTGACGCGGCGGGCGTCCGCCAGCGGGATGGTCGCGGCGGGGAGCGCCACCGGATTGTCCAGCTTCGTGACGTCGAACAGCTTGAGACCATCGGCATCGGTCACCCACAGGTAACGGAACTGGATCGCGCTGGACCGCGCGTCCCGCAACGGCCGCACGGCGGCAAGGCGCGGGTGCAGCGGATCGGCAAGATCGACCACGACCAGACCCGCATCGGCCGTGATATAGGCGATCTGCCCCGCCAGATGGATGTGCCGCGCGCCTTTCAGCACGCCGTCGGGATTCCATGTCACCGCGCGCTTGAGGAAATTGTTGCGGAACTCGCCATCGGCCAGCGTGGTGATGTCGGCGAGGATCAGCCCTTCGTCGCTATCGGTGATCGCGGCATAATTATAGATCGGCAGGAAGGGCTGTTCCTGGTTGATCTTGCGCAATTCGGGCGTCGACCGCAGCGGATTGATCGGCTGATTGGTTGGCAGCGCGACGCAGGTGGCGTTGCGCGACTTGACCTGCGTATTCTGGCCCAGCTTCGAGAAGGGTGCCGTGACGATCGGCTCGGAAAAGCCCTTATTGGCGATGCTGGCAACGTCATAGGCGCGCAGGCCCCCGGCTCCCTCTGCCACGAACATATATTCGCCGCGCAGTTGCAGGCAGCCGACCTTGCCCTTCGTGCCCTGCACGATGTTGCGGAACTCCTCGACCGCCTGGGTCTCGCCCGACGCCTTGCCGTCGAAGAAGCGTCCGCGCGTCCAGTTCTTCAACTCGCGCTTATTCTGGTCGACATGCAGCCGCCAATAATCGGGATAGGCATATTTCTGAAGATAGGAGCCGATCACCGCCTGCGGCTCGTCCCATTCGGTGACGCGAACCGCCTCGAACCCGTTCTCCAGACCCGTCCAGGCATTAAGCCCGATAAAGTTGACGAAATTGGTGCCCAGCAACAGCAGTTGCGACATGATGGCGTTATTGTCGTCCTTGTCCGACAGGTGGCAGTCCGAACATATCTTGGTCTCGGTCTTGCGCACGGTATGCGGGAAGTGCGGGGCGAATGCCTGGCTTGAGAAGCCGATGCCGCTGATCGGTGGTTGCTGGGTGTAGATGCGCTCACGGTTGATATTGGTCGAAGACAGCACCAGCGCCGACGTGGAGCGGACCGGGGCGATCTGATTGCCCTTGGTGGTCTGATGACGGCCGAGCTGGAACATTTCGTCGCGCGCGACCTGCGGGTTGTAGGTCGCGAAGTTGCGCGTCTCGCCGCCCTCATATTTGTGGACGCTGGTCTTCCAATTGGCCTCGATCGGCAAGTGGCAGCCGCCGCAACTGGTCGTCCAGCTCAGATGACAGGTGAAGCACGCCATCTGATCCGGGTCATGCGCACGGTCTTCTTTCGCGACGCCCGGCCCGAAGGCGAAGCTGCCATCCTCCGCGCCCGATTTGCTCATCAGCTTGGATCGGGCGGCGCGCGCGTTGAAATGCGGGTTGGCGGGATCGACGCTGTCCTTCACCAGCGACACTTCCCATTCCAGCTTCGGATCGACCACGGACCGCTGGATCAGGCGGCGGCTGCCGCTGGCGTCATAATACCATTCAAAGCGGCGCTGGCCGTCCGGGTTGCGGATCAGCGCCAGATTGGTCCCCTTGGGCGGCGCCGCCGGGCCGGACGTCAGCAATGTGGGATAAGCGTCCGCGGTGCCGTGGCAGTCCTTGCAGCCGATCTCCACCGCATTGGCGACCTCGCCATAAATCATGCCGTTGCCATGGCTGTCCTGCGCGAAATGGCAGTCGGCGCATTGCAGGCCCTTTTCGGCATGGATGTCCATCATATGCACGGTCTTGCCGGGATTGGTACCGACGGGCACGAATTTCGGTTCGTCCTTCTTGCGCCACTTCTCCGGATCATCGGGCGATACGATCTTGCCGTCCGCGTCGAGCAGATTGCCCTCCCGGTCGCGCTTGAACACGCCGCGGAAATTCCAGCCATGGCCGTGATAGTCGGCGAACTGCGTGTCCTTCGCCTTGGGGTTCAGGTCATAGACGTTGCGCAGGAAATCGAGGTCGGACCAGTTGCCCTTGGGCGCGGCCCCTTCGGGATTGCGCTCCAGCACCTCATGGACCTCTGCGGCCGTGGGGTATTTCTGTTTCTCGGGCCACATCAGCGGCGCGTCGGACTCATAGTCCCACATCGTATAGCCCAGATAGCTGTTCAGGAAGATATTGGGCTGGTGCATGTGGCACGTCATGCACTGGGCGGTCGGGATCGCGCGGGTGAAGGCGTGGCGGATCGGGTGGCCGCTTTCCTTGACTTCCTTGGCGGCGGCGACCGGATGTGCCTCTTCCTCGCCCTCATGCCCGGTCTTGAGCGCGCCATGTCCCATCTTTCCCGCTATCGTCGGGTCGATCGTGGCGGTCTGGCCGTCGCGGCCATAGGGCGCATAGGTCAGGCTGTGGCGCGGTTCGCGATCATTGGCATAGATGACATGGCAGCCAGAACAGCCCGAATGGCGATAATCGCCCGGCTGCTCATTAGTCCCCATGAACCACATATAGGGGTCGTTGAGGCGGGTCTTGTGGATGTTGAGCACGGGGATGGCGACGCGCAGCCCGGTGCCCGATCCCCGGTTCGATTGTTTGAGGTCCGGACGCCCCGGTTCCTCCAGCCGCTGGATCGACCCGGACGGACTTGGCAGGCCGATCTCGGGGAATTGCGTGGCGATATTGCGCCCGCCACGCTCGAACACGCGGAAGATGTCGCCGGGCGGGATCACCTCCCAGGCGGGCAGGGGATAAAGTTCGGCCAGCGCCCCGCGCGCCTTCTGCGCGTCCGTCAGCGTGCCCGGCGGCGATCCGGGTGACACGATCTTCGCGGG
The DNA here is from genome assembly GCA_964562225.1 of uncultured Sphingobium sp. Taxonomy (GTDB): domain Bacteria; phylum Pseudomonadota; class Alphaproteobacteria; order Sphingomonadales; family Sphingomonadaceae; genus Sphingobium. The sequence continues at coordinate 9,665 of CAZLSU010000023.1, forward strand.
CTTGCCATCGGTCGTATAAGCCTCGCCGAAGATATAATTTTTGAACGGCACCACGCCATTATTATAGGCCGCGCCGCCCCACAGCATCGCGCCCGACGCCATCAGCGATCGCTCCGCCGCCTCGATCGTCTGCATGTGGCAGGAACCGCAGGCTTCGCGTGCGACGCGATAATCGCTGGGGTTGACGAAACGCACGAACTGCGGCGCTTCCTTGTTGAGCAGCGCATAGGTGCGCACCGGGTTGGCGGAGGACGGATAGTGCCAGCTTGCCGGATAGGTCGGCAGGACATGTGCCTTGTCGCGCGCGGTTACATAGGCCGGGTCTGCAAAGCCATGGGCCGGATCGCCGCGCACATTGGCGTCGCCGCCATGGCAATCGGTGCAGCCCAGCATCACGGCCGGGGTGGCGTGCATCGACGGCTCGTCGGTCTGGACGTGGCAGGACGTGCAGCCCGACGATTTGGCCGCGACCTGTTCCGCCGTCTGGCTCATCGGGGCGGAGGGGGCGGTTACATATTGGCGCTTGACTGGTTTTTCCTCGCCCGACGCGCGTAATAGGGCCGCGGGGATGAGGAGGGCGAGCAGCAATAAAACGACCGTCATCCCAGCGAATGCTGGGATCGCATTTCCTTTCCGCACCGCAGAAGAGAAGAGGGATCCCAGCGTTCGCTGGGATGACGGATGGAAAAGCCGACGCATCAGTAACTCACCACGATATTGGCCAGCACGGAATAATAGGACCGGTTACGGTCACGATTGGTGAACAGATCCTTGAACCCCTTGCCCGGCAACAGCGCCGCCCCCGACAGGCGGAACACGATATTCTGCGTCGCCTTGGGCCGCCAGATCGCGGCGGTGGACAGATCCCAGCCGATCGCCTTGGGAATGCTGCCTTCTACCCGCAGCGCCTCCAACGTCGCCGTGTTCTGGAACCACAGATGATTGGCGTTGGCCGACAGGCGGAAGGTCGGCGTCAGGTCCAGATCGGTACCCGCGCCCAGCAGCATCGTGCCGGGATTGTTGAAATTGGACTGGCCCTGTTCCTTGGACGACCGCAGCGAATTGAGAATGCCATTGCGCCCGTTGAGGTTGACCATGCGCCCGCCGCCCGCGAAGGGGATCGCCTGCCTGATCCAGTAGCTGGTATCCGCCCCGGCGAAGACCGGATTCTCGAAGATCGCGTCGAACCCGTTTTCCTTGTTATCATAAGGATTGCCATCGCCGCTGGCGTATAGGCCCGACAGCCGGAAACGCATCCAGTCGGCATCATAACTCAATTCCGCCGCGCTGAAGAAGGCCCGGATATAGGCCCTGCGTCCGGTGAAGAAACTGTTCCGGTCCTCCCCCAGCGCGCCATAGATCGACGCCGTCAAGTTCAACCGCCCGATCCGGCCATCGGCATTATACCCCAGATAGACCACATCATAGGCACGCGCGCGCAGATTGCCCAGCAACGCCGGGCGGATCGGGAAACCATTATCGTCTATGCTCACGCCTTCATTTTCGCGATTGAGATTATAGACCGCCGTTATCTGGCTGGTGAGACCTGGGATCAGAAAATCCTGCCGATACAGGTTGGCGAGAAAGACGAAATCATAACGCGGCCGCTCGATGACCGAGTTGAGTCCCGAATTGGTGTCCTTCTCCAGCCGCCAGAAGGCCGCCAGATTGAACTGGAACCGGTTATTGTCGCGCGTGCCGAACAGGCGGATGCCCAATTGCTGGTCATTGATCAGGAAGCCGCGAAAATCCGACTGGATCGGCTGAATGCCGACCCGGACCGACAGGAAATCGAAACGATCAGACGTGTTGCCCAGATGCTTGTCGATAAAGGCTTCCTGCACCCCCAGGAAATGATCGGTCCGGTGGCTAGGCTTGCTGGGTTCGACGAACAGCACGCGCCGTTCCGGCACGTTCACATAGGATGCGTTGAAGGCGAGCGTGACGCGATATTCTATGTCTGGCGGCTTGAACGCGGTCGCGCCCTTGATCAGCGCCACGCCGCCGATGAAGGTCTGCGAGGCGACTACACTCGCATCCTTGCCGAACACATCCAGGCTGCCGGGGCGCTCGGTGGTCTGGACGCCCACCGGTATCGGGAAGGTGCGCGGCTCTATCACCGTATCGCTGACGGCATTGGCGACGAAAAACCAGTCGTCACCATGAATAGGCAGCCATTTGACCTTTGCCCGGTCGATAGGCCGATCGCCCTTCAGCGTGTTCTGGTTATAGGGATCGAACCAGCGTTCCTTGACCACGCCCAGGCTTTCGACCAGCCGCCAGCGATCGGGCACCGGCACCTGGTCGGTCGGGAAAGCCGATGGCGGCGGGGCGCTGATCGCGCCCGGATTATCCTGCGTCACCCGATCGGGCAGGTCGCGCTCATAACCGGGGCGACGACGGCCATCGACCGGCGCATCCTCCTCCTGGCTTCGGAGTATGTCCTCCCAATTGTCGGGGGGCGGTGGAGGCGGCGGCGGCGCAGGGGCGGGTTGCCCGGCCAGAGCCGCCACCAGCGGCAGAAGTGCGGACATCAACACGCCCTAAAAACCCTGGCACACATTATTGGCGCTGCTGTCCAGGAACGGCGCGAACGGGCAACTGACATAACGCAGCCGCACCCCCGCGCCGACCGCGATGACGATCTGGTCGGAACGGATCGTCGCCGGTGCCTGGCCGATGCCACCGCCGATCCGCGCGCCGCCATTGGTCAACCCCAGAAAACTGATCATATCATCCTGATCAATGCCGTCGCCCGACACGCCCAACCCGCCGACCAGGACATTGCCGCGATAGACGGGCACCGCGCCGGGGAATATCTGGATGCCATTGGCCAGCTTGGCGATGCCCGTGCAAAGCTGGGGCACGTCGCTCAACCTTCCGCCCCTGATGAAGGACAGATGCGTGGCGAGATCGCCGGTGATCAGCGCCGATTGCAGCCCGGTCGAGAAAGGATTGAACTGTTCGACCGGGCGCGACAGCGGGCCTTGCGGGCGGCCGACTTCGCCATCGGGGAAATAGGGCCGGGACAGGTTGCCGATGCTGCGCGCGGTCATCGCGAACTTGCCGTTCAGGCTGTTGGGTTCGGACAGGAAACTCTCGAACGCACTGACAAAGGCCCGTATGTCCGGCCCCGTATTGACCGACAGGTCGGCGTCGGCGGTCGGGCCGGAGAAATAGGCGACGGTGCGCGCCTTTTGCAGCGACACGTCCGTGCCGAACAGCGGCGCATCGGGCGCCCGGACCACGCCCAGCACCGCCCCGGTCGTATCGACCAGCGAGATCGACACCTGCGCCCGGCTGTCGAGCGGCTGGCGGATCTGGCCGCGCGCACGGGCCATGATCTTGAACGCTTCCTCCAGCAGCGCGGCGGATTCAGCGGCGGTCAGCCCGCCATCGGTGCCTGCGCGCACGGGATAGCGGTTTGCGCCCGCGCCATCGGTCAGGATGAAGGCATCGACATTGGCGAACTCGGTGGCTTTGGCGGCGCGGATGCCGGACGCTTCGCTGCCATAGGATGTACCTGCGCGGATCGCGGGGCTGATGTCGCCGAAATAGCCGCGCACCGCGATCAGATTGCCGGTCGAAAGTGCGGCGGTATAGCTGGGCGTACCCCCCGCGACGATCTGCGCATAGGTTGCGTCGTTGTAACGCAGCGACGTGCCGTCGACCGTGATCCGGTTCGCGCGGATCGTCTCAGGCGCTTCAAACCCCACGGTTCCTGCCAGCGCGATATGCTCGTCGGCATCGTCGTCCACGTCCAGCGTGTTGGGATCAAAGCCGTATAGGCCGTCCGCCATCACGCCGATGCCGCCGACCAGCACGCCATTTTTATAAAGCGGGAAGCCACCCGGATCGGCCGACAGGCCCAGCGGCGAACGCTTTGGCCCGATCAACGCGCCGGTCCCCGTTGATGAAAAACGCGCATTGAGATCGGAACAGGGCAACTGGCTGAACTGCACGCCGAACAACGGGCCGCTTTCCAGGCCCGCCGTGCTTGGTGCGGGCGGGAAATGCTGCTGGACGATCTGGCTGGCGGTGCGCGATGAAAAGGCGTTCCCGCCGCTGGACAGATAGGCCCCGGTAATAGCCTTGGCGATGGCCCCCGCTGACGCGGGGATGGTCAGGTTTTGCACGTCCATGTTGACGCCGTTGGGGGCGGCGCTGACGATCGCGGTGTCCCGTGCGCCGTTCATGCGAAAGACCGCAAGCACATTGCCGAGCCGGTCGGTCACAGCGATGATGGCGGGCGCGCCGCGCGCCTGCGCTTCGGCGGCGGCGCGGGCAACGATGGTCTCGACATCGACGATGGAGAGCGATTCCTGCGCCGGGGCGGTATAGACATTGGTCGGTGCGGGCGTGGGCGTCGGGGTCGGCGCGGGTGTAGGCGAAGACCCGCTATCTCCGCCGCCACCGCAGGAGGTGAGGAGGAGGGCGGCGATCGCGGAAAAGCCTAACGGACGAAACCGCATCACCGCAAGGCTCCGATCGCGCTTGTCGCGCTGCCCAGCGCGGTACGGAAATCACCGGGCCGATAGGCATTGGGATCATTCACCGCCGCATAGGCGCGATTGATATTCGCCCGGATGTTTGCCGCCGCGCCCAGGGTGACATGGCCGGACCGCACCAGCGCATTGAGCAGCGTATCCACCGCCATCACCGCCTGCACCGAGCCTGTATAATCGGTGAAGCGCGGACGGATGGCGGTGCTCGATATCTGATCCAGGATTGCAAAGGCCATGTCGCCACGCGCCTGCCCCAGCGCATCGGCGAGCACGCCCGCCGTCTGCGCCAGTCGTGCGGCGGCGGCGATGGCGGCCGGCCGGTCCTGCGCAAGGGCCGCGTGGAACGCGCGACTGTCGGCATCGAGCCGGGGCGCGAGGGCAGGGGCGGCGACCTTCGCGGCGGCGGCCAGTAAAATCATATTTTCGTCGTTGAACGGCGGCATGCCGACTGGGATCGGGCGGCCCGGATTGGCATCGAACGTCTTCACCCGATCGGCCTGGTCGTAGATGCGACGGTGGCAGCTATGGCAATCGAAGAAGGTGAATTCGGGAAAGGCGCCCTGCGTCCCGCGCGCGCCACCATAGAGGTTCAGCGCCCGTTGCAACGCCATCGCCTGCCCCACGGCCCACAGCGCGACGCCGTCGCTGCGGCCCTTGCGTGCCGCATAGTCGGCGTCTTCGCTATGATGCGCCTGCAATGTGGAAAACAGGTCGAGTTCAAAGCTGATGCGCGGATGGCCCGCCGCCATGATCCTGTGGGTGACGAACTGGCCATTGTCTGCGCTGCCATAATGGCAATCCAGACAGACGGCCGCGCGCACCTGCGGCTTTTCCAGCGGGACCATGCCCGCCGCGACATTGGCCGCATGCGTGCCGCCCACGGCATAGTGGGACGACAGCCAGCGACCCGAAGGCCCGTGACAGGCCTCGCAACCCACGCCGTCCTGCGTCAGGAAGCGTGGCCCGCGTGCGCCGTTCGCCGGGGTCGAATGGCAACCCAGACACTCGCGTGCGCCGGTCGGATCGCCAATCCCCAGCGTCGCGGCGATCTGGCGACTGCGCGCGCCCGACAATATGGTGAAAGCCCGGCTATGCGCGCCGCCGGGCGTGGAGGGTTCCTGCCAGCGCGCCAGTTCATCCTGCCGCACGACGGCGCCATCGCCTTCTATCCGGCCGTGGCAGGTCGTGCCCGCGCAGGTCGCAACACCCTGAAAGGCGGCGGCGGGCGCGGGGGCAGACCGTCCGGGCGCGCCCAGCACGACAGCGCACAACAGCGCAACGGCGACCATGACCGCCATCAACCCGGCCCTGCCGCTGCCTATGATCCCTGTCATGCCCATGCCCCCATGGTTCCTCAATCTTCGGTCCTGCCCTGAAATGACGGTGCTATCATGTGTGTGACACCATCCATTCAAGGGTTGGGACGGGCGCAGCCCGGCTTGTCTTCGTCGCACTGCCACAGATCGTCATTGCCCGCGCCCGTCACCGGCTCGTCGATCAGCGGCAGATAGGCTTGCGGCGTGAAGTCGCGCAGTTCGATTGTCGTGATGATCGACGGCGCCGCCAGCGCGGCAACGATCGCCGGGTCCAATATGGTTTCAAGCACATCCTGGCCGGATTGCGTCAGGGGGGCTTGCGGCCCGCCCTCATGGCCGACACCGCCTACGCTGCCGCCGACAACCGGATCGACGCCACCCGCGCAACTCCCCGGATTGATCATCAGGCAGCCATTGACCGTCGATCGCTGGTCGAACCGCCCGCCCGCCGCCGGGCCGCGCACGCCATTGACCATGATGATCGGCGCCACAGTCAAACCGCTGAGCAACCCGACCGGCGTCGCGTCATCCTGCAACTGGCCGTTGATGACGACGCGCGTGTCGGCGCTGGCCGTATCGATATCTAGGGTGCTGCCGGTCGCCAGAAAGCCGCGCCGTTGGTCAAAGCCGGTGCCCGCGCCCAGATTCTGGATATAGGCCCCATCGCCGACCTCCAGCACGATGTCGATGGCCCGCACGATATTGTCGGGCCGCACGATCCCATCATTCTGCGCCAGCCGCGCGTCGATCAGGGTCGGGTCGGTCAGCCCTGCGATGGCGGTTATGGCGGCATCGGTCGCGACATAGACCGCGTTCGATCGCAACCGCACTATGCCGCCAAGGCCGCCAGGGGCGTTGCTGCGCAGATCGATCAGACCTGTGGCCGGATCAACCACAATTCGCTGGGTGGCCCCCAGCAACAACTGCGCCGATCGCGGCATGGTATCGATCCGCACCGCGCCATTCACGCGAATCGTCGTGGGCGAAAGGATCGAAAATAGCCCAAGGTCGCCGATATTGCCTTCCGCACCGGCCGTCATGGTAAAGCTGCCGATCTCGACCGCGCCATTGGCATTGATCGTCAGGCTGCGGCTGCGCAGCGCGGCCATTTCCGTGCCCGACAGGCTGTAGCCGCCACCATTGGCCGGGCCACCCAGGAAAGTGGTGCCCGATCCTGTGGCGTTGAGCGTGAGCTGGCCGGCGGTGCCCGGCGCGTCGGGCGCGGCAAGAATGCCACCCGCCGCCGCGATCGCGAGATCGGCGGAGGTCAGCGCGATCTGGCCGCCGGTTAATTGGCCGTTCACCGCAATTGCGGCGGCCGTTTCGATATCGGCCAGCGCGCGCGCCCGAACCTGACCATCCAAACCGATGCCGCCGGTCCCGCGGATCACCAGATTGCTGGCAGACGTCGTATCGGCAAGCCGGGCAAATCCGCCGCTACTATTGACGCGGATATCCCCCGCGCTCGTGGCGACGTTCGTCAGCGCGACGTCACCCACCCCATCGGCCGCCAGCGCTACGCTGCGCGCATCGCTGATCGTCAGCGCGCCGCCCGATCGGGCCAATATGTCGCCGCTTGCGGTTATTCTACCCAGCGTTGCCGGGCCGCTGCCATTATCGACACGGACGAAGCCCGCCGTCGCCTCGCTATCGGTCAAGCTGACGCCACCAGCCGCAATCAGGTCCACATTGGCACCGGTGATGTTCGCGCCGGTCAGCGCGGTCCGCGCCTGGGCGAAGATGCCGCCCACCGCGCCGATATCGGTCAAGGCGATGTTCGCGCCAGTGACGCTAACGGCTCCGCCTGTCGCGCCGCTGTTGCTAAGTGCTACATCGCCACCTGCATCGAAGCCGAGCGTCGCGCCGGTCACGTCGGTCGCCGTCAACATATCGCCCGCGCGACCGATGACGGCACCCCCGCCGGTGATCCTTAGCAAGGCGACGTCGCCAATATTGCTCACCACCGTCACTGCACCCGTGCGTGCCACGCCGTCGGTCAGCGACAGGTTGCCGCCACTGGTCAGAGTAAGCGCAGCGCCGCTGATATTGGTGGCGTTCAAGGCGTCGCCGATCCGCGCCGTAATGGCGTCGCTCGCCGTCACGCCGGTCAGCGTTCCATTGAGGCCGCTTACATCCACGCCGCCTGCGGCTGCTGCGCTATCGCTCAGCGCGACGCTGCCCCCTGCTTCCAGCGTCAACGCCGTTCCGCTGAGAGCTGTTGCCGTCAGGGTGCTGCCGGCGCGCGCCGCTATCGCTCCACTCGCCGTGACGTTGCGCAGGCTGGCCTCGCCCGCGGTGCTGACGACACGGACATTGCCTGCGGTTGCGATACTATCGACAAGCGTAGCGCTGGTCGCGGCCTCCATCGCCAGCGATGCGGCGCGCACATTGGTCGCGCTCGCCGTGCCGCTCGCGGTTGCGCTCACGGCATCGCGGGCGATCATGTCGGCGATGACGATGTCGCTGCCGCTGGCCTGCACGCCGCCCGCGGTGGCAGTAACCGCCCGCAGGTCCAGCGCGCCACCGCTGACGGCCAGCGACGCACCGGCGACACGATTAAGCGCAACCGCATCGCGCGCGCTCACGTCGATGGCCCCGGTTGCGGAGATATCGGTCAAGCTGGAGCCACCGGCGCTGCTCACGGTTCGGATGCCGCCCGCCAATGCGCCCACATCGGTGAGGGTGACGCCGCTTGCCCCCGCTATGTCGGCCGAGCTTGCACGGACACTGGTCAGGCCCACTGTGCCGCCCGCCTGACTGGTCACCGCATCGCGTGCGACGGCGTTAGTCAGGGTGACATTAGCGTTTATGCTATCGGCTGCGATGCCGCCCGCCGCCGCGGTTGCTGTCTGCAAGCTGAGGGCGGACCCGGCCTGTGCGCGGATTGATCCGCCCCTTATGTTGGCAAGGGTCAGCGCACGGTCGCCGACGATGGCGATGGCGCTGGTCAGCCCGGCGGAGGCGGTAGAGACATCGAGGTCGGCCAGCGCACGAATATCTATGCCCAAAGCAGCAGTAGCAGTGACGGTGCCGCCCGACGCAAGGTCTTCCGACACAGTGATGGCCCCCTGCGGCGCCCGCAGATCGACATTGCCCGTCGCGCCAAGGCGGGCGAGGGCGATATTGCCGGTATCGGCTTGCACTATGGCATTGCCGCCCGACCGAAGCTGGCTGCCCGCCCCGCCTGTGATCGCGCCACCAGCGGTCATTTGCAGTTGCTGCGCCGCGTACAGGCTGTCGGTGCCAGCCGTGCGATTGTTGTGCACGACGCTAATGTCGCCGTCGCTGTTGAACCCTGCGCTTCCGGACGCGCGCAACGCGCCGGCACCAGCGAAATCCATGCCGATCGGCCCGGATGTCACGACGGCCAGATTGCCGGTCGTTACGGCACCCTTGGTGGACCGGACCACAACCCCGCTGGCGGCAGGATCGGCCGTGCCCAGCGCGGTCAACGCAACCGCACCGGACACCGCGAATGATCCCGCATCCGCTTCATCGATCAGGCTGATCTGTCCCGCTGTGCCCGCGCCGATGGCCGAAGCATCCGCCGTAAGGCTCGCTGCGGCGCGACCCCCCGTGGCCGTGCCATCATTGCGGATCAGGATAGATCCGCCGCGACCCGTGCCGCTGGCGCTGACGTCCGAAACCGCGCTCAGCGTTACGCCCGGAAGCGCGGCGGCGGCGTTGGTCAACAACAACTGGCTGGACCCGGCGATCGCACTTGTCGTGCTGCGCGCACCGCTGTCGATCCGCAGAGCGGCACCCGGTCCGCTGGTTGCCGTGCCGCCGTCGATGCGGAAGGTCGATCCGCCGCCTCGTCCGGCACCGCCAGCGACGCCATTGCCAAAGGTCGATATCCCAGCCAGCCCGGTAAAGGCCAATGTGCCACCCTGGCTAATCGCGATGTCCGCAATACCACCGGTTCCGTTGCCGCCTGGTTCGGTCGTCGGGCCACCATCGCCCCCGTCACCATCGGCGGTAGCAGCGACATTGGCGACGCGCAGCACGGTTGCCGGGCCATTCACAGCCACGGCGACGCCACCACCGATGCCATCGCCGCCAAAGCGCGTCGAACTGATGCGGCCCAGGCCCACTGCGCCACCTTCGCCATCGGCGCTTGCGCTCAATCGGTTGGAGATGACGAAGGTGCCCGCTGTTGCGGCCAGCTCCGCAATACCGCCCCGTCCGATCCCGCCATTGCCGGGGGTAGCGCCCTGGTTGCCATCCGAACCGATGCCGTCCGCCGCGACCGTCAGATTGGCGATGCTGCCATTGGCGGCCAAAGCCGCGCGCGCCGTACCGCCGGTGCCGTTCCCGCCGGAACTACCGCCCGCCGCATTGCCATCACGCGAAAGTCCACCTTCACCAATTGCGCTGACGACCACATCGGTCAGCCCATGGCCGCCGCTGGCCACGCTGAATGTTGCCGTCCCGCCGCTGGCCGATCCAGCCGATCCGCCGCTGCCCGGCGTTTCGTTGATGCTGCCATTGCCGCCCGTGCCTTCGGCGGAGAGAGAAATGCTGGCGGCGGTCAGGGTGCCGCTTGCCAGCACCATGCCGGCATTGCCGCCTGTCGCATTGCCGCCTGCGCCCTGCGCCGTCACGACTGCGGAAACATCCGGGTCGAGCCGGATCGTACCTGCATTGCCGCCAATGCCTTCGGCCCGCACGATCATGTTGGGGATCGCGACCACAGCGGTGCCGGTCGCCTCCATCGCGAAGGTCGCGCTGCCGCCGGTGCCGGTTCCGCCGCTATTGGTAAACAGGTTGACGGCGTCCTGCGTCATCCCGCCCTGGCCGTTGGCGCTCAGGATCAGCGAATTGGCGATCAGCCCGCCGCTGAACGCTTCCAGCCGCACATTGCCGCCCGTGCCGTTACCGGCGATCCCGGCAATGTCGCCGGACTCTTGCCCGCTGCTGGCCGTGCCGCCCAGGCCATCGGCATAGCCCGACAGCAGGCCGATATTGGCCGCGCCGCCATTGAACAATATGCCCACCGTACCGCCGACACCATTGCCCGCGGTGAAGGGCGCCTCATCGGCCGTGCATTCCACGCAATTGGCTCCGGCAAAGCCGCCTTCACCATTGGCGGTGACGCGCGCCAGCGCAGCGGTCAGATTGCCGTAATTACTGAATCTGGCGGTTCCACCCTGACCGATCCCGCCGCTGCCCGAACCGATGAAAAAGCCTTCGGACGTTTCAGAAGCGCTACCGCTTGCTTCGACATATAATTCGCCAAGGTTCGCCGTACCGTCGTTGGAAAAGTCGATCAGACCACCGGTGCCGTTCGCACCCTGACCATTGCCGCCATTGATCGAGCGCCCGCCCTGGCCATTGGCTTCGACATAGAGTTGCCCGGTATAGGAAAACAGGCCAAGGTTGCTGACGATGATTCTGCCGCCGAACGCGTCCGATCCGGCAAGCGCCGATCCCCCCCGCGCGCCCGCGCTGATCTGGCAGCTATAGATGGGGCAATCGGTCAGGGTCAGCGATCCTACCCCCGACGTCCCGCCATTGACATCGACGACCACCGTACCGCCCCGCGCGACGCCGGACCGGACATCGCCAAATCCGGCCGCTGCATCGGCATAAAGGAGCAGCGCCCCGGCACTGATCGCGCCGCTATTGACCTGAATGTCGATCCTGCCGCCGAACACATCGGGCGCGACCTGCGTGTCCTGGGCAATATTGAAATTGCTGCCGTCGCCGCGCGACTGGGCGTAAAGATCCTGCGCGACCTGGATCGTGCCACCGTCGCCCGTGCCGACGAATATATCGCCGCCACGCACCGCGCCAGCCCCGGCGCCACCGCCAAAAGACCGGCCATCGGCGTATAAGGAGACGGAGCGCGTGATATCCAGCGTCGTTTCGCTACCTGTTACGCTGACGAAAATGCCGGTATCACCACCCTGCGCGCCGCCGCTCGTCCCGCCCTGCGTCGTATAGCCCGCCGCGGTCGAAACATCGGCGAACAGCGAACTCCATTGATGGGTGCCACCGGACAGATTGACCACTATATCGCCGCCGGTCGCGGTGCCGCCCTGGCCGCTCGACGCATTGCCGGCGCTGGCCTGCGCCACCGCATTGACGTCGCCCAGTTGCAGACGTCCGACCGTGCTCTGGATGGTGATCGCGCCCCCGGTGCCGTCCCCGCCGGTGGGATTGGGTTCGCCGTCGCTGAACAACGCGTCGCCGCTAGCGCGCAAATTGGTGGCCGCTGCTTCGATCACGCCGCCAAGGCTGCTGTCCAATGTGACGCTGCCGCCCGTCGCATTCCGGCTCGGTCCCGCCGATGCACCCGCGTCGGCGTCGATCTGCCCGGCGGCAATGCGTCCGCCCCCTATGGCATTCAGGGTGATCGTGCCGCCCGTGCCGCTGAATTCATTCTGAGCGTCGCCGCGCGCATTCAGGTTGAGCGTGCCGGGGGTGACGTCGATCAGCCCCCGATCCGCCGTCAGGCTGATCGCCCCGCCGGCTGCCCCGATGGTGGATGTCAGCGATAGGCCCTGCTGCGCGCGAACAGTTTCCCCCTCCGTCACAACCACGCTGATGTTGCCCTGCGCGCCGAAGCTGGCGGTCGACTGGAACAAGGTGGTACCGCTCGTGGCAGGGTCGATCGTGATCGTGCCGGTCGCCTGGCCCGTAACGGCGGAGGAAAAATCGGCGGTGCCAATGGCGATCGCGCCTAGTTCGGCGGCCGGGCTGCGCGTCCATATTGCGCCCTCGCGGATGTCATGCCCTGCCGACAGCACGACCGCGCTGCCCTCCAGCGTCGCGTCGGTCGCGGCGGTATAACCGATGCTGCCCGACAGCAGCATGGTCATCGCCTGGTTCTTGGGCACCGCGACCATCACGGCGCGCTGGGTATCGGCGGCGCTGGTCGATGCCGGGCCGGTGGTCGTGCCATTATGTTCGACGCCATGCGCCTGGCTGGTGCCGACCGTGATGGCGATGTCGAACAATCCGCCATTGATCCGCAGGTCCGCCTGCTCCGCCCCGACATAGGCCGCCGACCCATCGACATTGACCTGGCCGTTCATGATGACGCTGGGCGCGACGATCGCGACATAGCTGCCCGTCGCCAGCGCGTTGATCTGCGCGCCCGCATTCACGGTCACGCCATAAGGACTTCCATCGGTCCCGCGAAAACGGATTTCCTGGTTGGTGCCGTACAGCCCATCGGTCACGTCGATCGGATTGGTGGTGAGCACGAGGCCGCCGACGTCGAACCGGCCGGTCGCCCCGACCAGGATGCCGCCGGGCGAATAGAACCAGACATTGCCGCCAAAGCCATTACCGATGCGCGACTGGATCGTGCCGTTTAATTCGATGGGGCGGAAGTCGATCGCACCAATATCGTCGGTCAACGCGATGCGGTTGAGCACGGTAAAGTCGGTGACACTGGAATTGGCGTCGAAGAACAGGCTGTTGCCTTCGGGCAGCACGTTCATCGTCGCGCCGGCAGTCCCGGTGGTGGGGCGCCAGTCGATGATCGCCTGATTGGCGTTGACCAGCACGTTGGTCTGGTTGGTCGATGTCGAAACCTGGGCGACGGCATCGCCGCCATTTACGAAGGGGTTGGCCAGCAAACCCTGTGCCTGCACAGGCGCGCCCATGACGAGCGCGGTCGAAAGCGCGGCCAGCGCGCTGCTGGTGCGAAGAAGGTGGCGCGAGCGGGTCATCAGCGTGTCCACGGCAGGAGTTGAGCGGTGATCGAGAGCAGCACGCGCCAGTCGCCACGGTCATAGCCCCCGACCCGGCGCAGCGGGGTTCCGGCGGTCAGGTCCACGCGGCCATGATTGCCCCATTGCGCCCGCACGCCGCCGCCGGCCGAATAGAGGTGGCTGTCCTGACCGTTCTTGTTCCACACCCACATCGCGTCGAAAAAGGCGAAGGGCTGGACGGTCAGGTCGTCGACCGACTTTGGCATCAGCGATCCATAGCGCAGTTCCGCGCTGTAACCCGCGCCGCTGTCGCCGGTCAGCGTGCCGGGATCATAGGCGCGACCGACGGTGTAATTGCCTGCGCTCACCTCTTCAAAGCTCAGCAGTGCGTTGGGGCTATATTGCAGGCGCGGTGCCAGGCTGAACGTGATGTCGGGGATCGGCCGGAATTCTGCGACCGCGCTGGCCCGGATCACGAAGGCGCTCGCATCGCCGTCTATGCGGCTAAGGCTGGCATTGGGGGGCGCGCACCCGGCAAAGGTCGGGGCAGGGCCGCAGCGGTCGCTCGCGCCCAGACCCGCAATGCCCTGTCGCGCCTCGACCTGTCCGGCCAGGCGCCAACGCGGCTCGACCGGCGAATAGCCGCTGGTGCTGATCAGGCTGGATGGGTCGATAACGCCGCCCTCCAGCCGCGCGAACAGCACGCGCAGCCGATCGCGGGTCAACGCGACGCCCAGCGCCTTTACGTCCTGGTCGATGATGTCGATGCCGCCCGACAACGAAAGATTGCGGGTCTGCGCGCGCAGCAGCGGGTAGCTGAGCGCCGCGCTGACGATCATCGTTTCGGATTTGAGGCCGCCATTCAGGACGTCGGGCTGGCTCCAGGCATAGGTGAGGTCGCCGCTGGCTCGCAGGCCGTCGCCGCCGATCGCAAAATTATGTCCCGCCTGAAGAACCGTCTGTTCGCGCGTCTCGAACGTGTTGAACAGGGCCAGCGTCGTGCTGTCGCCCATGCCCGTAAGGTCGTTGATCTGGACCCGCGCCAGGCCGCCGAAGCGCCCGACCGCCTTAGATCCCCAATTCTGGATATTGACGTCCACCTGCACCCGTTGGCGCGTGACCTGCACGGTGCCGATCACCTCACCGGGCGCGGTGCCCGCCGGGCGCAGCGCCAGCCGCACATCATAACCGGGCAGGTCGCGGGCGAGCAGCAGGTGCCGTTCGGCGTCGCGGATGTTGAAGACCGGCTGGCCCTTCAGGGCTTCCAGATGGGCGGCGATTAGCTTTTCGCTGTTACCCGCATCGCCCCGTACCTCGATCGCGACCAGCTTGGCGATCAGCACGTCCAGTTGGATCGTGCCGCCTTTCTCGATCCGCTGCGGCGGTACCTGCACCGCAGCGAGATAGCCCATCGCGCGCAGCGCCGTCGCGGCCCGATCACGGATCGTGCAGACGTTGGCGATCGGCACGTCGCGATTCGCGTCCTGCTCCCAACTGTCGCGCAGCATCGCAGGATCGACGACCGACAGGCCGTTGAAGCGCACGTCGGCAAAGGACATCGTCACATTGGCATAAGCAGGTTCGGCCAGCGGGCAGGGCGCGCGCTCGATATCGCCATCGACGGTCAGGCGGCTGGGCGAAGCCGCTGGCGATGGCACGCGTTGTTCGGGGCTTAGTTCTTCACGAGTCGGAACGCCCTGTGACGAAATGTCCGGCAGCGAATTGCTCTGGCCAAAGGCGGCCGGGGGCGACAATGCCACGCCCCCCACCGCTGCCAGCAACACAGTCCAACGCCTGTCGATCACACAAACCCCCCGGTCGAATCGCGGCAAAGGCTCCAAAGCGGCCACCCTGCCTGATAGTCCCTGAACCCGGCGGTGCCGGATCACTTCTGTGCGACCAGAAAGTCTTAGTTTTCTGCTCTGTTTCGAGCATGTGTCGGATGATCAAGGCTTATCAGCCGATCATGGGGCTGACAAGCGTGCGTTCACCCGACAGGGCTGGCAGGACCCGCATCGGGAAGCGCCACGGTTTCGACGAGCAGGTCGAGCTGCGCCTGACATTTGCGGGCGATCAGCGTCGACGCCATTTCCTCCAGCCCCTCCGCCGTCGCATCCATCACAGTGAAGCGAATGACGACAGGCTGGGCCAATCCCGTCCAGTTCAGCCTGTAACTTACCCCATCCTTGACCGGCAGTTCCACCGGCCAGGCTGCGGTCGTTTCGCCGCCGGGAAAAGCGATGGTCGCGCCCGTGCCGCCCGTTGCCGGGGTGGCCGTGATGCTCGCCGCCTTGACGCTGGCGGGGCGCCACAGCCGCATATTGGCGGGGTCGGCGACGCACATGGTCGATGGCTGGCTGATATCCACATACCACAGGCTGGGGCTGCGCTGGGGCTGGCCGGTCTCGCCGGTACCGCGGACCGCCCCGGTCCGGGCGCGACGGACGCGCTTGGTTTCCAGGATCGACGACAGCGTGTTGCGGTCGTCGGTGCCGGCCGTCACCGGGCCGTTGGCGGCAAAGTTGCCGGGTCCGCGCAGGGTCCGGGTGCCGCGCCCGTCGAGCAGGGTCACGACATCTCCGGCCTTGAGCGACAGGCTGGCGGTCTGTGCGAGCTTCGCACCGGCGGGATAGGTGCGGGCCGACGGGCCGGACGCCCGCACGACCAGGCTTTGCGCCATGACCGGGGCGGCGGCGGTGGCCAGCGTGGCGGCGATCAGCGCGGCGAATATTTTACCCTGTGACATAAGCATTTCCATCTTCCTGCGCGGTGAGGCGGTATAGCAGATTTGCGAGCGAAGCGTCAGCCGGATATCGCGCCGTCATGGCCGCGAGGTCGGCCAGTGCCTTGCTCTGATCCGTTTCTACCTCAGCAATGATTCGGCTTAAGTGATCCCTGTCACTGGCCGGAAATTCCGGTGCCGGCTCGAAGATTTCGACCGGGGTCGCGCGCCCGCGCAACAGCACCCGCCCCATCGGCCGCCACCAGTCGAGGCCGGATCGTTCCACCGCTTCCCGGCTGGCGATCATCCCGCTGTCCAGCGCCTTGTTCGCCGATTCAAGGCGCGAGGCGGTGTTCATGCTGTCGCCCAGCGCGGTATATTGCATCCGGCCCTTGCCGCCGAAATTGCCCACGGTCGCCTCGCCCCAATGCAGCCCGACGCGGGTCTTGCCCATCGGCGGCGCGCCCTCCGGCAGGTCGGCGGTCACGACATGGCGGAATTTCTCCCCCGCCTGGAACATCGCATAGGCCGCCTTCGCCGCGTTCATGCCATCGTCGGATTGCGCGATCGGCGCACCCCAAAAGGCGACCACCGCGTCGCCGACGAATTTGTCGATCGTGCCGCCATGCGCCAGGATGATGTCGCTCATAATGTCCAGATAGCGGTTGATGATCTTGGCGACCTGTTCCGGCGGGATCGCGTGGCTCAGCTTGGTGAAGCCCTCCAGATCGCTGAACAGCACGAAGATATCGCGATTCTCTCCATGCAGCGCCAGTTGGTCGGGGTCAGCCAATATCTGCGCGGCGATCGTGCGGGGCAGATATTTGCCAAGCGCCGACTGGGCGAACCGCCGCTGTTGCGAACCGACCGCGCGCGCCGCCGATCCGGTCGCGGCAAAGGCCAGCACCCAGCCGACTGCCCAGCCGATCGCTGGCAGGCCGATCGTGTCCCATCCTTGCCCCTGCAACCAGAAGGGCAGCACGCCAAAGACGATTCCCTGCCCGATTAGCAGCGGGATCAACTGCCACAGCCGCAGGTCCGACAGGCTCGTGATCATCGCTGCGATCACCACCAGGCAAGCGATCATCCACAGGACCGGCCCCGGCAGATGCGGCAACCGCGCGCCATCCAGCGCCTGCGCCAGCATATTGGCGTGTACCTCCAGCCCGATCATGGTCGGTCGGCCATAGGCGCTCATCGGCGTGTCGAACCGGTCGATATCGACGATGTCGCCGCCGATTAGGATATGCCGTCCCTTGAACTGGCTGGCAAAGAGCGGTGCGACGCCCGGATCGGCCAGCGTGTCGATCGGAAATTTCGGGAAGACCGGCCGGTCCTCGCTATGCGGTTCGCGATAGCGAATGCCGCCCAGATATCCCATCAGCGCATGTCGCGGTGCCATGGCGGACACCAGCATCGGCGGCAGGCCGCGCTTATGCTCGGTCCAGCGTCGCATCACATTGTCCGCGTCGGCCACCAGGCGGATGCTGGCCGGTCGGGTGCGGACGGTCTGCACCCGCTTGACGAACGCATCGAGAAACTGCTGCTGGCTCCAGCCGATCTGTTCGGCATTGTTGCCGATTTCGGCGTAGCCGATCCAGGTCGGCGTCTTCATCGCGCGTAGTTGCGCGACCAGCTCGTCATCCTCGTCCTGTGGCTGGTCGAACAGCATATCGATGCCGATCGACTTTGCGCCCATCTGGTCCAGGCTGGCCAGCGCGCGCGCCAATATCGCCCGATCGAGCGGCGACCGCTTGCGCGTCGCGATCAGCGTGTCGTCATTATAGACGACAAGCGCGATCCGTTCGTCCTGATCGACTCGGGGTATCAGGCTCGTCGCGCGAAAGTCGTAGAGACGCGCCTCGGCGTCGCCGGTGACCGGCAGGCTCCAGCTTCCCCGCGCCACCGCCAGCGCGGCACCCAGCAGCAGTGCCGTCAGCACGAGCCGCCACGGCCCCGCATCCTTGACGATACGCGCGGCCTGACGCGGCCATTGGCGCAACAACTCCACTCTGAAATTACGGCATGGCTATCAGGGGCCGTGCACCATCGCCGATCAGCGCAAAGCCCGACCAGTAAAAGGGATGCGATGTTTCGGCCTGGTCCATCAGCCCGATTTCGGCGCGTTGCAGCGCCTTGGCCGTCGCTTCCCCCGGTGCTGCGGTGAACAACGCCGTGATCAGGCGCTCCGTAGCCTTGAATTCGTCCGGCGCAGGCCAGTGGCTTGCGATGATCGACCGCCCGCCCGCACCGATAAAGGCCCGCACCAGCCCGTCGAGCGCCCCGCCGCCGCCCGAAAGCCCCGCGGCACGGCTCACCTGCGTACCAGCGCCCGCCGCCGTGTCGCAGGCGGACAGCACGACCAGATCGGCATCGAGCTTCAGGTTGAAGATTTCGCCGAACTCCAGCAACCCGTTGGATTTCCCTACCGGGCCAAAGGATGTCAGCAATGCCGGGCGCGCGGGACATTGCGGGCGCGGCGCGGTGACCAGGCCGTGCGTCGCGAAATGCAGGATGCGGAAATCGTTGAGGTCGCCCCGCCCCAGCAGAGCGGCATCGGTGAACGCGCTGCCGGTCAACAACTCGGGCGATCCGTCTTTCAGCAACGCGGCGACATCGCGCAATTCGGTCGCGAGGATCGGCCGGTTCCAGGTGCTGATCGGCCAACTGCAATCCGGACCGGCATTGGCGGTCGCATTGAACGCGGCGGGTCGCATCAACAATGTCCGCGCATTTTCACCCGCGCCCAGATAGGCGCGCTTCGCGGCGGACGATGTGGCCGCGCGGCTGTCGCGAAAGGCGCGGGCCGACAGCGCCGTGCTGACCGCATGGCTGCGGCCCAGCCAGTCGATCCCCCGGAAATCAAATTCGTCGGCATCCTTTTTCGTGTTGCGTGCGGCATAAGCGTCGACGCCCGCCTGCTTGGTCACCAGCAGATTGACCGGCAATTGCAGCATCGCGCCATCAGGCTCGAAGATCAGATGGTCGGCGCTCGCCAGTCGATCCTCGACCGGCGCGAACAGATCGACGAACAGCGCGCGCGCCGCTGGCAGGTCGAGCGCATAGGTGGTCTGCGCGCCGCCCACGGTCGTAGAGATGGTCTCGCGCAGCGCCGCGACCTTCGTCGCCATCTGGGCGGATGTGATCGCCAGCCGGTATCCGGTGGCGCCCGCGCTGTCGATCCAGATCGCATAGACCGAATCGCCCAACTGGGCGAGCTTCATATAGGCTTCGCCGGGCCGCAGCGCGCCGCGCAGATCGGCCAGCGTCAGGATTTCCTTCCCCACCGCGCGATATTGCGGATAGGCGCCCAGCGCCGCGACAGTCCGCGCCTGCGCGGTCGTCAGGTCGGCCAGTGCCTGTTGCTGCGTCGCGATTTCGGCGGCATCCGCCTTCGCCTCGGTCATCTGCGCGATGGCGATCCGGGTGCGCTCCATGTCACGGTTCAGCGACACCGACTGGCGAAACAGGCTTGCCGCCTCGCCGGGGCCAGCGGCCAGGCTGCGGGACAGGAGTTCGAGCGAATCGGCAGCGCCGGGACGCAGCAACGTCTGGCTGGCCGCGAACAGATCCTCCGCCAGTTCGGGCCGCGCCGGTATTTCGGCGGCCAGCAGCGCGAAATAGGGCTGCAACTGGTTGGTCAGCCCGGTCAGGCTCACCCTGTTCTCCAGGGTCGATTGAATGATCGTGCGATACAGCGTCAGCGCCTCATCCTTGCGCGCCCGCCGCGCCAGGAAGGATGCGATTCGCGCCCGCGCGCCGTTCATCGCGACGGTTTCGGGATATTGCACCGTTAGCAGGGCCAGGCCCGCGCGCATCGACGCTTCCGCCGCTGCATAATCGCCCTGCGCCTCATAGGTTAGGCCGATCTCGCCGAGCAATTGCGCGCGCAGTCGGGTGATCGACACGACCCGCCCCTCGCGAATCGCAATGGCATCCGCCAGCGCCTTTTCCAGCAACGCCCGTGCACCCGCCGGATCGCCCTTCAGCCTCAGCATCGTGCCGCGCAACTGCTGCGCCTGCGCATCTATGATCGCCACCCGCTCTTCCGGCGTCAGCCGCGCGACCTGCGCCATGCCCAGCGCCTTGGCGACCGGGATCGACTCGTTCAGTTCGCCCGCCGTCCGCTCCGACACGAACAGGCCGCCGTCACCCGGCACCGATATCATCGGATCGAGTGTGGGCTGGTCCAGGATCGACAGCGCCTTGGCATAATCGCCCCGGTTTATCTCATGCATCGCCAGGAAATTGCGGCGCAGGCGCAACTGCACCGGATCGCCCGTGGCGATCTCACGGGCTTGCGCGAACAGCGCATCGGCCTGATCGAATGCCGAAAGATTGGACAGTTGGAGCGCCCGGTTGATCGCATATTCATGCGCCCGCGCCGCGCGTTCCGTAGCCGACAGCGTCGCGTCCGATTCGCCGTTCAAACGATCCGTCAGCGTGTCGAAAAATTCCGCCGCCTGCACATAATCGCCCGCCGCATTGCGCCGATAGCCTTCACCCAGCGCCACTTGCGGGTCGAGCGTCGCCGCCTGCAACCGCGCGAAGGCGGCCGCATCGGTGCCGCCGACCACGGAAATCTCGACCTTCTCGTCGATCGGCCTGTCCAGCGCCACGGTGCGCAACGCGATGTCCAGCGCGCTGGCATAGGCATCGAAACCCTGCGCGACATAGCTGGTATCGCCACGCCGTGCGACGACCAGACGATAGGGCAGGGCGCTGCCCTCCAATATGCAGTTGCGCATCGTCGCCATGCCCAGCCCCGGCAGAGTCGCGCCGCCATCGGCGCTGCACCTTATGGCGCCGGGACGCACGCTGGCGATGCGCGCGACCAACGATTCGATGTCGCCCGCGCCGCGCAGCGCATAGATCTGGCCGACCGGACGCGCCGAATCGCGGCACAATAGGGTCCAGGCGCGGTCGAACATGGATGTTATGGCCGGGTCGCCCCCGCTGCTCTGCGCCTGGCAAAGCCCGCCCGCGCTGTTGCCGACAGGAAAACTGTCCTGCAAACTGGGCTGTATGGGCCGGGCATGAAGGGATGATCCCGCCAGCAGCAGGCTGGACATAAACATGGCGCGCAGAGCGACGGTCACAATATTTCTCCCCACGGCCCCGCCTGAACGGACCCGCCCCAATAGAAATGCGACGCCTTATTTTGTTGTGATCCACCCATAGTCCCGACCGCAAGCCCGTCGCAAGCGCGATCCCGCATAAAGCTGCGGGTTATCACGCTTGCATTCGTCTGATCGGGGTGGACAAGGTTTGGAGCAGCGGGAGACGGGCGATATGGACAGGCGGCATTTTCTGAAAAGCGCGGGTGTCGCCGGGGCGCTATCCCTGGGCGGCGGCACCGGCGCGGCAGGGCTGATCGATCCGGCGATGGGCCTGGTCCCCATCCGCGCGACGCCCGACCGGCTGTTCCGTATCACCGTATGCCTGCGCCCGTTCCGCGCCGCCGGGCCGCGGATCGAGGTGGAGGAGGTGGGACGCACCAAGGTCGTCCATAATTACGGCCATGGCGGCAGCGGCTGGTCGCTGTCCTGGGGATCGGCCGAAGTCGCCGTCGGACTGGCGATGGCCGACAGCCCGAAGGAAATTGCGGTGATCGGCGCGGGCGCGCTGGGCCTGACGGCGGCGCTGACCGCCCAGCGCGCGGGCGCGGCGGTGACGATCTACGCGAAGGAGCAGTTCCCGCACGTCCGTTCGGCCCGCGCCACCGGCACCTGGTCACCCGATTCGCGGATCGCTATGGCGGGCGCGGTGGATGCAAAATTCGCCGACCGCTGGGAAAGCATGGCGCGCTCGTCCTTCTCCATGTTCCAGAGCTTCCTTGGCATGGCGGGCGATCCGGTCGAATGGACCGATCGTTACGGCCTGTCCGACAGTGCGCAGCCCCCGATGGAAGCGCCGCCTGCACCGGAGCATCCCGATCATTTCCTCTATCTGGACGAAAGGCTGCGCGACATCACCCCGCGATCGGTGATGCTCGCCCCCGGCACCCACCCGTTCCGCGCGCCCTTCGTGCGGCGCAACAGTTCGCTGACCTTCAATATCGCGGACCTGTCGCACCAGTTGATGAACGATTTTCTGCTCGCTGGCGGGCGCATCGTACCGATGGAATTTCATGAACCCCGCGACATTGCCCGGCTGAAACAGAGGACGGTGATCAACTGCACCGGCTATGGCGCGCGCGCCTTATGGCGGGATGAAAGCATCGTGCCGGTGCGCGGCCAGATCGCCTGGCTGATCCCGCAGGCAGGGGCGACCTATGGCGCTTATTATGGGTCGCTCAGCATGCTGGCGCGGCGTGACGGCATCGTCGTGCAGGAAGTCGGGCAGGACGACTGGTTCGGCTATAATGACGCCAATGAACAGCCAGACCGCGCGGCTGCCGAAGCATCCGTTGCCCAACTGGCGAAATTCTGGGCCGTGTGACGGCGGTCACAGCCCGATGGCCGGGAAGCAGGCAGAAAAGGATGCTAAATCAATCATTTCGTAGTCCTAAGGACCGAACGCAACCCTTCGCAGTCGCAACATAAAATGTAAAATTCGCTGTCGCTCATGGCCAGCGATGGTTAGGAGCAGGGCGAATTGGGAAATCGAGACAGAAGATGGTTGAAGCAGCGACTGCCCGGAAATCCGTCATGGTGCGCGATGTGGAATTCGCCAATGACAAGCCTTTCGTCTTCATTTCCGGCCCATGCCAGATCGAAAGCCGCGACCATGCGCTGATGGTCGCAACTGTCCTTAAAAAACAATGCGATGCCGCCGGTATCTCGCTGATCTTCAAATCTTCCTATGACAAGGCGAACCGCACCTCGCTCAATGCCGCACGCGGTATCGGCATCGACGAAGGTTTGCGCATTCTCTCGGACGTGCGCGATGCGCTCGGCTGCCCGGTGCTGACCGACATTCATGATGCAGGCCAGTGCGCCGCCGCCGGTCAGGTGGTGGACATCATCCAGATCCCCGCCTTCCTCTGCCGCCAGACCGACCTGCTGCTCGCGGCGGGCAACAGCGGCGCTGCGATCAACGTCAAGAAGGGCCAGTTCCTCGCGCCCTGGGACATGGCCAATGTCGCGGCCAAGATCGCCTCGACCGGCAATGACAAGATCATGCTGTGCGATCGTGGCACGTCGTTCGGCTATAATACATTGGTCAGCGATTTCCGTGGCCTGCCCATCATGGCGGAGACCGGCTATCCGGTGGTGTTCGATGCCACCCATTCGGTGCAGGAGCCGGGCGGCCGCGGCGGCTCCTCGGGCGGCAAGCGCGCCTTCGCCCCCGCACTTGCCCGCGCTGCACTCGCGGTCGGCGTATCGGCGATCTTCGCCGAAGCGCATGAAGACCCCGACAATGCGCCCTCGGACGGCCCCAATATGCTGCCGCTGGACTGGATTCCGAACCTGCTGGCGGACCTGAAGGCGATCGACAGCATCGCCAAGTCCCGCGCGCCGTCGCTGAGCTACTAGGCGCTCGTTCCCCGGCGAAGGCCGGGGTCCAGTGCGGGCGGCCGCCTGGACCCCGACCTTCGTCGGGGAACAGCGGTCTACTCCGCCAGCCGCAACGCCACTTCGTTCATGAACCGGGCGTCGTCGCCCTTCGCCAGCCACTCCGCCTCCGCGCCGATAGCGCCGAGCATCGCGGCCAGCGCGTCCATTTCACTCTTATGGTAATTGCCCAGCACATAGCCATGCACCCGGTCCTTATGCCCCGGATGCCCGATGCCGATCCGCACCCGGCGGAAATCAGGCCCGATATGCGCGTCGGTGGAGCGCAGCCCATTATGCCCCGCCGTGCCGCCGCCCCGCTTCACCTTGACCCGCATCGGCGCCAAGTCCAGCTCGTCGTGGAACAGGGTCACGTCCTGCGGGGTCAGCTTGTAGAAGCGCATCGCCTCGCCGACCGCGCGGCCGCTCTCGTTCATGAAGGTCGCGGGTTTTAGCAGGACGATCTTCTCCGTCCCGATCCGCCCTTCCTGAGTCCAGCCCTGGAACTGCTTCTTGGGCGGAGAAAACCGATACAGGTCCGCAATCAGGTCGGCCGCCATGAACCCGACATTATGCCGGTGCATCGCATAAGTGGGACCGGGATTGCCCAGGCCAGCCCAGATCTGCATAAAAATCACCCCTCCCCTTTAGGGGAGGGGCCGGGGGTGGGGGCTATCCCACCGAAGCGGCGCCTGAGGCGTTCCCCCACCCCAACCCCTCCCCTGAAGGGGAGGGGTTAAGTAGCTTATTCGGCCTCGGCTTCCGCCTCACCCTCGGCGCTCTTGAGCGCGGACGGGGCCACGATCGTCGCGAAGCTGAAGTCGCTGGTGTCGACGACCTTGGCGCCCTTGGGCAGCTTGACCGCGCTGATGTGGATCGAATCGCCCACGTCATAACCGGTCAGGTCGACCACGATGTCGTCGGGAATTTCGGCCGCATCGACGATCAGTTCGACGTCATGCAGAACGATGTTGAGCACGCCGCCCTTCTTGATGCCGGGCGATGCGTCTTCATTCTCGAAGCGCACCGGCACGTTCACATGCACCTGGGCATGTTCGGACACGCGCAGGAAGTCCGCGTGCAGCGGGCGATCGGAAACCGGGTGGAACGCGACGTCCTTGGGAAGTGTGCGGACCTTCTTGCCGTCCACTTCGACCATGACGACCGAGTTGAAGAAGTGACCGGTGCCGAGCAGCTTGTTGAGGAGCTTTTCCTCGACATGGATCGACAGGGGGGTCTCGTTCATTCCATAAATGACGGCGGGTACGCGGCCTTCACGGCGAAGGGCGCGGGAGGCTCCCTTGCCTGCCCGATCGCGTGCCTCGGCCGACAGCGTAAGCTGATCGCTCATTGCGTGTCTCCAAAACTTGGGTTTGAGTTACTAATTCCCGCCACGCCTCCAGGGATGACCATAGCGGGAGGCGGCCCTTTAGCAGAAAAGGGCGCGAATGCAAGGATGAGGCACGACACAACATCCGTTGGGTGCATCACTGAACCCGCGTCACCGTAAACCCGCGCGCCTCCAGCAGTGCGATCAGATTATCGTCCCCCGTCAGGTGCCCTGCGCCCACCGCAATGAACGGCTTGCCCTTCATCCCCTCGATCACCTTCACCCAATCGCGGTTGCGCGCGACCAGCACCGCTTCCTCGACCACCGGGTCGGGCTGCTCGCCAATCTCATCCTCTTTCGCGATCGCATCCATGTCGCCCGTGGCCCAGGCTTTCAGGATGCGATCATACAGCCCGCGCATATCCTTTGCCTCATGCACCGTCTGCACCAGCAGGCGGCGCTGGGTCGCTTCGGGCAGCGTATCGAACGCTCGGAACTGCCGCTCCACCGTCTCCAGCCCCTCGATCGGTTTGCCGGCCTTCCTGAACGTCGCGATCAGCGCCGGTTCCACGCCATTATCCTGCGTCACGCCCAGCGCCTGCTGAGTCGCCGACGACAACAGCATCGCCGCCGCCCAGCTTTCATAGCCCGACAGCAATTGCGTGCTCGACCCGCTATCGGTGACGATCTTCGTCAGCGGCGCGCGATCCGCTTGCGGCACCCGCGCTTCTACCGGCGGCAGCGCGGGACTGCGCCCCATCGTCTCGAATAATTGCAGCGTCTTGGCCTCGTCCTGCAAGTCCGCCGCCTCCAGCACCAGCCGGTCCGCGCCCTCCATCGCCGCGCGGATCGGCGCGGTCTGCCAGCGCACATCCTTGGGCAGCACATGGATCGTCCCGAACAAAGTCGCGTTCAGGTCGCCGCGCTTCACCTGCCATAAGGCTGGCCCCGCCTCGGGCGCCGGCGCAGGCTTGCTGCACGCGCCCATCAGCACCAACGCCAACAGCGCGAGCCACCGCATCATGGCGTCACCCGCTTGGCGCTCAGCCCCAGCGCCGCGAGTTGATCCTGCACGCTGCCCTTGCCTGCCAGATGCCCCGCGCCGACCGCGACGAATATCTTGCCCGGCTTCTCCATCCGCCCTTTGATCCACTGCGCCCAGCGCGCATTGCGCTCGAACAGCAGCACGCGCGCCAGTTCCGGCGTCGCCTCCAGCGATTCGTTCATCTCGGCCGCCAGCCTGTCCGGCTCGCCCCGCGCCCAATGGTCGATCAGCTTGGCGAAATCCTGCTCCACATCGGGCAGGCCCTCGACCGTCGCGTCCAGAAAGGCGACCTGCTGCGCCAGCGGCAGCGTGTCGAAATAGCCGATCTGCTGCTCCACCATCTCCAGCGCGCCCATCTTCTTGCCCGCCGCCAGCCCCGCCGCGCGCAATATCTTCTCCGCGCCGTCCTGCGCGCTATAGCCCAGCCGGTCGAGCGGCGCGACCGACAGCGCCATGCCCGCCATCCACGGCTCCATCCGCTCGAACCCCTGCCAGGGCAGCCCGTTGGCGGTCATCGCCACCTTGTAAGGCGCACGCTTGCCCGGCTCCAGCCGATCGCTCAGCGCCACGCCATCGGTCGCGATCGCCTTGGCTCCCATGATCGCGGCCATTTCCGCCGGACTCTCCGGCTCGATGATCTCTGTCACCAGTTCGTCCGCACTGTCGAACGCATGGCGAACCCCGCCCTCGAACCAGCGCATACCGGGTTTGAGCACATGGACCGTCCCGAACAGATAGATGGTCGTGTCCGCATCCCGCACCGCCCACAGCGCGGGCCGCGCGACGATTGGGGCGGCGATCGGGGCAGGGCGCTCGCCGGTGCAGCCCCCCAGCAGCAACAGCGCGCCCGCGAACAGCGCCTTCATCCGGGTCGCGACGTCATGCCTTATATCCATGGCGCAACAATGGGCAGCGGGCAGGGGCGGGGCAAGGGGCTTAACCCTCTTTCCCTTGACCCTTTTGCGTGGCTGGGCCAAGGCACGGCCCCATCAAATCACCCTTTTTCGCGGGGACGAAATCCAGTGGCGGGCGGCAAAACCCTTTCCTTTCAGGACTTGATCCTGACCCTGCATGCCTATTGGGGGCGGCAGGGCTGCGTCATCTTGCAACCCTATGACATGGAAGTCGGCGCGGGCACCTTCCACCCCGCCACCACGCTGCGCGCGCTCGGTCCCAAGCCGTGGAACGCCGCCTATGTCCAGCCCAGCCGCCGGCCGACCGACGGCCGCTATGGCGAAAACCCCAACCGGCTCCAGCATTATTACCAAT
>CAZLSU010000024.1:0-35858 GCA_964562225.1 uncultured Sphingobium sp.
ATGCCGACTGGTTCCGCGCGGCACTGGCCGACCGCAAGATCACGGCCTGCATCCCATCAAAGTCGAACCGGAAAGTGCCAGCCCCCACTCCGCGCTCTCCCGCCAGAAGCCCGCCCAGGCAAAGATCGGCTGGCCTTTTACGCTAAACCACGTTCTGGTCTTGCGGCCGGGCTCGCCCTCCGCCTCCGCAAAGCCGGCCGCCGGGATGATGCAGCGCCAGTGCGGCTTGGGCGCAATGCCCCGCCACATCGGCTTGGCAAGGTCGGCCACGTTGTTAACCGGCAGCGGCTTTATCGGCAGGCCGGTGCGCTTGCTCTTCTGCGGCAGCGGAAAGCCCCACGTCATGGACTGCACGACGCGCCCGCCATCGGTCTCCCGCACGACCAAGCCGGGATGTCCGGGCACCGTGTCCTCGGGCGCGTTGAAGGCGGTGGGAAGGCTCGCGCCGAACAAGGCAGCAACCTCGGCGGCGCTCTTGCGGAGGGTGTAGAGGTCGCACATACCGAAATGGTCGTTCCCCTGCCTGCAGTTGTCAACGACGCAAGGCGATGGGGGCTACCCCAAAAAGCTAGGCTTCTTTACCTTTATGCGGCGGTACTTGGCCTCGATCAGACTATATACCCCGAACAGTGCCAAGCCAAACGCCACAATCCCCAGGATCGCCGCACCCGAATCCTGCGCCCGCAACTGCTTGAGCGCTTCCCCCAGGCCCCCCGCACGGTCAGCGTCGTAGTTAAGGGCGGCCGTAATCACGAACCAGCCGATCAGTGCAAATATCAAGGCACGCGCCGCGTATCCCAGGCGTCCGATCGAGCGGATATAGTTCGGCGCAGGAACGTCGCTATCGAGTTCGTCAAACCGACCCTTATAGGCCTTTAGTGCCTGCGCCGCTGCGACGGCGAAAAGAAGCGCACCCGCCAAGGCCAAAACGAACACGCCGCCAGGCTGACCCAATATCCAAGCAGACCAGCTTTCGGCGCTTTGATCACCAGGACTGCCGTCCTGCGCGGATACTTGTTTGAGGGCGAGGCGAGCTGCAGCAACAGCCAACATAATGTGGGTGATCCCGCTGATCGCATATCCTGCTCGTTCGAACTTACCCTTCAAGTCGCGACTGCGGTTTTCCGGGTCCGTGATCGCTTCTGTGAGCCTCCACACGGCATAACCAGCAAACCCAAGCGAGC
Source organism: uncultured Sphingobium sp. (assembly GCA_964562225.1). Classification (GTDB taxonomy): domain Bacteria; phylum Pseudomonadota; class Alphaproteobacteria; order Sphingomonadales; family Sphingomonadaceae; genus Sphingobium. The sequence goes on from CAZLSU010000024.1 coordinate 1,185, forward strand.
AAATGGCGAGCAATACATGGCCGAAGGGAACTTGGGCCAGCGTTCCGAGTGCGCCCTGATTATCCGTGGGCTGGCCGCCGTTCACTGCCACATCAAGCGCAAACCACCCTATCAGTACATACACCAAACCTCGTGCCGCAAAACCTATGCGCGCTAGTAAAGTCATCCGTTCGCTGTAATTCATGCCGCCCTCCACAAGGTGGCAAATGCGCGGCCGCTGTGTACGTTCCCCGACACCTGCGATCGTTGCCGACGCATTCCCCCTTTGTCGCCGATGCAGTGGATCCTAAGCACCTGTCGCCCAACGGCCGCATCCACGGCATAATCTACAGTCACGATCTAAACCGGCTCAGCGCCCGCTTCCACTCGCTCTCGCTGGGCATCTCTAGCCGCACGTCGCTGTCCTGCTCGACCACCAGCTGCAGCCGAGCGGGCCGGACCCGCCGTCCCGTCGCCCGCGCGCACTCCCGGCACCAGAACTTGGCGCGCGCCTCCCCAAGATGGTCGTCCCAGCCCTTGCGCTCGAAGCGCCACCATAGGCCGTGCGGATTAAAGGCGGCGCTGTGCGGACACCGGCTGCAAATCACCCGCACCGCGTAGTGCCAGGCCGCCGCCTCGAATATGTGCGTTGCCCGGCGCAGACCGTCGCGGTTCTGGCTCACTCCGGGTCAGAGCAGCCGACCGGCACCGGTGTCCGACAGCAGCATGCTCGCCTGCCGCGCGGCGGACAGCGCGTTGCGGTAGTGCACCGTGTCGCAGCGCTCGGCCTCCTCAAAGCCGACCGGCGCCCATTCCTCTCCCGGATAGACTGTGTCGTAGATCGCCCTTGTTGCGTCGCGCAGGGTGCTGCCCTGCTCCATCGGTGTCGTTTCTAAGGGCTGGACCATCATGTTCTCCTTCCGACTCAGGGAAAGCCATTGTAGAACATATAGGGAACATCAAAATGGGGGCAACGATGCGGCGGGCTGCGAAGGGCTGCGAGGGGCTGCGAGGGGGTTGGCGCATTTAGCTGCTGTTGCTTGACTAAACGCAAGGGAAGCCGCACCAAAGCGACGGTCTCGGGGAAGGCCATGGGGGGATTGTCATGAAAATTGCGCTACTCGCGGCCGCTCGCGCCGCTGCTCTGTCGTCACCGGTCTACGCTCAGCTTGCCGCGCCTTTGTCGCCGGCTCTCGCCGTTGGCCCGTCCTCCGCACAAATCCTGCGTACCGGCACGGAAATCCAGCTTAAGCTGCAGGAGAAGCTGAGCACGGAGGGCAAAAAGCTTCGCGTCGGCCAGCATTTCCAGCTCTCCGTGATAGAGCCGGTCAGCGTTGATGGCCAAGTCGTGATTCCGGTGGGGTCGCCAGCGACCGGCGAGATAACCGAAGTGCGCAACAAGGGTATGTGGGGTAAGTCCGGCCACCTGACCGCCAGCCTCCTTTACGTTAGTGTCAACGGTCGGCAAATCCGCCTCACCGGGACGTTCGACGACAAGGGCGTTACCGGCACAGGTGGCGTCGTGGCTGCCGTTGTGTTCATTCCAGTGGTCGGCTTCTTCACGACCGGCACCAGCGCTCGCGTTGAGGCGGGATCGCAGATCAAGGGCTTTATCGGCGAGGACGTGCCGCTGGTATTCGCGTCTGCGCCTGTGGCACCCGCGCCCATGACAGTGCCTGCCGCTGTCGTGACGCCCGTAGCCGTTGCCCAGCAATAGCCGCAGCGCCCTGCTACGCTTTAAAGAATGGCCCGGCGGCCATTGAGGACGCCGGGCCAGGAAAAGAACCTTTTGCAAAGCTCTTCGGGTCGCACAGCCGCGCTATCAACATGTTGTTCGGGCGAACATCCCCTGTTCGGGGTGTTGGCCATATGACGCCGACTGGGTGTGTTTCGAGGTCTCCCAAGGCTGGAACCAGACTCCCACAGTTGGATGCGGGGCACTGCCCCAAAATTTGCTCACGCGGCTGGCTATTCTGCTAAAAAGGTCCTGACGGATTCAAGAAACACTGTTTGTTTCGCGCCTGCCGTCGGCGAGTGGCCGCCGTTGGGGACAATCCACAGCGCCGACTTACCGATGGACTGATACAGGCCAACGGGGATGTCCACCGGAAAAAACATGTCACGGTCGCCATGGACTATCAACGTGCGGGCCGTGATCCTGGCAAGTTCTGCAGCCTTAATATCTGTATCGTCCTTACTGAATCCCAGGGCGCGAAATTGATCGACAAGCGAGCGCACCTGTACCTCGCCCCGGCTGGCACACTGGCGATATTCGTCGAGCACTTCGGGTGGCAAGTCGTTCATCGTTGCGGACTGGAGAATGGCGCGCGCTGCTTCAGGGAAATAGTTGGCAGCGCCCACGACCACCATTTTGTTGAGGCGATCGGGATGCTGGGTCGCCAAGTGCAGAAGCGTTATGCCGCCGCTGCTAAAGCCCAGGGCGCGTGCATGTTTAATTCCCATCGCGTCCATCAACGCACGCACATCATCGGCGGATTGGGCATGGCTAAACTTGCCGCTCGGATTGCTGGACTGCCCGTGCCCACGGGCATCAATCGAAATGACCTTATATGTTGTGGACAGTCCTGCGGCCATGCGGCTCCAATTGGCCGCACATGAGCCGAAGCCGTGCAGCATCAACAATGGCTCGCCTGTTCCCTGCACGGTATAATGCAGGCTTATCCCATTGACGGCCACCGTCTCGGCGGAAACTGGGATCGGTGCCATCGCTAGCAGGGCACACGTAGCAAACAATAATGCTCTCACGCCATACCGCCTTTCAGCATCGCCAGTCGAAAAACCGTTCTAACCGGCCCGCACCACTCAGCCGACCTTGACGCCCTTCCAGAAAGCGATGCGGTCGCGGATATTTTCCGCTTTGGATTTAGGGTCCGGATAGAACCAGGCAGCGTCGCGGTTATCGGCTCCATCGACGTGCAGCGTGTAATAGTGGGCGGTCCCCTTCCACGGGCAGATCGTCGTGGTGTTGCTCGGCCGGAGCAGCTTTGCATCCACTGCGTCAGCGGGGAAATAATGATTACCCTCTACAACGACCGTGTCGTCGCTGCTGGCGATTAGTGCGCCATTCCATCGTGCTTCAACCATCACACCTCTCCCGGGGAGACAATAGGTCGCGCGCGGGTTGGTGCATGTCAAGGCGCTGGCCGTACGAACGGCTGGCTCGTGCGTCACTTTCGGAACATCGGCAACCTGCGCTGGTTCTTCGCTAAAAGGAGATCGCATGTGCATAACGAACAAAAGAACGGAGAGACCGAGGCGCATCTGTCGCGCAAAGAGGCCCGAGCGGGTTCTTCGACTACGGTAAACCGAAACGTCCTCATGATTAGCGTCGTGCTGGCAGTGATCGTAATGGCGATCGTGATCGGGACCGGATTTTTTACAACCGATCGAACCGGCGCGAACGAAGTCAATGCGAACAACGGTTCGGTCGCCAACGTCCAGAGTGCGCCAACCCAATAGCTACGATCAGTCTGGCGGCACGCGGCCTGGCGTCTCGTGCTCGGTACCCGGCTCCAGCGCCGTCAAGCTGCCTCAACAGGAGATATCCCATGACACACAAGCCTGCCGTCCCGCCCGGAAGTGTTGCCCCTTACCCGGCGCATCCGGCACCTCATGCCGAAAGCGTGCAAGCGGAAGCGGCCGCACCAGAGACTGATGATAGTAGCTCGGAGACAAAGGCATCGATGGGCAAAATCAGCATGCTGGGAGCCGCCGTCGGCATTGGCTCCGCTGCCATCGTCGCGGCTCTTCTATACGCGCGTCGCGGACGAGGCTGACACTATCGGCACCGTTGCAGGGTCACTTGGCATGCACAAATGGGGGGAGAGCCGCCGCTGCCCGACGACTCTATCCCCCATACCGCAGCCTCGCCCTGCCGGTCCTACCGGCGGCTCCGCTCCAGAATTATACTATTCGGCGCGGCAACAGCACGGCTTCCCTAGCGGACGCTGCGGACAAAAAAAGGGCCGATCCGCAGACCAGCCCGAAAAGTTTTAGGAGAGGACCTGAAAGGCACGCCCCTTTTGTCCGCGATGCAGGCAAGCGCCAACTGCTAAGCACGGCGTTGCGATTGCATTTGGGACATTCGCCTTGGGCGATAAGCGCTTGCAGGCGATGTTGTGCTATCGTTCCTATTGTTACGTCAGGTTTTTTCCATATCCCGATCGCCATGCCGCGCGGAACACGTCACGATCTGACCGGAATATTACTTGGTGATGGCCCATATCCAATTCTTCGTGTCGCAGGTGGGGGCGAATGGCGTTTGGGCACGGACGGTCGGCATCGCCACCTTCTCGGCAAGCACGTGAGGGTGATCGGGGCGCGTTGCGACTTCGACATGATCGATGTTCTAACGCATTGACCAGATCGACGGTAGAGAAGAAGCGGATCTTTTTGCGGTGATGCTCAACCGCTTGGACGCCCAAAGCCGTCGCGATGTGGCTTTTGCCTGTGCCTGGTCCGCCGATCAGTACGACGTTGTCGGCGCTATCCATAAAGTCACCACGGTGAAGTTCACGCACGAGGGCCTCGTTGACCTCACTGACGGCCAAGTCGAAGCCTGCCAGATGCGAATCCCCGATGACGCCGCCAGCCGCGTGCAGCGACGCTTGGCTCACTTCAGGGCGAATAGGGATGAACTGCAGAAGGCCATGAAGAGCCAGGAGAAGAATCTCGACAGGGAGTTTCTCGGCCGTAGGATCACGAAAGCAGTCAAACCGTGGAGGACGCCCTGAACGCAGTAACGCGAGCACGGCCTCGCAGCGGACGGCTCAATGTTGTGGAAGTGCTGGAGCGGCAGTGCCGTAGTCCCGGGAAACGGCGAACTTGCCAAGGCGCTCTGACAAACGCTCGCGAGGTATTGAGAGATGGCTTATCCCTGTTGCCCAGACGGCGGCTTTTGGCTCGTCGGCGGAAGGGCTGGACCTCCGGAATGGCGGCACCTTCCTGACGGTATGCTTCGGAATCTTGGAATGGCGGGTTTCGGCCATTCCGCCTCCAAATAACGCGGGTTGGAACTCCGCAATTAAAGCCACAAAGCAGGCAGCATCACTTTAGCCTCTTCTTTGCGCCTCTGCGCGATAATCTCTTCGCGCAAGGGTGCAAAAGCGCGAAGAAAAACCCGGCCAAACATCTGCTCTTACGACAGCGCGCCCTGCCCCACCGCCCGCGCCATCCGCTTGCCCTTCGTCCGGCTCGTCAGATGCACCATCCGGCAGCGGTCGCACCGATAGGCCCTGAGCGGCACCCTTGCCCCCTGCGCCACCAGCAGCGTATCGGCTTCCCGCGCGAACCGCGCCTTCCGCGCGCACACGCTCAGCCGCGTGCGCATGCGCTTACGGCGCCTTCCCCGTCGCCTCGAACCGGAAATCCACCGCCACGTTCGGCGCCATGTCTGCGCTGCTGTCGCCATTGCCTACGTCGAACGCCTTGCGCGCGATCGATGCGCTGCCCGTCACCGTCCGCTTGAGCCCCGTGCCGGTCAGCGTGAAGCGGATCGACTGGGGTGCGCTCTTGCCCTTCAGCGTTAACGTGCCCCTTGCGCGATAGCCGTTCGCGCCGCTCTTTTCCGCGCCCTTCGCCTGGAAGATCGCGACCGGATGCGCGCTCACGCCGAAAAACTCGTCGTTGGGCAGCATCGCGTCCTGCGTCGGATCGCCGACGCTGGCACTCGACAGGTCGATCTCGACCCTCATATCTGCGCTTTCGGGATAGTCGGGGTCCATCACGATCTTCGCGGTCCAGCGCGAGAACCCGCCCTTGATCGCATAGCCGCCATTATCGACCCCGAAGCCCAGCCTGCCCCCGGACTTGACCGCCCAGACCGGTGGCGGCCCGGCGGGCGCGACCGCCTCCGTGGCATTCTCGACCGCAGCCACCGCGTTTCCGGCGCTCTCGTTCGCGACCGGCGCAGCGCCGTCCACCGCGGCGCTATTTTCCACCGCTTCCACTGCATTCTCCGTCACGGCCGCCGGTTCGGCGACCGCTTTGCCCGGCAGCACCATCTTGCCCAGCACCAGTCCGACCGGCGCCAGCAGCAGCAGCGCCCACATCAAAGCGACCGAACGCGAGGGCACCATGCGCCAGATCAGCCCGTCGCGCAGTAGCAGGTGATGGCGGATCGCACCGACGACATGCAGCAGCACCAGCAGCACCGCCAGCACGGCAAGCAGGCCGTGCGCCTTCTCGAACAGCTCGTGCGGCATGCCCTCAAGCGGTAGATGCGGCAGCGGGATCGTGCCGAAGATCAGCGTCGGAATCTTGACCTTCGCGGTCGATACCAGCGCCCAGCCGGTCAGCGGTGCCAGCAGCATGAAGGCGTAGAGGCCGAAATGCATCAGCTTGGCGAGTGCGCCCTCCCAGCCGCCTTCCGTCGGCGCGGGCCGCGGCTTGGTCAGGCGCACCGCGATGCGGGCCAGCGTCAGGACCAGGATCGTAATGCCGACCGACTTGTGCAGCTGGAACATCGCGAAGCCGTTATTGCCCAGCGTCTCCAGTCCCCAGCCCAGGCTGATCTGGAACGCGATGGCGAAGGCGATGGCCCAGTGCAGGAATATGGCGATTCGGCTGTAGCGCTGCATCGGGACCCTCCGTTGATGGTGTCACGCTAGTCGAAACGGGTAGCACTGCCCACACCGCCACACGGAAACGATGCAATTCCGATCCGGACATGACGCGACGCGAAAAAACCAGGCTTACGTTTACGCCAACTGCCGCTAAGTGATATGCCACCGCCGAGTGAGCCGGTTGGTTTGTTAGTGCATTATGCTCGCCGCCGTCATATCCGGGCGGAGGTGTTACGACGCGGAAGCGGCCAAATCGGGAAGCTCGGCGGCTGCGTCTATATAGCCGCCAGTGGCAATATTTACTGTGATTCTGCTGGCGGCCCTCAAGAACTCACCCGGCTTAATTGTGAGGGCGCGCTTCTGATCGCCCCAGATGTCTAAAGATATACTCGACTGCGTATGATCAACCCCCGCCTCACCATGCAGCATCGCGGGCCGTTGGCGTCGCCGCAACCGCGTTGAGGAGAGGACACCCGGCCATAGATCTCGCCGGGCTGACGCGAACCAGCCTGTTTGTTACGAAGTCCTGACTGTGGTTGAACGGAGGTCAGCTTTCCGCGCCTATGTTACCGAAAGCCGACAGTCGCCTATCGTTTAGGGTTTCGGACGCCGTGAGGCGTCGGAAAGTCGGCGATGCCCGAACCGCGGGCCTCGTCCAGGCTTGATCGCAAGGGGCCGGAAAGATGCCCTTCCGCACCTAGGAATCGAAAATCGGCGGCTGAGCGACCGACAAGAGTCTATGTTACGCTCTGGTCGCCGTAACGCGATTATACGCGCCGAGCAGAGATCGCGCTTTCCTCCACCCTTGAAATTGTTCCAGCCAAGTTCACTGGTATGGGGCTAGGGTCTGCCCTATGACCTTTGCAATCACATGGCGCGGGACGTAGTTGATGGCATTGGTAAAAAAGTCGGCACTTGGAACGCGCGCGAAGCCTGGTCCGACCGAAGAAGGGGTAACGGCCGCGAAACCGGCGAGTCCGGCGAAACGCTCGGCCGCGCAACGACCCTCCGCCGAGCGCACGGTCACGGTCGTCGAACGGATCGACCAGGCGACCGAGGAACTGGCGAGCGGGCTTGCCGAAGCCTCCTCGGCCTCGATGGAATTGCAGCAGTCGATGATCCGCATCGCGAGCGGCGCAGAGGAAGCGGCAGGCGCGGCACAGGAGTCGCTGGGTTCGGTCGGCGCGCTTGGCAAGGCGTTCGAATCCGCGCGCGAACGAGCGGGGGCGTCGCAGCGCCGGGCGGAGGCGGTGCAGACCGCCTTTGGTGAGGCGAGCGCGCAAATCGAGATGTCGGTGGCCGCAATCGGACTCAACGCGCGGCGTCAGTTGAGCACGGTCGACACGATCGGATCGCTCGAAGCAGCTGCGGCCAGTATCGGCGATATCGGTCAGACCGTGGCCGACATATCGGACCAGACCAGCTTGCTGGCGCTTAACGCGACGATTGAGGCGGCGCGCGCGGGGGACAGCGGCACGGGTTTTGCTGTCGTCGCCGACGAGGTACGGGCACTGGCGGAAGGCTCCGAAGCGAGCGCGGGTGATATCCAGACGCTCGCCGAGACCATCGCCGCCGAAATCCGCCTGATCGCCGAGCGGGTGCGCCGCGCCGCCGCGACGGCGAATGCCGAGGCGAACGCCGGGCGCGAGGTCGTCGGACAACTGGAAGAGGCGCGCGCCGAATTGGCGTTGGTCGCGGTCGGCGCGCAGGATATATTGTCGGCTGCCACGGAAATGGACATAGCCGCTCGCGAAGCCGAGCGCGGGGCCGAACAGGTGGCGAGCGCCGCCGAGGAACAATCCGCGGCCGCAGCCGAAGCGCAGCAGGCGATCGAGCAGCAGAGCATTTCGCTCGACCAGAGCCAGCAGACGTCGGAGTCGCTCGGCCGCCTGACCCAGCATCTGCGCGGCACGGAGGATACGACCTCGGCCGCGCAGGAGGTGGCGGCGGCGGCCGAAGAACTCTCCGCGACCGTCCAGGAACTGTCCGGCGCTTCGGGCCAGATCCTCGTCGCTATCGAGCAGATTGGGCGTGGCGCCGAAATCCAGTCCGCCGCGACGATCGAAGCGAACAGCGCCATGGGCCAGATCGAGACCGCCGCCGCCCTGGCGCAGGCCCGCGCGGCGACGTCCGCCGAGCGGCTGAGCGCGCTTGTCGCCAAGGTGGCGATAAGCCGCCATACGGTGGAAACGCTTGCCGCCGGGGTCGACGGATCGGTCGGCGAGACGCGGGACGTGCTAGGGCTGCTAGCCAAGCTGGGCGACACCGGGCGCCGGGTCGAGAAGATCACCGATGCGCTCGCCCTGATCGCGGTGCAGACGAACATGCTGGCCGTCAGCGGATCGGTGGAAGCGACGCGGGCCGGGGAGGCTGGTTCGGGCTTCTCCACAGTCGCGGCCGACATCCGCAAATTGTCGCGCGAATCCGCGCTCAATGCGGAGCGCGCCAAGGATACGGTGCGCGCGATCCAGGACCAGATGGCGGCCGTGCGCCGTGATCTCGACCAGATCGTGGGTGCTGCCGAAGGAGAGGTCGTGCGCGCCCGCGCCATGATCGACCGGTTCAGCCAGATCGCGGTCGATCTCGACCAGTCCCAGGCCGATAGCCGGGGTATAGCACAGGATGTCGATGCCATTCTGCGCTCCGTGCGCGAAGTGAAGAGTGGCACCGAGCAGATCGCGACCGCGGCTGAACTGGCGGCCGATGCGGCGCGCGAGGCATCGAGCGCCGCCCGCCAGCAATCCCAGGCGGCCGAGATGCTTGCGGCCGCGATCGAGGAAATCGCATCGCTTGCCGGCGCGCTGGTGACGACGGCGGCCTGATCATGGCCAATTCTGCACCGCCCGAGCAGGACGAGGTTTTGCTAGGCTTTCGTTGCGGCGAGGATCATTTCGGCGTTACCGCGTCGCTGGTGCGGGAGGTGGGGCGCGTGCCCCGTCTGACTCGCGTGCCGCATGCGCCCGCCAGCCTGATCGGTCTTGGCAATTTTCGTGGCACTGTGTTGCCGGTGCTGTCCTTCGCGCGGCTGACGGGACGCTCGGAGGGCGATGAACGGCGCGTAATCCTGCTCGACACCGCCGATCCGATCGCGCTCGCCGTAGACGCGATCTCGGCGCTGACCAGCGACGGGCATGTGCGCAAGGTCGATGTCGAAGCGCTTGCGAAAAGCGATTTCTCGAGAACTGCCAGACCCCGGACGCAGGTTAGCGTCGGGGACAGCGGAACGGCGCTGCCGATCGAATCGTCGGTGTTGCTGGTCGCCTTTCTCTCAAGCGGCCAGGAATTTGCCCTCCCCGTCGGTGCAGTGCAGGAAATTGTGCCGCTGCCCGATAGCATAGCCTCCCTGCCGCACGCCGACAGCGTCGTGGTCGGATCGATTGCGGTCCGCGATATGCTGCTTCCGCTGCTGTCGCTCCGCGCCTTGCTTGGTCTGCCCGAAAACGGGCAAGCCGCCCGGGCCCGCATCGTCGTCTTAAGGATCGGCACCCATCCGGTCGGCCTGGTGGTCGATGCGATGCGCGGCGTCATCCGCGTCGCCGAAAGTCAGATCGATCCGGTGCCGCCGGTTCTCGCGCGCGGAAGCGCGGAGGCGCGCATCCAGGCAATATGCCGCATCGAGCGTGGGGAGCGGCTCATATCCGTGCTCGCGCCCGAGCATCTGATCCGGGAAGATATCACCGCGCGAATGCTGCAGACCGGTTCGACTGAGGACGAAATGACGAAGACCATGAGTGGCGAAGCGCAGGAACAGTTTCTGATTTTTCGGATCGGCAACAGCGCGTTCGGATTGCCGGTCGAAACGGTGATCGAGGTTGCGGCGCTGCCCTCGAAGCTCCATCGTCTCCCGAAGGCACCAGCCTTCGTCCAGGGGGTGATGACGCTGCGCCATCTGGTCATTCCGGTGATCGACCAGACAATGCGCTTTGACGGCACGCCAGCGCAGGGCGCGCGTCGCCGCGTCATCGTTGCGCGCGTTGGCGAACTGGCGGCGGGGTTCGTGGTGGACGCCGTGACCGAAGTGCGCAGCATCCCAATTGCTGCGCTCGGCCCGGTGCCGAACATGCGTAGCGATGAGACGCAGGTTTTCGATCGCGTGGCGACGCTGGCGGACGGGCGCATCGTCCTGATCGTCAGTCCGCAGGAACTGCTGGATCGCACCGAACGAGACCTGCTCGTCGGCATCAGCGAAACGGCGGCGATCCCGCCTTTGTGATGCGGCTGCTCATCGTCGACGATTCGCCGCTGATGCGGCGGCTGCTGCTCGATATCTTTACCAAAGCGGGTGGCTTCGAGATCGAGGCTGCCAAAAATGGCGTGGAAGCGATTGAGCTACTGCATCGGTTCAAGCCGCAGGTGGTGACGCTCGACGTCCACATGCCTGACATGGACGGGCTTGAGTGCCTGGACCGGATCATGGTCGAGCGACCGACGCCGGTGGTGATGATTTCGGCGCTGACGGCGGAAGGCGCCGACGAGACGTTGGAAGCGATGGCGCTCGGCGCGATCGATTTCATCGGCAAACCGCGCGGACCGATCTCGATCGAGATTGAAGGTCTCACCGAATTGCTGATCGAGAAGGTTCGATCGGCGGCGCAGGCGAAAATATCGCGCACGACGCGGCTGGCGGACCGGGTGCGGTTGCGATCGGCGGCGCCGCAGCCGCAGAAGTTCAAAGTGAAGCGATCCGCTTTGTCCCCCAGGCCACCGCGCATGGCAAAGCCGCTGCCGGGGCGATCGAGCGGCGACGGGCTCGTCATCATCGGCACCTCGACGGGTGGTCCTGCCGCGCTGGACGTCGTTCTGGCCGGTCTTCCGGAGGACTTTCCCTGGCCCGTCGTCGTTGCGCAGCATATGCCAAGAAGTTTCACCGGTGCGTTGGCTCGTCGGCTAGATCGCTTCTGCGCGCTTACCGTCGTCGAAGTTGCGAAATCCGAGCCGCTGCTGCCGGGCCGTGCCTATATCGGCCGGGGCGACGCCGATCTCCTCATCAGCCGCCGGGGGGGCTCGCTCATCGCCCTCCCCGCGCCCAGCAAGCCCGAACTGCACTGGCATCCCAGCGTTGATCGACTTGTTGAAAGCGCGATGCAGTATCTCGCCCCCGAACGCCTCATTGGTGTGTTGATGACCGGCATGGGTAATGACGGAGCACGGGAAATGGCGGAACTGGCGCACAGGGGCGGCCACACGATCGCCGAGGCCGAGGAAACGGCGGTAGTCTGGGGCATGCCCGGCGCGCTCGTCACGGCAGGCGGCGCGGATCATATCGAGCCGGTCGATACCATAGCCTCCAGGCTCAAAAGTTTAGTGGGCCGGTGAGCGATACCGCCCGCCCTGCCAAGGCGCCGGACATCTCAATTTCGCCCGTCGAACTGCAGAAGGTCGCGGCACTGATCTATCGCTGGACGGGTATGACGTTCGGCGAAGGCAAGCGCTATTATATCGAACGGCGGGTCGCCGAGCGGATCGGCAAGACTGGCTGCAAGGACATGCGTACCTATCTGGCGCTACTGGGTGGCGACGCCAGGGAACGCGAGGTGCTGACCAACGCCTTCACGATCAACGAAACCTATTTCTACCGCGAAGACCATCAGTTCGCCGCACTCGCCAATGAGATATTGCCGGCCATTATCGCCGACAAGCGGCCAGGCGATTTGATCCGGATCTGGTCGGTGCCATGCTCGACCGGAGACGAGGCCTATTCGATCGCGCTGTGGCTGCTCGAAAACTGGCCCCTGGTCGACGCCTATAATGTCGAGATAGTTGGCTCCGACATCGACACCAAGGCAGTCGAGGCGGCCATCGCAGGACGCTTTGGCGCGCGCGCCCTGCAACGGCTGCCGGAAAAGCTCGTCGCCGCCTATTTCGAGCCCGAACAGGGCCATCGCCGCAAGATCATAGACGATCTGCGCGAATCGGTGCGCTTCACCGCCGCAAATCTCTTCGACGCGGCCTCGCTCGAAAATCTCGGCCGGTTCGACGTCATCTTCTGTCGTAACCTGCTCATCTATTTCGACGACGCGTCGCGTCTGACCGCAGCGGACAATCTGCACGACCGCCTCGTCCCGGGCGGATATCTGTGTCTCGGCCACAGCGAATCCATGACGCGGATCAGCGCTCGTTTCGATCTGGTTCGCCTTAGCGACGCAATCGTCTATCGTCGGGCGTGATGGACGAACTGCTCGAACAATTTCTGGTCGAAGGTCGTGACCTCATCGCCGAGGCCAGTGCCGCTTTCGCAATATTGCGCGATGATCCCGGCAATGCCGGCGCGATCGATGCGGCCTTTCGCGCCGTCCACACGCTCAAGGGATCGGTCGGCTTGTTCGACATGGCGCCTGCGGAGCGCCTTCTCCATGCGGCCGAGGATGGTCTCTCCCTCGCACGCAAGGGCGAACGCCAACTAACGGCCCAAGACATGGCGGGGCTGGTGGCTACGAACGACCAGATCGACCGGTGGATAGACGAACTTGAACGCGTGGGTGCGCTGGGGCCGGACGCCGCCGATATTGCCGAGCGGCTGTCGCCTGCGCCGCCCGTGGCAATGCCTGAGGACCAGCAGCCTGCGGCCGGCATGGACTGGCTCGCTGCGCTGCTTGACCGCCAGCGCGCGGCGATCGAGGAAAGCGACGTTCCGCTGGTCGCATTCCGCTATGCGCCCGATAGTGATGCCTTTTTCCGCGGCGAGGATCCGCTGGCGCTGGTCGCGACCCTGCCGGGCATTCGGGCGGTCGATATCTTGCCCGTGGGCGGAGCGTGGCCGACACGCGACAGGTTCGAGGCGTTTTCCTGCGTCATGGCGATAGAAGGCCTCACCGCCGCGACGGTCGATGCGCTGCGGCCGTTGTTTCGACTGGTGCCGGGTCAGTTCATGCTGCTACCTGTCGTCCTGGAGCAGGCGCGCGCCGAAATCGAGGCCAATAGCGCAGTCGGACAGGATGTCACGACGGTGCTGCGCGTCGACGCGCATAGGGTCGATGCGCTTGCCGATACCGTCGGCGAACTGGGGGTCGCGACCAACGCCCTAGCGATCCTCGCTGAGCGGGCCGACGCGATCGATCCGCCGCTTGCGCTCGGCATCCGTTCGGCTCAGGCAGAGCTGGAGCGCGCCGTTGGCGCGGCGTCACGCGCAGTCTCGGCCGTGCGGCTCGTTTCGCTGGCCCCGGCGCTTCGCCGTCTGCCCCGGCTCGTGCGGGAGATCGCGGCGAGCCTCGGCAAGGATATCGGTTTCGTCATGACCGGCGAGCAGACGGAGGTCGACAAGCAGATTGCCGACGGCCTGTTCGAACCGCTGCTCCATCTGGTGCGCAATGCGATCGACCATGGGATTGAGGATCGAGCTGGCCGCGCGCGCGCCGGCAAGCTGCCGACTGGCAGCCTGACCCTCACCATCCGGCGCGAGGCCAACGATATCGTCGCAATGCTGGCGGACGACGGCGCAGGGATCGATCGCGAGAATATCCGCGCGATCGCTATCGCCCGTGGTCTTGTCACGGCCGAGGTCGGCGCATCGCTGTCCGATGTTGGAACGCTGGCGCTTATCTTCGCGCCCGGCTTCTCGACCGCGCAAACAGTCAGTAACGTCTCGGGCCGTGGTGTCGGCATGGATGCGGTGCAGACTGCCATCGATCGCCTACGCGGCCGGATCGAGATCGATAGCGTCGTCGGTCGGGGGACGTGCTTCACCCTGCGGCTCCCCGCCAATGCGATCACCACCCGCTTGCTGGTCATCGAAGTGGCGCGCGACCGCTACGCCGTGCCGTTCGACCAGATCGCCGAAACCGTCCGGGTGGAGCGCGACCGGCTCGTGCCGGTGGGCACGGGTATGGCCTGCGTCCTGCGGGATCGCACCGTGCCGGTCCTCAGCCTGGCCGAGATGCTGGGCGGCATCGATAGCGGCAAATCGCCCGTCAAGCTGCTCGTAACGCGCGCCAGCGGCGATCCGGTCGCCGTCCGCGTCGACGGCTTCCATGAAAGGCTGGATGCGATGGTCCGGCCCCCGTCGGGATTGCTGGCGGGCATGCCGCTGGTCGGCGGAACGACGATGATGGCCGACGGCGCCGTCATGCTTGTGCTCAACATGGCGGAGATCGTCGGATGAGCGTGCGGATCGACGGCATGATGATCTATGTCGAGGGCAACAGTCCTGTCGAGGATGCCGAGCCTTTGCTGGCAGCGTTGCAGCGCGTTCCGGGTGCGACGGTCGATCTGTCCGCAGCGACCCGGCTGCATAGTGCCAGCGTCCAGATCCTGCTCGCGCTGCAGCCACCGACGATCGGAAAACCATCAGAATCCTTTCAAGCCAACTTCGTTGCGCCCCTGCTCTCGATCAATGACGGCAGCGAGACGTTGGACTAATAGTGGCGGGGCGGATAGGGCGACTCCGTGTCCTTTGCCGCGCTCTGTTGGAGTTATCATGTCCGTTACCGTCCTCATCGTTGATGACAGCAAACTTGCCAGGATTGTGGCCGGCAAGGCGCTGGCCGAACTTCAGCCGCAATGGCAGAAGCTAGAGGCTTCGAGTGCTGCCGAAGCCTTGGCTGTCATCGCGGAAAAGGCCGTTGACGTCTGCCTCATCGATTTCAACATGGTCGAGAAGGATGGTCTTGAACTGACCGAGGAACTCCGCCTGACACGGCCTGACATGCCGATCGCGCTTATCACGGCCAACATCCAGGATGAGATCATCGCGCGCGCGCGCGCCGCTGGCGCGACCTTCGTGGCCAAGCCTGTGACCAGCGAGGGCCTGCAGGGCTTTCTGTCCGGCGCTGCGCTGCGCCTGCGGTCGTCGAAAGCATGACGGCCGGGAGCATCTCGCTCGACGATCTCGAGCGCGACGCCCTGACCGAGATCGTCAATATCGGCGTCAGCCGTGCAGCGTCGAGCCTGCGCAAGATGATCGGCGATCAGGTGCTGCTGTCGGTGCCGTCGATAGAGGTGGTCAGCCAGCGCCGCGCAGCGAGGCTCATCAGCGAACGCGAAGCTTCCGAACTGGTGGCCGTGCGTCAGGATTTTTCGGGCCCCTTCTCCGGCCGGGCGCTGCTGATCTTTCCCGAAACCAACAGTCTGGAACTGGTGCGGGCTGTGACGGGCGGCGAACTGACCGCCCAGGAAGTGGTCGATCTGGAGCATGAGGCGCTGGCGGAGACCGGAAACGTCATCCTCAACGGCTGCCTCGCCACCATGGCTAATATGCTCAAGCGCTCGCTGACGATGACCATTCCCGAGGTGCTGCGCGGCTCTGGGGCAATGCTGTTCGAAGTCAACGAGGATAGTCCCTCGGATGGTCTGGTCCTGTTTCTCTACATCGATTTCGCCGTGCGCAAGCACGATATACGCGGCTATATCGCGATGATCATGGACCTGCCTTCACTGGGCGTCTTGAAGGAATTGCTCGAGGAATTCATCGCCAGCATCGTCAGCGATACCCACTGATGGTCGCCGGGGCGGATACGGGGGACGATGACCGCGCGATTCTCGCTGCCGCAGGGGCGAGCGGCACCTGGGACTGGGACATCCGCAACGGCGAACTGCGCATCGACGGGCGCTTTGCCGAGCTTTACGGGTTCGATCCCGAAGACGCCCAGCGCGCCTTGCCGACGCGCCTTTTCTTTAAGGCGGTCCACCCCGAGGATCAGGCGCGGATCAAGATCGCCGTGACAGGCATGACCGCGGGGGCGGAGCGTTTCTCCAAGGAATTCAGGATAGTAACGCCCGACGGCGACACGCTGTGGATGCACGGCCGGGGCCAGGCGCATTTCGACGAACAGGACGCGCCCGTTCGGTTCACCGGCTTGCTGGTGGATGTGACCGAGCACAAGCGCACCGAAGAGCGGCTGCGTATCGCACAATCTGCCGGCGGCGTCGGCACCTTTGAATATTCCGACGGCTTTGCCACGGCGATGGTCTCGGGCGAATTCTGCCGCCTGCTCGGCCTTCACCCTGCCACCATGCTGCCGGTTCGGACGATCAATTCGGTCCTCAGGAACGCGGACGAACCCGACCTCATTCCCGAAGCACATCGCGGCGCGCCGCCCGAGACGCTGGATGGTAGCTTCTGCATCATCCGCAGCGACGATGGCGAGGAGCGGTGGATCGCGCGGCGCGGAGAGATCATACGCGACAAGGACAATGGCGGCTATCGACTGATCGGCGTCATCTATGACGTGACGGCGACGAAGGCGCAGGAAGCGGCGCTGCGCGACCTCAACGAAACGCTCGAAACCCGGATAGAACAGGCGGTGGCGGAACGGCAAACGGTCGAGGATGCGCTGCGCCAGGCGCAGAAGATGGAGGCGGTCGGCAATCTTACCGGAGGCATCGCGCATGATTTTAACAATCTGCTGACGATCATCATCGGCAATATCGACACCGTCATCCGCCGCTTCGATCCCGGCGCCGATCCCCGCGCCAAGCGCGCGCTTGAAAATGCGCTGAAAGGGGCGGATCGCGCAGCAGCGCTTGTCCAGCGCCTGCTAGCCTTCTCCCGTCGCCAGCCCCTTGATCCAAAATCAATTGACGTAGAGCGGCTTCTCGTCGGCATGGCGGACCTCCTGACGCGCTCGATCTCCGAATCCATCGCTATCCAGATCGTGCCAGCCGCGAACTTGTGGACGATCGAGGCCGATCCCAATCAGTTGGAAAATGTGATTCTTAATCTTGCGGTCAATGCGCGGGATGCGATGCCTGATGGCGGGGCACTGACGGTTGGAGCCAAGAACGTCACGCTGGATGCAAAGGCCGTCCCGGATGCCCCGGCAGGGGAGTATGTCGCCATCAGCGTCGAAGATAACGGCATTGGCATGTCGCCCGACACGGTGGATAAGGTATTCGATCCATTTTTCACCACGAAGGAAGTGGGCAAAGGTACAGGTCTCGGCTTGTCGATGGTCTATGGCTTCGTGAAGCAGTCGGGCGGTCATATTCAAATCCGCTCTACACCGGGCACCGGCACGACCATCACCTTATTTCTCCAGCGCTACCTTGGTGAAAGTGCAGCTCTTGTTGCCAACGTCGCGCCTGTTCACGAGCAGGCGGGCGGTACCGAATCCATCCTCGTGGTGGAGGATGACGACGATGTTCGAGCTTATACGGTCGGGATTTTGAGGGAACTGGGATATAGGGTCACCGAAGCGCATGATGGTTCGACAGCGCTAAAGCTGCTTGAAAGGGCCGATCCCCCAATCGCCCTCCTTCTGACCGACGTTGTGATGCCGACAATGTCCGGAAGCAAGCTCGCAGACGCGGCCAAGCTGTTGCAGCCCAATCTGGCGGTGCTTTATACGTCCGGATATACGCGTGACGCGATCACTCGAGACGGTCGGCTGGAAATTGGGGTCGATTTGCTTACGAAGCCTTTCAATTACAATACTCTGGCATCAAAAGTCCGAGATCTTCTCCATGAGCGCTAAACGTACCAGTTCTCAACCGTCTGTATAACGAACCAGCCCCCAATTCTCGTTTCCGCATCATCCAGCGTGCCACATGCACGTTTATGAGCGACATGACCGCAACGAGGTGCGTCGATCGCGTTCATGGGACCCGTGTGGCGACACGTGCCCATTTGTGGGCTCATATAAGGGATATTTCGTCATTGTGGATAATTGCAGTGGGTCGGCAATTGGCGACCGAGGATACGCAATTGACCAACCGGGAAGGGTCGTTTTTGACGTTCCACATGTCGAAGGGAGTATAGGCAGCGCCCTTGGCCAGAGCACAGAATGATATAAGGCGGGCCATTGCCGGAATGTGACGAAGCAGAATGCCGAGTTCTGTGGGGGCCAGAGTGCAGAGCGTTTGTTTGCTGCCTAGGCGGTGCAACCCTATGCGTCTGGTCATGATGGCAGCAACGAGCTGCGAAAACACCGCAATGGATATGCGATGAATCAGACTTTGGAAGATCTTGGGTGGCGGCCCTTTTTCAGCGCGCAGATCTTGAAAGATGACGGTGCCGAATCTCATCCCGCGCGGGTGATGGCGGTTCATCGCGGCAAAATTGCTGTGGCGGGCGCAGGAACGATGCGCCTGATCCCACCCTATCTCGCCGAAGCCTCCGTTCCTGAAGATCGTCCCACGGTAGGCGACTGGTTGCTGGTCGATGATGGAACGCTGGAGGTCAGGCGCGTCCTGCAGCGCGAAAACCTGTTCAAACGGCAAGCGCCAGGCACTGACAAAAAGACGCAGCTGATCGCGGCGAACGTCGACACGCTCTTTATCGTGGCCTCCTGCAACAAGGATTTCAGCACAGCACGTCTGGAACGTTATCTGGTGCTGGCGCAGGAAGTCGGCGTGCAGCCGGTCGTCATCCTCACCAAAACGGACCTCACGGACACGCCAGAGATTTTCGCGGCAACGGTACGGGATCTGCGACCGGGACTGCTGATCGAAGCCGTCAACGGGCGCGATCCTGTCAGCGTCGCGCGCCTTGCCACCTGGTGCGGCAGAGGACAGACCGTGGCCCTTGTAGGTTCCTCTGGCGGTGGCAAGTCGACGCTGGTCAATAGTCTGCGTGGCTCCGACAGCATAATGACGCAGACCATCCGCAAAGGGGACGACACGGGACGTCACACGACTACGGTGCGCGAGATGCACCGGCTGGCGGGGGGCGGCTGGTTGCTCGATACCCCCGGCATGCGCGAATTGCAGCTGACCGATGCAGGATCGGGCATTGCCGAGATATTCGACGATTTCGTTCAGGCCGCCGAGCATTGTCGATTTTCCAACTGCACGCATGAGGTGGAACCGGGCTGCGCCGTTCGCGCGGCCATGGCCGACGGGAGGCTTTCAGCCGCGCGCCTTGATCGCTGGCGCAGGCTGGCGAGCCAAGAAATCTACAATAAGGCAAGCCCGACCGAACGCCGCGCCCTCGATCGCATTTCGACCAGAGTTTCTGCCAAGAAGAAATAAGCCGCAGGCCCTCAACGATCCCTTCTACGACCTAAGCGGAACGTCTGCACTCCGCGATGGAAATTTGGCCTATGAACGTTCGCCCAGGGCCAATATTGCCAGCGGCTTGCGGAGGAAAGGGCCATTCATGTCAATGTCCCGAACTAAAGCTTCAGCCCAAGCTGTCCTTGCGGACGAAGCCCGCCGCGCCAATATATGCGAAGGGCCGGGAGGAAACGAACCGCGCTGAAGCTATGCTGGTATATTCCTGGAGCGCCCGGGTCACATATAATTCGTTACGGTAGACCCCCAGTCACAACAGGAAAGGACCGGCACATGATTACCGTATGGGGCGGACAGACCTCGCGATCGATCCGGGTCGTCTGGGTACTGGAAGAGATGGGCCTTCCATACCGCGTGCGGCAGGTGGACATGCTGGCCGCCGTGCAGGACCCCGAATTTCTGGCGGTAAACCCCGCCGACTACATCCCGGCGATCCAGGACAGGGACGTCGTCATGGTCGAGTCGATTGCAATCATGGAGTATCTGATGGCTCGGTACGGACCGACGCCGCTGGCGCCCGGACCGCACGATCCGAACTTTGCCGCCTACCAACAGTTTATGCACCTGGGCGAAGCCGGCCTTGCAACCCTGATGATGCCTGTCATCGTCAGCCGCTTTATCGCGCCCGACGCTGAGCGGGAGAACTGGGGCGCGACCTGGTGTCTGCAATCCTTCAGCAAGCGGCTGAAGCTGGTCAGCCGACGGCTTGCCAACTCGCCCTACCTCGCTGGCGAGAATTTCACTGCCGCCGACATTTCGGTGACCTACGCGCTGAGCCTGGGTCAACGGAGCTGCGGCATTACCCTCGGCGACGCCGAACAAGCCTACCTCGCCCGCACAACGGGCCGCGACGCCTACAAGCGAGCCATGGAGCGTTCGCACGAAGGTATGAATACCCAAATTCCCGTCGACCCGCGAATTGAGGCATGAGGGGGACCTCATGAATCCCAGGCGGCGCTCCTGACAGATTCGGACGCTCGAAAAAACAGCGCCGCCATCCTGATTGGCCGACAGCTGCGCAATAGCAGACCGTCAAATGCTGGGGAGCGAGGATTTGCCGGTGAGCAGCAGACAAGGTTGATAGCAGATAGGGGCCATCGTGAGCCGTTAAGCAGATGATACGGCATCCCGCCTACCGAGCCGTGCGAACAAAGTCGGCAGCACAAACAGTGTAAGTAGCGTAGCGCTGATCAAGCCCCCAATGACCACCGTCGCCAGCGGCTTCTGCACCTCAGCGCCGGCACCATGACCGAGCGCCATAGGTAAAAAGCCAAGGCCCGCCACCAGCGCGGTCATCGCGACGGGACGCAGTCGCGCCAGCGCACCCTCCCGCGCCGCTGTGGCACGGTCGTTGCCCTGGGCAACAAGTTGCTGGATCGATGTCAGCATGACTAGACCGTTCAGCACAGCGACGCCCGACAACGCGATGAATCCGACCGCCGCCGAGATCGAGAAGGGCATGCCGCGCAGCAGCAGCGCCAGCACGCCGCCGACCAGCGCCAGCGGCACGCCGGTAAAGACGATTGCCGCATCGCGCAGGTTGCCGAGCGCACCAAACAATAGCAGCATGATGAGCGCAAAGCAGACAGGCACGACCAGCGCCAGTCGAGCGCGCGCCGACGCCAGATTTTCGAACTGACCGCCCCATTCCAGCCAAATACCAGCCGGAAGCTGCACCTCCCGCGCGATCGCTCGGCGGGCATCCGCCACGACGCTCGTCACGTCGCGACCCCGAACATTGGCCTGCACCACGACGCGACGCTTGCCGTTTTCGCGGCTGATCTGGTTCGGCCCGTCGATGACCTGTATGTCGGCGACCGAAGCAAGCGGTACGAAGCTGCCGCCCGGCGTCGGCACTGGCGTCTGGCCCAGGGATTCGAGGTCGGCGCGGGCTGCGTCAGCGAGCCGGATCATGATAGGAAAGCTGCGATCGCCCTCGGCGATCCGTCCGGCCTCTCGCCCGCCCACCGCGGTGGCGACTATATCCGTAACATCCTGCGCGCTGACGCCGATCCGCCCTGCCCGGTCCTGCGCATAAGCGATGTCGAGCATCGGCAATCCTTCGGTTTGCTCGACCTTGACGTCCTGCGCGCCGGGGACGCGACGGACGATCCCGGCAATCTTCGCGGCGGTCGCGTTCATCTGCGCAAAATCCTCGCCGAATACCTTGATCGCCACGTCCGATCGCACCCCGGCGATCAACTCGTTGAAGCGCATCTGAATGGGCTGGGTGACTTCATAGGCATGGCCGGGCACCTGCGCGAGCCGTGCTTCGATCCGTTCGACGACGGCGCCTTTATTCTCGGACGGGATTGGCCAGTCTTTGCGATCCTTGAGCATGATGAACGTGTCGGTGGCATTGGGCGGCATCGGGTCGGACGCGACCTCTGCCGTGCCGGTGCGCGAGAAGACGGTGCGGATTTCAGGCATGCTCTGCAACGCATGTTCGATTTGCGCCTGCATCTTCTGGCTCTGTTCGACCGACGTGCCCGGCACGCGGAAGGCCGACACCAGCACATCACCCTCGTCGAGTTGCGGCAGGAATTCCTGCCCCAACGTCGTAAAGGCACCCGCCGCCAGCGCCAAAGCGCCCAGTGCCACGCCGATCGTCAGCCCCGACCGCCGCATCGCGTGATCGAGGCCCGGCTCATAGCCCCGCCGCAACCAGCCGATGACGCGTCCTTCCTTCTCCTCGACAGGCCGCGACAGGACGATCGCGATCGCGGCCGGTACGAAGGTGAGCGAAAGGATGAAGGCGAAGACCAGCGCCATGATGACGGTCATCGCCATCGGCTCGAAGGTCTTGCCCTCCACACCGGTGAGGGTCAGCAGCGGCAGATAGACGAGGATGATGATCGCCTGGCCATAGACGGACGGACGGATCATCTCCCGCGCCGCGCAGGCGACCACGGCAAGCCGTTCGGACAGGCCAAGCGTTCGACCCTCCCTATGTTGACGTTCGGCAATATGCCGCAGCGCATTTTCGACGATGATCACTGCACCATCGACGATGAGGCCGAAGTCGAGTGCGCCAAGACTCATGAGATTGGCTGATACACCTGCCTGAAGCATGCCAAAGCCGGTGAGCAGCATGGTGACCGGGATGACCAGGGCGGCGATCAGCGCGGCGCGAAAATTGCCGAGTAGCGCGAACAGCACGACGATCACAAGCAGCGCGCCTTCGGCCAGATTCTTCGCCACGGTCGATATGGTGGCGTCGACGAGTTTCGTGCGGTCGAGCACCGGTTCGATCACGATGTCGCGCGGCAAGGAAGGGGCAATCGTCTTGAGCTTTGCATCGACGCCCGACGAGACCGTGCGGCTATTCTCGCCGATCCGCATGATTGCGGTACCAGTGACGACCTCGCGGCCATTTTCGGACCCGGCACCCATACGCACACCCTGGACGATCTGGACCGGCTCTTCGCCGTCGTGAAAGAGAAGCATGGTCACATCGATATTCTCTTCGCGAATGCCGGCGCGGGAACGATCGCGCCGCTCGAGGCGGCAACGGAAGCGCATTTCGACCAGACTTTTGACGTGAATGTGAAGGGGCTGTTCTTTGCGGTGCAGAAGGCTCTTCCCCTCTTTCGGGATGGCGGTTCGATTATCCTGACCTCTTCTGTCTCGAACGTGATGGGGTTGCCCGGGTTCAGCGCTTACGCCGCGAGCAAGGCAGCTGTGCGCAGTTTCGCGCGCGCCTGGACGCTGGAGCTGAAGGACCGCAAGATTAGGGTGAATGTGATGAGCCCGGGACCGATCGATACTCCCGCCCTGGCGACGACGACGGGCCTTACCCCTGAGCAAGCCGAGGAAGCGGCCGCCCAATTCGCTTCGCAGATTCCGATGGGTCGCAGGGGCCAGCCAGAGGAAATCGCGGCCGCCGTCACCTTCCTCGCCTCCGCTGAAAGTTCCTTCGTCACCGGTGTGGATCTCGCCGTCGATGGAGGCCTGGCGCAAGTCTGAGCCCTGGCACCACGCGATCGGGTCAAGCGCGATCCGATCGCGTACGAAATGGAGAAACTCCCATGAGCATTGTGAAGAATATCCAGGCCGTGAAGGACTTCTTCGCCGCAATCGGTCGGGGCGACAAGGAGAGTCTGCTGGCCCTGGTTGGCGAGGATATAGAGTGGATTATTCCGGGCGAAGACTGGCCATTGGCCGGGACTTATAGCGGGCATTCGGGGCTATCGGATTTGCTGGAAAGGGCATCCAGGTCGATGGAAACATCCACCGAACCCCGCGAGTTCGTAGCGCAGGGAGACCGTGTGCTGGTGGTCGGCTTCGCGAAAGGAAAGGTCAAAGCCACGAACAAGCCGTTCGAGGACGACTGGGTCTTCGCCATTACGGTTCCCTTGGCCAGCGGCAGCGTATAAGCACCGGTCCCGGAGGTGCGGACCCTGATGATACGCCGCATCTGGATCCCCATGAGGGCGACGGCGTGCTCCGTGCCACCGCCCCCATTAATACTTGCCGATACGGTTTTCGCGATAGCCTCGCCATTCCGGTTGTCGAGGTCGTCATCCCGGCGAAAAATTCTACGGCGCGAAACTGCTGGAGTTATGGCCAACCTATCTTGGGCTATGGGCTCTCTGCCGTGGTTGTCGGCATTTACTGGTCAAACCGTCATTTGCAGGTGCGATCTATCGTAAGCGGCCCGTCTTAAATGCTCGGCTAAGCGGCCGACAAAGTGTCGGTACTGACCGAAGCTTGGCCGTGTGAGGTTGGCGCCGATAGTTTGACGCATGCGCCCGGGACCGCTACCGCCGCCGCGATGATTGCCCTGCTGTCCCCTGCCAAGACACTCGATTTTAAGCGCGCATTACCGCCGCTTGACGCTTCCACGCCGCATTTCGCCGAGGAAGCGCGCAGCCTCGCGCGCTCTGCTGCAAACCTGACGCAGAAACGGCTGGCAGAGTTGATGCATATCTCCCCGCGCCTCGCCAAGCTCAATGCGGATCGTTTCCGCCACTTCGCCGATCTGCCTGAGCGACCGGCGCTATTCGCCTTTGCCGGCGACGTGTACACAGGCTTCGAGGTGGACACACTGGATGAGGCAGGCGTCGCGTTTGCGCAATATCATGTGCGTGTGTTGTCGGGCTTGTATGGCCTGCTGCGGCCGCTGGACGCCATCCGGCCCTATCGACTTGAAATGGGCACGCGCTGGGCACCGCGCCACAAATGCCTGACCGATTGGTGGGGTGACCGTATTGCGCTGTTGCTGCTTACCCAGCTTGCTGAAGAGGGATCGGGCGTCGTGCTCAATCTCGCCAGCCAGGAATATTTTGCGGCCGTTAAGGGCAAGCTGGCAGGCGTGCGCGTGATCGAAGTCGAGTTTCGCGAACCCGGTCCAAACGGCCCCCGGTTCGTGAGCTTCAACGCCAAGCGCGCGCGCGGCATGGCGGCTCGCTGGCTGTGCGAGCATCATATCGCTGATGTGGATGCGATGAGAGGCTTCGACAGCGACGGCTACCGTTTCGATGCCGACGAGAGCGATACGGACCGCTGGCGCTTCACCCGGACATGAGCGAAGTCGGCAAAACTTCCGCCGTCATTATCGGCGCTTCTGGGGGGATCGGCGGGGCATTGGAATCGGTGCTGATCGAGGAAAGTGCGTTTGACGTCGTTCACGGTTTTGCACGGTCTCGGGATGGGTCACAGTTTCTCGACCTGCTCGACGAGACGAGCATTGCGGCCGCCGCCACCCATGTCGCCCGTGGCCCCGCGCCGACCCTGGTGATTGTCGCGACCGGTCTACTTCATGAAGGCGAACAAGGGCCCGAAAAGGCATTGCGCGATCTCGACCCGGAATGGCTGACGCAGGTCTATGCCGTCAACGCGATCGGACCCGCGCTCGTGGCCAAGCATTTCCTGCCGATCATGCCCAAGGGGGCGCGCACGGTTTTCGCGGCGCTGTCGGCGCGTGTGGGATCGATCAGCGACAATCGCCTTGGCGGGTGGCACGGATATCGCGCGTCGAAAGCTGCACTCAACATGCTCATGCGCAACCTTGCGATTGAGGAGCGCCGTCGCAACGATCGGGCCATCGTCGTGACGCTGCATCCCGGCACGGTCGATACCGCGCTGTCACGCCCGTTCCAAGGCAACGTCCCCAAGGAGCGGCTGTTCGATACAGAGCGCGCCGCGTTGCAATTGCTGGACGTGATCGAGGGGTTGAAGGTGCCCGACAGCGGAAAGCTCTTTGACTTCCAAGGCGAGGAAGTCCCTTTCTGACGGTTTGAGCCAAATGGTGCGTCTTTGTTGGGTACGAACGGCCTGTCCGCTCCTGAGAGTTTAAATTTGGCATTCAAATGACAGAGAAGGATCATTGTTCGATGCGATAGTTCGAGCATCGATCAGACAATTTGCGTTAGGCCTTAATCCATCTGATACCATCTAAACGAATGCTAAGCATTTAGATGCTCCCAGACCTTGGAAATGACCACCGATCCCTCGCCGACAGAGGACGCGACGCGCTTTACCGACCCCGCGCGCACATCGCCGACGGCGAAAACGCCAGGACAGGACGTGGCATAGAGAGAGTCGCGTTCGACCGCATCGCCAGTCATCACGAAGCCCTTGTCGTCGAGCGTGACAAGGCCAGAAAGCCAATCCGTGTTGGGCGCGGCACCCACCATGACGAAGAGAGCGCAGGTTGAAATTCGCCGGGGGGCCCCTTCGCTAGCGACATGGATCGTGACTTCGTCGAGCTTCTCCGTGCCGTGCAAGGCAACGACCTCGGCGCCATATTCGATGGAGATATCGGGATCGGCTTCCAGCCGGCTTGAGAGATAGTGTGACATGGACGCCGCCAACGACGTGCCGCGCACAAGCAAGCGCACATGGGAAGCAGAGCGACTGAGGTACATGGCGGCCTGACCTGCCGAATTGCCGCCGCCGATGACGATCGCCTCGGCTCCTGCGCAATAGCGCGCCTCATTTTCGGTCGCGGCATAATAAATGCCCGCTCCCTCGAACGCGTCGAACCGCGCGATCGGCAGGCGCCGATACTGCACGCCGGTCGCTACCACGACCGCGCACGCCTGGACGCGATGGCCATTGTCGAAGGTCGCGCAAAACCTCCCGTCCGCCATCGTCTCGAGCGTTTCGACCCGGCGGGGCATGACGAAACGCGTTCCAAATTTCATCGCCTGGATCTCGCCGCGCCAAACCAGGTCGGCACCGGATATCCCCGTGGGGAAGCCCATATAGTTTTCGATCCGGCTGGATGTTCCTGCCTGGCCACCGATTGCTACGTCTTCGACAACCAGCGCGCGCAGGCCCTCGGCGCCCGCATATACACCGGCAGCCACACCGGCCGGCCCGGCGCCAACGATGAGCAAGTCAAATGCTTCGCAATCGGCGGGGTCCCGGTTCAGGCCGAGTAGTTCCGCAACGCGGTGAGGCGTGGGGTCCGCGATGACCCGGCCGCGACCGAAGATGACGGCAGGCTCGTCATGCGAGATCGCGCAGCTTGTCGCTACCCGGCGTGCCTCAGGACTTCCGATTGCGTAGGACGCGAAGGGCAGGCGGTTGCGGCTGGCAAACTCCGCGATGCACCGGATCTCACGATCACGTTCCTCGCCGATCAGCACCAGGGTACCGTCACGGCTGTCGAGCTGACGCCGGCGCCGAGCGGTGAGGACGGTGATCACGATGTCCGACATCTCCGGTATCTCGGCCATGAGGCGTAGCATCGCCTCGCGGGGAACCTCGACAACCTCTGTGTCCTGCGTAGCGCGCATCGGCATCGACCAGACGCCGCCGTTGAGGAACGAGATTTCTGCCATGAATTGCCTGGGGCCGATGGTGGAGGGGACCAGCCGCTCGCCGCTGAAAGGGTCGACGACCTCGATTTCGCCGGTTTCGACATAGACGAAGCTGGTGACGGGATCACCGGCCTGAACGACCAGGGTGCCGGCGGTATAGCGCGCCGGCGCGCCTGCAGCACGCAGTGCGTCGACATGGGATGGCGCAAGGGGTACTCGCTGCATCTCGCGCAAGTCTCGGCCGATCGTCTCCATGGTCTTCCTTCCCTCCAACCGCCAATCATCTCTGCATGATTGGAGTGAAATCGGCTAGAGACCGCATCCGTCCTATCGGTGGCGATTCAGAGGTTTTTTCGGTTCAGGAGTGTTCGCATGAAGGATCGCATACTCATATTCTACGGCTCCTATCGTTCCGACCGCCAGGGGATCAGGCTCGCCACGTATCTCGTCCGCGCATTGCAGGAGCGGGATGCAGACGTGGAACTGATCGACGCTCAGGCTGTCGGACTGCCGATGCTGGACCGCATGTATAAGGAATATCCGCGTGGGGACGCTCCCACAGCCCTTAAGGCTCTGGCGGAAAAGATCAGGGCAGCAGATGCCTTCATATTCGTGACCGGGGAGTATAATTGGGGGGTCCAGCCCGGCCTCAAGAATCTGACGGACCATTTTCTTGAAGAATGGTTCTGGCGGCCTGCCGCTATAGCGAGCTATTCGGCCGGGCGCTTAGCTGGAGCACGTGCAGCGACAGCGTGGCATGGAACGCTCTCGGAGATGGGCATGGTCGTGATATCCAGCACACTGGCGGTCGGCGGTATCGGGCAAGCCCTCGATGACAAGGGTAATCCGACTGGCGACGGCGGTGCATCGCTCGCCCGGGCCTTTCCGCGTTTCGCTGACGACCTTGCTTGGTGGACAGAAGCGGCACGTGCCCAACGCGGCAAGCAGGCTCCTCCATACTGACAAGATGCGCCAGCGCTCGGCGACGAGGGCAGTTAACCCACACGTGCCACTCAAAAGCCGATTGTTCGCGATCGCCCTATTTTTGATGTTCGGAATTGAAAGCGGCCAGGCTGCGCCGCGGGAAAGAAAATCGGCTGCTAGATGGCTACGATGGGTCGACACGGGTTCGGCTGCTAAGCATCCAATCGCGCACATTCAAAGACATGTAATGGCGATCCACAAACCTCTAATTTGGCGATTGCAATCATCCTGCCTAAATGGGTCCATTTCTGCTTACAGCGCAGGTGAAGCTATTGGCGAAGACGGAACAGCTTGATGGCAAACTTTGTCGATGAACTGGAAAATAATCAGAGCCGGTAACTTTTTCTTCACTCATGATGACGTCGCTCAAGTTGATTACGGAAGGCGGTCCGTGTCAGGGAACCGAAGTGCTGTCCGTTCGTCCCAAGGGGATGGACAGCAATTCTCAGCAGCGCGGCACCGCCGCGCCGACACCTCTTACGCCTGAGGGCGAGCAAGCCGTCGCCGATCTGGCGGTGCGACATGATGTTAGTTGCGAGGCCGCCGGGGTCTTGTTGGCAGCGATGGTCGCAGGTGGAGGCTCACAAGCGCAGTTCAACCATCCCGACCTGGGCGGCATGGGCCAATGGTCGCGCGGCGGCATGCTGATGGTAGGCGATATGCTCAATCATCGTCTCAAGGCCAAGGTCGCGGCGCTTGCCCAGGATCTGGCCGCGCTCGTGGATCGGGCGGACCTGCTCACGCCCGCCGATGCCGCCTCGCCATTTGCAAGTGAATCTGGCCGCTGGCCCGCCGAGCTTGGAAGGCCGGGCTCGACCGGTTCGCAGAATGACATGCACTATGCGGTCTTCCCAGACACCCATCGCTTCGCGACCAGGATGGGCGGCCGCACGACGGTCTATGATACGGCCGATCACCACATCAGCGGACTGGACCAGCAGCAGGGCGGTGACCAGAGCGTGACGCTTACGAGCCAGCATGGGCCGATACGTCTTGAGAGCCTTCGCATCGTATCGCGCGGGGGCGGTCGCGACCCAGCAGGCGGCGGCGTGTCGGATGGCGATGAACACGGAGAGCTGGCACCGCCGCGCGAAGCAGAGCCTGTCGAAAAGCCATCATCCTCCGCGCCGACCGCTTCTGCGATCCCCCCGGACGACCATGGCGTGATCTTCGCCAAGATTGAGGGCCTTGCTGACCTGCATGAGAAGGGCATTTTAAGCGCCGAGGAATATGCGGCCAAGAAGGCCGATCTCCTCGGGCGCCTCTAGTGCCTGATAACGGCAATCTTGGCTCTGCCGCCGTCCGCCATGGTCGCGTCCCACCGTGGGCGGAATCTGCGATGCCATGACGGCGCTGACTTCTGCTGATAGAACCTATGCGCTTGGGCTTGGCCGGGCGTTTGGCGGTGCCATCCTGTTCGGTCTGCCCTTGCTGATGACGATGGAAATGTGGTCGCTTGGCGTCACGACCCATCCTTTGCGGCTGCTGCTGTTCCTGGCGCTTAACTTCTGGGTGCTGGTCCTCCTCTCGCGCTTTGGCGGGTTCGAGCCGACCAGTAGCCTGGCCGAAGATCTGCTCGATGCGCTTGCTGCCTATGCTGTTGCGATACTCGCCGCGGCAGCGGTTCTGGCTCTGTTTGGCCTGCTGCGCTTGGACACACCGCTCAATGAGTTGGTGGGTATGGTCGCGGTCCAGTCGGTCCCAGCCAGTTTCGGAGCGATGCTGGCGCGCAAGCAGCTTAGCAGCGGTGACAGCCAAAAGGACGAGGATCAGGCTGCGCGGGCGGAGGGATATGGCGGTCAACTGTTCCTGATGCTTGCCGGATCGCTTTTCCTTGCCTTCAACGTCGCACCGACCGAAGAAATCTCTCTCATCGGCTTCAAGATGACGCCCTGGCACAGCCTGGCGTTGGTGACAGCGTCGCTCCTGTTACTCCATCTACTTGTCTTCGCCGTCGGACTGTCGGGACAGAAGGAGCGGCCCGAAGGCTATGGGACTGGACGGCTGTTCTTCGCTTATACCGTGCCGGGCTATTGCATTGCACTGCTTGTCAGCCTCTACGTGCTCTGGACCTTCGGCAGCACCGACGGGGAAAGCCTCGAAGCATTGGCCGGCAGCATGGTCGTTCTCGGATTTCCTGCCGCCATCGGCGCGGCGATCGCCCGGCTGGTAATCTAGACCGTGGCGAACCGGGAAACCCTGCACGGCAAAACGCCTCTGCTTGAATGGATTGCGGCCTTTATCGGCCTTGTCCTCATTCTCAGCGTAGTCGCCGTGATCGCTCGGGAAGCGATCCGCGAACAGGCAGCGGAGCCGCCTTCCATCACTATCCGTGCGGGCGCGATCAGTCCGGCAGGCGGCGGCCATGTGGTCGCGTTCGAGGCGGTCAACCAGGCGAACGGCACGGCGGTCGCTGTCGAGATCGAAGGGACGCTAATGTCCGGGACGTCTCCGGTCGAAAAGAGCGGCGCGACGATCGACTATGTCCCCGGCCACGGGCAGGCCAGCGGAGGGCTATTCTTCACCAACGACCCGCGCAAATATAGCCTTGCCATCCGCGCGACGGGCTTTCAGGACCCGTGATCGGGCCAGAAGGTTGGGACGACCTCCAGCGCCTGACGCTGCATGGGTAACCAGATGACTGGAGGCGTCTGCCACCAGCACCGCGCCATGCGCCAAGATAATGTTGGGCGTATGGATCGCCTCCTGCTCGCAGGTTTCGATTGTCATGGTCGCCGTCGCTATTGTGTGGAGCGCTGGAGCGAGGTCGATTTTGGGCACCCCCATTCACGCTCTTTTGTTGCAGGCGGCCGGAACGGGGCATAGTCTTCAGATTTTCCGCAAGCATGTACGCACCGCCAGTCTCGTCGCGTCAAACAGACAATAATTGTTCCTGACTCGACCGCTTTGCCTCGTACATGGCATTTTCGGCGGCTCAGCAAGTCGCCGATTGTCTTGCCGTCCTGCGGATATCGGGCGATGCCGACGCTGACGCCGCCCGTCAGATGTTGACCCCCGACATAGATTGGCTCCCCGATTTCCAGGATGATGTCATTTGCGACTTGCCCGGGCAGGTTTTCCCCAAGGACAGCTGACATAACCACGGCGAATTCGTCGCCACCGGGTGGACGTTGCCGGGGTGCACCGGAACGGCGTTGGGTGGTCGAGAGCCGCCGATGGCGTGGCGGATGTCCACTTGTGGAAAGGGCGGTGGAGAAGCAACCACTATCAGCGCGCCTGTTCCGCCTTCGCGTTGATCGCTTCGTTCGCCCGGTCGCCCTTAGCCTCAGCCGCGCGCACAAATGCCTCGGCCCGGCGTTCGAGCGCGGCATGGCGCACAGCCAAAATCTTATCTGCGCGTTCCTCAAAGGCGACATCTTTGCCGACAATGCGCTTCTTCGCGACGTCGGCGCTGACGGCGATGCGCTCCCTCGCAACGAGCCCGCCAGCGCAGATCCGCGCCTTGGCGGCTGCACCGGAGGCTGCGAGCCTGTTCTGCGCGACTGCGCCACTCTGAGCCAGGCGGTTCTTCGCCTTGCGCCCGTCCTCGCGAATCCGGGCGACGGTCGCGTCGACCTCGCGATCGGTCCTGGCATTGACGAACCTGCCGCCGCCGGCCGCAGCCACCGCCTGCAGCGATGCCGCTTCGCCGGACGGTACCGCGAAGCCGATGATATTGATGATCGCCTTGGTCGATCCCTCGTTGATCGACCGGGCCACCGCGACTGGATCGCCGCCACAGGTCTCCTGACCATCGGACACGACATAGATGACCTGCTCGCCGGGACGGCCATTGGCAGCAAGAAGCGCTTCGGCGCGTTGCAGCGCCGCGCTGAGCGGGTCCATCCCACCGGCCGGATCGTCGAGACCGAGCGTACGAGCGCGGCTCGATCACGCGTCATCTGCACGGGCAGGTCGATGGCGGAGCAGGAGTGCGCCTTGCCATCCGCCCGGTTGTTGCCTGCCTGGCCGAACACCAGCAGGCCTGCTTCCGCTGCCGCCGGTAATTCCTCGACGAATGCCGCCGCGGCAGACTTGGCAAGATCGAGCTTCTGGCGGCTCGATACGCGACCCGCCATCGAGCCCGACGCGTCGATGGCGACGATCACTCGTGCCGGCGGTACCGGACCGGCGGCTTTGTCAGACGCCGTGAACGATGCGTCGACCAGCGCAGGATCGTTGAAACAGGCCTCGGGATCGCCAGCTTTGAACTGACTGAGATAGGCCTCGATCTCGGGAGAGCCGTCAGCCATGCCCGCCGCGGCCTGCGTGTTGCCGTCGGTCGCACCATCCGTTTTGCGGTCGCAGCTGGCCAGCGCCGGACATAGCGCCAGCATCGCGACAGCCGTGCACATCCTGATCAAGCGGTCAGGTCTTCGCGAATTAGGCGTCATGGCGCGAGGGTCACCGTATCGTCTCCGGCTATTCCATCCGCAAACTCGTGACCTGGAGCGCGCGTTCCCTCGGCCGCGGTTCGACCGCTCAGAGGTCGATGTAGCGTGCGCCGAGCGCGGCGGCGCTGACTATCTCGATGGCGTATCCCAGATCCTGCAGTTCACGGGATCTGCGGAACTGGGCGTCGTAGCGAATATAGCCGAATGGCTCGTCCGCGCAGACCACGAGCATCGTCGTGGTCTTGCCGACCCCCGCGACGATCCGACCACCCTGAGCGGCGATGCGATGGGCCAGTTCGCCGTGACGCGGCTCGCCGAGTATCGCGAAGCGCTGGCCAGCTAGCGGGCCGTCGGGCGCGGGTTCCGGGGCAGGGTGCGCGGAAGCGCGCTTGGGAACGGTCAGCCATCCCGCAAGCGGGATGCCGGTCTCCTCGACCGCGCGTAGCACGATCAGTCCGGCCGCGCGGGCATCGCTCAGCGCGTCATGATGTTTGAGGCGAATGCCGAGATGTTTCGAGACGATATTGAGCCGGTGGCTGACAAGCTGCGGCCAGACGCGCTTGGCGACCCGCACGCTGTCGAGCCAGGTCGCCTCGATCGGCGTGCGGTCATGAACGCGGCAGGCGGCGGTGAGCGCGCCCTTATCGAAATAGGAATGGGCAACCGTGACGCGGCCGGCGAGATGTCCGTCGATCACCTCGTGGAGATCGCCGAAGCACGGCTTGCCGGCGATATGATCCTCGGTGATGCCGTGGATGCGCGTATTGAAGCTGCTGAAATAATCCTTGGGATCGATCAGCGTCTCAAATTCGAATGCTATGTCGCCGTCGCGGAAACCGACGATCCCGATCTGGCAGATGCTGCTGACCCGGCCGCACGCGGTTTCGACATCGACCGACACGAAATCGGGCGCGTTATTGGCTGCGCACGATGCGGCGACGGTCGCGGGCAGGCTATCGACTTGTGCGATCGGAAGGAACATAACGCGATCATAGCGATGAAGCTCCGCGTTTCCAAGCATGGCTCGTCTCTCTGCCCTCGTCATTCGTGCGCGGGTTCCATCGGTAGCTGTGCGGTCAGATCCTCGCGCAGAACGTCGGTGAGTATCGTTCCAATCCAATTGCCCACGCGACCGGCGCCAGATGATCGGTGCGCGGTAGAATGCAGAGATGTCTCTCGGGGCAGATGCGCGACAGCCAGAGCGCATGTTCGGGCGTCACCACGTCATGGTCGCCCACGATTATCAGACGTGCGGCTTCGAGAGCCTTGAGTTCGGATGCGCAAACGGTCGTCGCGCAGCTGCCAGGCTAGCTCTCCCTTTAACACGAGGTGCATTCGCACCGAGCGTTAGGCTGTCGATTACCCCGCGAGCTTATCGCGGCGACCCGCGAGGCTCCGTCAGGCACTTGGGGAGCAACAGCAGCTGACCGAGCATCGGTACATGCCAGGCGCCGTGTTAATTTTGAGTTTCAACGATATTGTTGTCGAGATGGGCGCCCTGCAGATTGGGACCAGCCGGGCTCAAGGGGTTGTACATGCGGATGCTGAGCGTCGCGCTCGACGCGCGGCTGTCGTTGATCACGGACTGACACCTTGCGGCGGTCCGCCGGACCGAGGCTCGGCATCATCCGCGTCGGGGTCGCGCCCATGCCGACGGTCCAGCATCCGCATGGCCGGAGTGACGGTCAGACCGTGTAGCAGTATCGACAGAAGCGCGACCAAGCCCACGATCGCCCACAGCCTCGCGCTCTCATCAATTTGCAGATGGTTGAGGCCGTAAGCGAGATAGTAGAATGATCCCACACCCCGAATGCCGAAAAAGGCGATCGTTCTCTTCTCCGACTGACTCGCATTAAATCCTGCAAGCGCGATCATGCCGCCAACCGGCCGCACGATCAGCAGGATCGCTACCGCCGCCACTACGTCTACCCATTGCAGCGGCCGCAACAGACCGCTGACCAGCGCGCCGCCAACGGCCGTGAACGGCACGTAGCCCAGCTCATCGAGGATCAGCAGCTT
>CAZLSU010000025.1:0-35051 GCA_964562225.1 uncultured Sphingobium sp.
ACTGTCTTCGGGAGGCAGGGGCCGGAGGTTCGAATCCTCTTTCCCCGACCAACTTGTTTTTTGCGGCGTCATGCGCCGATCCAGCGCGTTCAGCACTGGTCGCGTGCCAATCGGCCTCGTCCGGCATACAGCCGAACGCGATCGTGCCGGACCGTGCCCCCAATCCCGGCCGCGCAGGACAATAAGCGCGCCTGTGCCATTGCGGGATCAAGGAATCGCGGGAAATATGGCGAGACCATTGTCGCGCGGACGCACGCATGGTTAAAAAAGGATGATGATATCCGTCCGCCCCCACCCCCGTCTTATCTGGGCGGCCCTCCTGCTATCCTTGTCGTTACCGACGATGGGCGGGTCGGCCGACGCCGCTCTCGCGCTGGAGACGGTCAGCATGGCACCCGGCAAATTTCGCTGGTTGAGCACCGGGCCATGGAACGGGCCGCTCTATATGGTGGTGAGCATCCGGCAGCAGCAGGTCCATGTCTATAGCGGCGACGTCCTGGTGGGGATGGCGTCGGTCTCGACCGGCAAAAAGGGGCATGGCACGCCCAGCGGCGAATTCCCGATCCTGCAAAAGCGGCAATATCACCGCTCCAACATCTACAGCAACGCACCGATGCCCTTCATGCAGCGGCTGACCTGGGACGGGATCGCTCTTCATGCCGGACATGATCCGGGCTATCCGGCAAGCCATGGCTGCATCCGCCTCCCCTACGCCTTTGCGCAAAGGCTGTTTGCGCTCACGCAATTGGGCACTTTGGTGCTTGTGTCGCCCGACCGGCTCAGCCCCGCACTGGCGCTCGACCCGCTGGTATTGAACGATGCAGGTAGCGCGGTAGTGGGATTTACGCCGCGCTCCACGCCCTTCCCGCCAGCCCCGCAACCGATCAGCCAGCCGGAGCGGCAAGAAGCGCCCCGGCTGGCCATCGATCCGTCGATCTTCGACCTGCGGCTGACCCCGCAGCGCCGCCGCAGATAGCGACGCCGCCCTAAGCCGCTTCCGCCTGATCCTGCGCAGGCAGGCGGATCAGATAGTCGAACGCCGACAATGCCGCCGTCGATCCCGCGCCCATCGCAATGACGATCTGCTTATAGGGCACCGTCGTGCAGTCACCGGCCGCGAAGATGCCCGGCTGACTGGTCTCGCCGCGCGCGTCGATCTCGATCTCGCCGCGCGGACTGAGCGCGATCGCATCCTTCAGCCATTCGGTGTTGGGCACCAGGCCGATCTGGACGAAGATGCCCTCCAGTTCGATATCATGCTCGGTGCCGCTGTTGCGATCCTTGTATGACAGCGCGCTTACCTTCTCGCCATCGCCATGCACCTGCGTCGTCAGGGCCGAAGTGATGATCCGCACATTGGGCAGGCTGGCGAGCTTGCGCTGGAGCACCGCATCGGCGCGAAGCTGGCTGTCGAACTCGATCAGCGTCACATGGGCGACGATGCCCGCAAGGTCGACCGCCGCCTCGACGCCGCTATTGCCGCCGCCGATCACCGCAACGCGCTTGCCCTTGAACAATGGCCCGTCGCAGTGCGGGCAATAGGCGACGCCCTTGTTGCGATAGTCGTCCTCGCCAGGGACACCCATCTGCCGCCAGCGCGCGCCGGTCGACAGGATCAGGGTACGGGCCTTCAAGGACGCGCCATTATCCAGCACCACCTCATGATAGCCGCCTTCGCTCCGGGCGGGGATCAGCTTGGACGCCTTTTGCAGGTTCATGATTTCGACGTCATAATCCTTCACATGTTGCTCCAACTGCGCGGCCAGCCTGGGGCCTTCGGTGTGCGGCACAGAGATGAAATTCTCGATCCCCATCGTGTCGAGCACCTGCCCGCCGAACCGCTCGGCTGCGACCCCGGTACGGATGCCCTTGCGCGCGGCATAGATGGCGGCCGCAGCGCCCGCAGGGCCGCCGCCGATCACCAGCACCTCGAACGGCTCCTGCGCCTTGATCTTCTCGGCCGCGCGGGCAACCGCGCCGCTGTCGATCTTGGCGACGATCTGTTCCAACTCCATGCGGCCCTGCCCAAAGGGTTCGCCGTTCAGGAAGATCGTCGGAACCGCCATCACCTTGCGCTCGTCGACCTCGCCTTTGAACAGCCCGCCGTCGATCGCGACATGGCTGATCCGGGGATTGAGCACGCTCATCAGGTTCAGCGCCTGAACGACGTCGGGGCAGTTCTGGCACGACAGGGAGAAATAGGTCTCAAACGCGAAATCGCCGTCCAGCGCCTTGATCTGCTCGATCACATCCTGTGCCGCCTTTGACGGATGGCCGCCGACCTGGAGCAGCGCCAACACCAGCGACGTGAATTCATGCCCCATCGGGATGCCCGCGAAACGAACGCCGATGTCGGTGCCGACCCGCCGGATCATGAAGCTTGGCTTGCGCTTGTCCTGGCCCGTGACGACCGTCACCTTGTCCGACAGCGCGGCGATCTCATCGAGGAGTCCTCCCAATTCCTTGGACTTGGCGTCCTCGCCCAGCGATGCGACCAGTTCGATCGGTTCGCGAATATTGACCAGATAAGCCTTGAGCTGCTGGGTCAGATTGGCGTCGAGCATGGGAAACTCCTCAAAACGATTTCGCTCGGAAATCGGGGAAAATCAAAAGCCGTTGATACAAATATGGCTCGGAGCGGAAGGGATTCCACCCCGAGCCATGGTGCGACCCGTTAGGGATGGGGGTGTTTAGATCTTGCCGACCAGATCGAGCGAAGGCGCGAGCGTGGCTTCGCCTTCTTCCCACTTCGCCGGGCACACTTCGCCGGGATGGCTGGTCCAATATTGCAGCGCCTTGATCTTGCGCAGCAGTTCAGCAGCGTTGCGGCCGACGCCTTCCGGTGTGATTTCAACAAGCTGGATATTGCCTTCGGGATCGAGCACGAAGGTGCCGCGATCGGCCAGACCGACGCCTTCACGCAGAACGCCGAAGATGTTAGAAATGTCGTGATTCTGGTCGCCCAGCATATAATAGTTGATCTTGCCGATGGCCGGCGACGTGTCGTGCCATGCCTTGTGGCTGAAATGCGTGTCGGTGGAGACCGAATAGACTTCCACGCCCAGGCCCTGAAGCGTCGGATAGATATCCGCCAGATCTTCCAGTTCCGTTGGGCACACGAAGGTGAAATCGGCAGGGTAGAAGAAGAAGACCGCCCATTTACCCTTCACGTCGGCATCGGTGACGTCGACGAACTTGCCTTCCTTGAATGCGGTTGCCTTGAACGGCTTCAGGGGGGTGTTGATTAGCGCCATGGGCTTCTCCAATGCTTTTGATGGGTTGCTGTTACCGAGCCTATGTAGGGAAAGGGGCGCCCGGTGGGAAATTGGTTTTATTGGATTTAGCGATAGAGAAAATCGATCAATAGCCGATAGATTGATCGATCTGGTCCGTCACATATCAGGGACGATGGATCGCATCGCACGCTCGGCGATCATGCCCGCCTCACCGGCTGAAAAGCCGGTCGGGTCCAGGCATAGTTCCAGCCACAGCCCGTCCACCATCGCCGTTAGGCCGATCGCGGCGAGCCGAACCTCCACCTCGATCATGCCGGGTGAGGCCGCGCTGATCAGCGCCTCCATCATACGGCGCGATTCGCGATAGATTTCGGCATGGGCGGCGGCAATCCCCGCATTGCTCTTGACCATGCTCCAGAAAGCGATCCACGTCGCCAGCAGATCGGCATCCAGCACGGGCGGACGAAAGCTCGCCACGATAAAGGCGCGCAGCCGGGCGCGAGGATCGTTGCCCGCTTCGGTGACGGCCCGTTCCATCGCCTGCCCGACGCGCAGGCCGACATCGCGATAGGTGGCGAGGATGAGCGCATCGACGCCATCGAAATAATGGGTCAGCAACCCGGAGGACACCCCCGCCCGTCCGCAAATCGCCCGAACCGATGTACCCGCAACCCCGCGCTCGGCCAGGCAATGCGCTGTCGCATCGATCAGGCTCTGCCGTCGAACATCCGCCGATTCCCGGACAAACCGCCCGCTCATTGCCGATCCGCCATATTTCTCCCCACATCCCCGATCGCTTTGTGCGGACCAATCGGCTTTCTTGCAAGCC
Organism: uncultured Sphingobium sp.; assembly: GCA_964562225.1. Classification (GTDB taxonomy): domain Bacteria; phylum Pseudomonadota; class Alphaproteobacteria; order Sphingomonadales; family Sphingomonadaceae; genus Sphingobium. Next base: position 4,066 of record CAZLSU010000025.1, read on the forward strand.
GTGTAGAGCCTGAACATGGCGGATCGAAGCGTCACACCAGCCGTTGACGGTAAAGATGCAGGAGAGATCGCATGAAACCATATTTTACGCGGCATCACGGTGCGGCATTGGCCTTGGCCCTCGCACTGTCAGCGTGCGGCGAGAATCCGCAGGCTGCAAATGTCGCCAACGGCATGAACGCGGCGCCCAGCGTGGAAACGATAGAGGATGTGGATGCCGTCCGGCCGGTCAACGAATCCGCCGCCCTTCCGACCGACGACTGGGTGGGGCGCTGGGCGGGACCGGAGGGATTGTTTCTGGACATCGCGCCGTCGCCGGATGGCAGGCCGGGCCATTATGCGATCACCAACAAGGATAATCTGGACCGGCAGGGCGATTATGGCGGCATCGCCGATGGATCGACGATCCGCTTCGTGCGCGACGGCCAGGATATCGCACTGCGGCCGGGCAAGGGTGACGAGACTGGTTTCAAATATCTCGCCGGCAAGCAGGATTGCCTGATCGCGATCCCCGGCACGGAAGGCTATTGCCGCTGAATCAGCATTCCACGACATTGACCGCCAGGCCACCCAGACTGGTCTCCTTGTACCGGCTGGCCATGTCCTCGCCTGTCTGGCGCATGGTTTCGATCACCGCGTCCAGGCTGACGATATGGCGGCCGTCGCCCTGCAACGCCAGATAGGCGGCATTGATCGCCTTGACCGCGCCCATCGTATTGCGCACGATGCAGGGAATTTGCACCAGCCCGCCGATTGGATCGCAGGTGAGGCCCAGATTATGCTCCATGCCGATCTCGGCGGCATTTTCGACCTGCTGGTTGGTACCGCCCAGCACCGCCGCCAATCCCGCCGCCGCCATTGAACATGCGACGCCGACTTCACCCTGACATCCCATTTCCGCAGCGGATATCGATGCGCGCTTCTTGTACAGAAAACCGATCGCCGCCGCAGTCAGCAGGAAGGCGCGTTCGCCCTCTCGATCCGCACCGGGGATGAAGCGCCGGTAATAATGCAGCACCGCCGGGATGACGCCCGCCGCGCCGTTGGTTGGCGCGGTGACGACGCGGCCGCCCGCGGCATTTTCCTCATTCACCGCCAGCGCGAACAGGCTGACCCACTCGAATGTCTGGGCAGGGCCGAGCGCATCCTGCTGCGATCGCAGCCGTGCATGGATCGCTTTGGCACGCCGCCGCACCTTCAGGCCGCCCGGCAGCAATCCCTCCTGCCGGATGCCGCGATCTATCGAGGCTGTCATGGCGTCGATCACATTGTCCAGAAACGCCTCGGTTTCGCCGGGGACACGCCAGGCCCCTTCATTGCGTAGCACGATCGTGCCGATCGACAGCCCGGTCTCCTCGCCCACCGCCAGCATCTCGACGCCAGAGGAAAAGGGATAGGGTTGGACGATATTGTGCCCCAAAGGCGTATCGCGCGCCGGCTCGGTCCCGGCCAGCACCGCGCCCCCGCCGATCGAATAATAATCCCGCACCAGCGGCGCGTCCTTATCGGCGAACCAGGCGGAAAAACGCATGCCATTGGAATGCGCCTCCAGAAATTCGCCCATGTGAAAGATCAGGTCGCCCGGCTCGTCGAATGCAAAACCGTCATCGCCGCCGATGCGCCTTTTTTGCCGGATCGCCGCCAATAGGCCCGCGACCGCGTCGGGATCGACCCCCTCGGGTCGATAGCCCGACAGGCCGAGCAGGATCGCGGCATCGGTGGCATGCCCCTTGCCGGTCAGCGCCAGCGATCCATAAAGATCGCACCGCACCCGCACCGGACGCGCAGGCAGCGATTCCATGAACATCAGCGCCGCACGCATCGGTCCCACCGTATGCGAACTGGACGGGCCGATGCCGATCGTGAACAGGTCCATGACGCTGATCGCCACGCTGCTGTCGATGCGGGATTTGCGGCGCGGGCGCGGGGCGTCGTTCATCAATAATCCTTCGACACGCGCACATTGGCACTTTCACGACCCAGCGTCGATATCGCGCCCAGCAGGGACAGCCAGCGCGTGACCTGATATTCGATCCGTGTCGCCGAATAGCCCTGCCCGTCGGTAATCAGTTCGACATAAGTTTTGCGCGTCAAATATTTGCCCGCCGCGATCGACGTACCCTGCCCCTGTGTCGGATCGGCGGCGATGATGCGCAGCCGGTCCAGCCCCGCCGCCTTGCGCACCGCATTGATCGGGTCCAGCCCGCCGCCACCCTGCAAGGAACCCACGGCCGACGCCAGCTGCAGCGCTTCGGGCGCGGACAGGTTGGTGATCGACGTGCCGAACAATATGCGCGAAAGCAGTTCGTCCTCGGGCAGCGCGGGAATGCTGGTAAAGCTGATGATCGGCGCAAGGCCGGTGCCGGTCACCCGAATGGAGGCGGTCAGGTCGCTCACATTCGCCTCCGCCTCGATATCCAGCGTGGGATTGACCGGGGTGCGACCGTCGAAACGGATGCGCCCCTGCCGCAGGTCGAACCGCCGCCCGGCAAATTCATAGCCGCCGCGCGCCAGATCGGCCGTGCCCGAAATCGCCGGGCTGGTCACCGTGCCGCCAATGTCGAGGTCGGCGCGCCATTCGCTGTCGAGGCCCAGGCCCGTGACTGTCAGCCGGTTGCGCGCCTTCGCCTTGATCGCCAACGCCCAGGGTGCGAACCGGGGCACCCGCTCAAACTCCTCGCCGCGCCGGTTGATCTCGACGGTCTTCAACTCGGGGATCGCCGCCACCGCCGCCGCACGGCCCAGCGTGAAGCGGCTTCTGTTCAACACCAGGTCGCCGCCCACCGTGCCGCCGACGCCGTCCGACTTGAGCGTCACCGGCCCGGTCACGGTCGCGGCAATATCGTCGCGCTCCAGCAATGCGGCATTGTCCGCCGCAAAGGCCAGGTCCATGCCCACGCCCTTGATTCCGCCGAAATCGAAGCGGCCGGACCCGTTCACCGTTCCGCCATTGTGCGCCGTCGCCTGGAAAGTGGAAATCAGCAATTGCGCGCCGGAAAAGCGTCCCCGCGCCTTCACGCCTTTCAGGCGCATGCCCGTCACCGGACTGTTGATGGCAGCGGCATCGGTGGCAAGGTTACCCGCGATCACCGGATTGGCGATCGTCCCGCGCGCGTCCGCCGTCAGCGCGACCGGCCCGGAAATATCGACGATCTCCACCCCGGTCAGCCGCCACAGCGTGTCCGCCGTGCCATTGTATCGCAGTTGCGCGAACAGCGGCGCATTTTCGATCCGCGTCAGGAACCCGCCCTGCCCCAGCGGCGTCAGCAAAGCCTGTCCCCGCCCGATCGTCTTGCCCTCGCTAACGAACAACATCCGCGCCGCCAGCCGATCGGGCGTCAATACGCCATTAAGGCCGATATCGACGGGGCGCGAACTGAGCGACAGGCCCGACCGCGAAATCCCGCGCAAGCGCAATTCCGCCTTGCCGGTCGGCACGCCGTCGCGCGGCTGGGCATAGGTCAATGATCCGGTCGCCGTACCGCCCAGCCCCAGATTGTCCGATGCGACGTCCAGCAGCGACAGCGGCATGCGGTTCATCCGCGCTTCCACGCCGATCGCGGCGCTGCTGAACTCGCCCGCCAATTGCACCGATCCGCCGCCAAAGCTGATCGTCGCCGGTGCCAGTCGCCAGCCGTCCCCGCTGCGGGACAATACCGCGCTGCGCAGGATGCGGATCGGTCGCTTGTCGATCTGCCCCTGCGCCGCAATGCGGATCGTGTCGGGCGCGACATCGGCCTCGCCCTGCAATTCAAACAGGCGCCCGCGCTGGCCGCTCAGGCTCGCACGGATCTTGCCGCGCCCGTCCACCAGGTCGGCATTCGCCGCCAGCCGCCCCAGCCGCATGCGCCCAATGCGCATGCCCCGCGCCTGCGCCGTCGCCTTGATAGACGTGCCCGCCGGGTCGAGCAGGATCGTCGCGTCCAGCTTGCCCCGCCTTACGTCGATCCGCGATGGCCCGTCAAAGCTGGCGTCGGTCGCCTGCAACGCCAGCACCAGTTGCTGCACATCGCCCACCGGCGAAAAGACGATATCGCCCTTCAACGGCCCGCTGACCGCCAACCGCCCGTCCAGCCCGCCCGTCACTGGCCGTATGTCGCCACGCGCGATTACATCCGCCACGGCCAGCCGCGCGACCCGCACCACCGACTGCGCGCCACCGGGGGGCAGCAATATCGCGCCGTTGCCCGTGAACGGTCCCAGCGTGGACCCACCCGCCGCCGTGAACGCATAGCCCGCCTCGTCCGGCGTCAGCATGACACGCACATCCTTCAGGCCCAGCGCATCCATGGGCCGCTGGAGCAGCAGGTCCACCGCCGGGCGATCAATCTTTCCGTCCAGCGTCAGCCGCAATGGTCCATATTGCTGATGCGCGCCGCTACCCTCGAAATGGAAGCTGCCGTCGCGACGGCGATAGCCGTTGGCGGCAAGGGTCAGTGCCGGGGCCGTCAGCTTGAGATCGCGGAACGTCAATTGCTTGTCCGCTCCCAGCGACAGGCCGCTGCGCAATACCGGCAGCCCGCCCGCCAATCCGCGCAGAAATCCATTGTCCAGCCGCCGCATCCGCGCCTGCGCCTGCCCCGACAGGCCGAACGCGCCGCCAGCCCCCGGCACTGCGCGCAGCTTCGACGTCACGTCGACGATACCCAGTCCTTTGATCGCCAGCCCGCTGATGCTGCCATTCAGCCCGAAATCATAGCGCCCGGTCTTCAGGTCCGCGACCATCAGCAACTCACCGCGCAGCTTCTCCGACCGGATTTTCATCGGATTACTGACGATCTGCTGCCCTTTGAGCTGCAATACCCCGTCGAGCGCGAAATTGCGGAAGATGCCCTCCACCAGCTCGCCCTGCCCCTCCAGCCGCCGCGCGCGCAAAGTCACCGGTATCAAGGCCGGGCCGTTTGCCGTGCTGCGCCCCTTGCCGTTGGCGCGCATGTCATGGATCACCGTCTTGTCGAAGGCGAGCGCTCTGGCCGTCACCAGATATTCATAACCCGGCGCGCCGATCGGCCCATCCAGCCGCACCCGCGCCGCGACATCGCGCCCGCGCATATTTCTGAGCAACGCCTCGGGCCGCGCCAGTTTCAGCTCCACCATCATATTATCGAGCGCATTGTTACGCAGGTCGATCGCGCCGTCCGCCATCAGGTCGATCGCCGCCGACCGCAGCGTCAGCCTGCCATCGACGATCCGGTCACGCAAAGTCCCGCGCGCCGACACGGCCAGCCGTGGCGCGGCGATCCGCTGGACCAGCCCCTGCCCGGCGATCGCAGCCCCCTCCACCGTGCCATTGAGCGCATAGTCGCCGCTACGCGCGATCAGGTCGAAGGCGGCGACCGGCTGCGCATCCAGCGTGGCGGCCAGCTTGCCGTCCCACCGGCTCCAGCTCCCCTTGCCATGGACGCGCAGATTGGCATCCTGCTTCGTGCCCGCCATCGCCGCCAGCACGCCGCCCGCAGGCGCGTTCATCGTCACGTCCAGATCGAAACGATCATCGTCCGGGCGGCTGTCAAGCGCGATCTTGAGCGCATCCTCGCCACCCACCACCCGCGCCGACAGGTCGATGATCGCACGACCGGATCGGATATCGGCGTCGCCGGACAGGGTGGCGGTCTGCTGACGGCCTGCCACCTTGGGCGCGATCGTCAGCCGCCCGACCGAAAACTGCATCAGCCGAATGTCGAAACCGGGCAAAATCGTCCGTTCGCGCCCGCTGGGCTTGAGTTTCGGCAGGACATGCAGCGTCGCCGTGGGGATCGACAGTCGGTCGATATCCAGCCGGTTGTTGAGCCAGGCGAGTGGCCACCAATCCAGTTCCACGCGCGACGCATCCAGGAACCGGCCATTCGCGTCGGACAGCGTAAGGCCATGCAGCACCGCCTTGCGGTAGATGCTGCCATCGATCCGCTCGACCTTGATCCGCAGCCCGGATTCAGGGGCGATGGCGGCGATGCGGCTCGCCAGAAAACGGTGCCCCGGACTGGTATCGAGCCAGACCAGCGCGCCGACGATGATCAGCAGCATCGCCATCAGCCCGCCCAGCACCCAGCGTTGCCACCGGCCGTTCCACGCGCGCTTTGGAGGAGGCGTATCTTCCATCAGAAAGCCTGGCCGAGCGAGACATATACCGCAACGCGCGGATCGCCCTTCTGCGGGTTGATCGGCGTGCCAACATCGACCCGGATCGGGCCGAAGCTGCTATAATAACGCAGCCCCATGCCCGCGCCGATACGCAGGTCGCGGAAGCGCGGTACGAAGCTGGTTGAAATATTGCCCGCATCGACGAACGGCACCACGCCGAAATTACCGAACCGGATGCGCGCCTCCAGCGAAAATTCCGCCAGGCTCTTGCCGCCGATCGGGTCGTTATTGCTGTCGCGCGGGCCGATCGCCTGATAACCATAGCCGCGCACCGACGCGCCGCCGCCCGCGTAAAAACGCCGCGACGGCGCGATCCGGCTGACCTGCGATCCCAATATGCTGCCAAAACGCGCGCGCGCCGCCGCCACGACCTTGCCATCGCCGAACGGCTGATAGACGCTGCCGTCCAATTGAACGCGGGCATAGCCGAACGGGCTGCCCTGGAACGACAGTTCGGGGCTGACCCGCCCGCCAAGGCGAAAGCCCTGGCTGGGGTTCAGCAGATCGTCGCTCCCATCATAGGTCAGGCCAAGCGGGATCGCTCCTATCAGGAAGGTGCGCCGCCCACCGACGATCTTGCTGAAGGCGTCCGCCTCGTCCGATGCGATCAGTTCCGCACCGATGCGCCAGGTCCATGTCTTCTGGAACAATATGTTCGTCTGCCGCTCCAGCCCCCCCGACAGGGTCACCGTGCGTGCGTCATAAGCGTCGCGCTTGATGTTGCTAACCGAAAGCAGCCCGGTCAGCACATTGTCGCGCCGCCGGAAATTGTTGCGGCGGAAGGATGCGGCGGCGGTCTGTTCCTGCGTACCCAGCACCCCGCGCAACGTCAGCGCCCCTTCGGGCGGAAACAGGTTGCGATGCTGCCAGCTTACCTCCGCACGATAGCCCTCGCCCGTGCCATAGCCCAGCTCCCCCGCGATCGTGCGCAGCGGCGCGGGCCGTGCATCCACCGCGATATCGACATGCGTGCCGTCGCCCGCATCGCGCGGCTCCAGCCTGACTGACGATACGATACCGGTCTGCACCAGCGCGCGGCGCAGATCCTCGACATCCGACGCCTTGTAGACGTCGCCCTTTTTGAACCGGGCGATATCCTCGACATGGCCCGCATCGAACAACCGGTCGTTCGCCATGACGATGCGCCCGAAGCTGCGATAGCCGCCCGCCGCGATGATGATGTCCAGGTCGCCCTGCCGCGTTTCATGATCGATGCGGACTTCCGGTTCATCGACCTTGGCGAACGGAAAGCCATTTTCACCGAGCGCCAGCGTCAGCCCGTCGCGCGCGCCCAATATCCTGTCGGCGTCGACGGGGTCGCCCACCGCGACGGGAAAGGCGGATCGCAGTACCGGTTCACGCTCCCCGGTTGCTGCCAGCCCGTCCAGCTCGACCGATGCCAGTAGATATTGCGTGCCCGGCGCGATGTCGAAGGTCACGGCCAACCGATCCGTTCCAGCCGGCGGCGCGGCGACCGACCCACGGATGCGGGCGGCATAATAGCCCTTCGCGCGCAACAGCCGGTCGATCAACTCGGTGTCTTCCTTGATCCGGCGGTTGATCTGGGCAAGATTGGCCTCCTTGCCCTGCCCCAGGCGCAGGACCGACAACTGGTCGAAGCGCGCGTTGAATTGCGCATCGGCAACATCGTCCAGCCCGGTCAGCGTCACGGTATATCGCCGCTCCTCGCCGGTATCGGCAAAGTCCACCGTCGCCGCCTGAGCCTGCGCATCCTCGGCCAGCGCCTGCGTGTCGGCCGCAGCATCCGCCGCGCTGACGGAATCGGCGGGGTCGGCCGGAATAGGCTCTATGCTGTCGGTTGCGCCCAGGTCAGGCCAGTCGATGCCGATATCGGGCATGGAGTCGAGTTGGGGGTCGAGTGGCGGGTCTTGCTGCGCGACGGGTTCGGGCGGCTGGGCGGCACCGCGCGCGGGCACGATCATCAACGGCGCAAGGCAGACCCAGAGCAGGAGCGGACGGCCAGAAAGGCGGCGCGAAATCCGCGAAACGTCGAACATATGGCCTGCTTAGACCAAGTCCCGCGCCGCGCGCCAGCCTTGATCGCTGAAACCTGGATCAAAAGGCGGTTTGCAGCCTCTCGAACAACATATGGACCGCCGCAGGCTCGGGTGCCGCGTCATTATGCGCCGACCGCAGCATCCGGTCCTGCAATCGCGCTACGCGGTCGTAAAGCTCCTCGCTGGCTTCGATCAGCGATCGTGCGGCAAAGGGGAAGGTGGCGATTACCGCCGGATCGCTCATATTGGCGTGACCCAGCCGATATTTGTCGCTGAACATCTCGAGCGCGCTGATCTCGCCGCGCTGCCATGCGCGCTGGGTAAGGAGCCAGGCGATGATGTGCATCAGCCGCGTCGTGACCTTGAGGGATTCGCAGGTGAAGGCGACCCGCTTCATCGGGTCGGTAAGCGTCGGCTCGGCCTTTTCGCCCGTGTCGAAATAGGACCGGGCCTCATCGGCCATGACCATGGCTTCGACATAGAGGCTGTCGACGAGGCGGCGATGAAGGCCAGGATCAAGGCGGGCGGCTGGGGGCATGCGCCTTGCTGCCACAATTATGCAAACTTGTCAGGTGCCTTCCAACCGATGGAAGCGTCTGTCCCAAACAGGGTCGGTTATCGCGCCCTTAACCATGATCCTGTCAGATCAGGCAGTATTGGGTCAGGCGATGATGTCGGGAACCAGCGCATCTTCCAGCATGGCAATCTCGTCACGCAGGCGCAGTTTGCGCTTCTTGAACCGCGCGACCTGCATCTGATCGCCCGATCCGCCATCCAGCAACGCGGCGATCGCGGTGTCCAGATCGCGATGCTCGACCCGCAGCAATTCCAGACGGCGCATAATGTCTTCGCTGTTCACCAACGGTCGCGCTCCCATGGCCAAAGCGGCTGCACCCACGGTGATAGCGCCGCCTGCCGACGCGGGCCACCGCAAATTTCCACTCGGCTGTCGCAGGCTGCGAATCAGGGGAAGACAGGCTGCGCATTTCGTGATTTATTCGGTGGTCCATCACCCCTTTCAGGAGAATGTCATGGAAAATAGCCACACTTCCGCTCTTATGGCCAAACATGCCGGTATCGACGCCCGACTCAAGGCGGAAACCAGCCGGCCGATGCCCGACGCGATCCTCGTGGCGTCGCTCAAGAAGCAGAAATTGCGGCTCAAGGAAGAATTGTCGCAGCCCCACTGAACGGCGCGACCGTTTTCCGAATATCCATGAGTATTGCGAAATAAACTGCCCCTCGAAGAGGCATCGTGCTTAGCTTTTTCATCGTCACCCTGAACTTGTTTCAGGGTCCATTTGGCCCTCGGGGCTGCGGCTTTTTGGGCATGATGGATGCTGAATTAAATTCAGCATGACGATGATAAGGTAGCTGACGTGCGATCGCCCTCTTCGTGGGGAGGGATAGCTAGATCGCAGATTACAGATTCAGCGCCGTAACTGCGCGCTGCGCAGATAGTCCGGCATCATGGTGCGGTCCTTGCCGCCGCCGACCGGTTTGCGCGCCAGTTGCGGATCAATCTCATGATCGAAGGAAAGGCCGATCTTGTCGGCGCGGGACCAGGCCACCCGGCCCGTCACTTCACCGATGCCGCGCAGTTCCAGCACCACATCGACCCCTGCGGGAATGGCCCGCTCGCAATCGGCCATCAGCCCGGTCGCGGACAGGTTGCGCACCCGTGCCTTGCCCAGATTGACACCGTCACTGCTGATGATGTTGGTCAGCAGGAACAGGCTGTCCCGCGCCGAGGACCGGGCAGGTCCGCGATCGGCTGAAAAATCCTGTTCCTTGTCCATCATGCACGACCCGTCAAAGCGTAATTGTCAGTTCGCAATGCCATAGGGAGGTGCAAAAACCGTTAATCGTCGCGGGATATCTTTTCCTGGCGCTCGTGCCGTTCCTGCGCCTCGACCGTCATGGTGGCGATCGGCCGGGCTTCCAGGCGTCCGAGCGAGATCGGCTCGCCGGTCACCTCGCAAAACCCATATTCCCCATCCTCGATCCGGCGCAGGGCCGAATCGATCTTGGAGATGAGTTTGCGCTGCCGGTCGCGGGTGCGCAGCTCGATCGACCAGTCGGTTTCGCTCGACGCACGATCGTTGAGATCGGGTTCGCGCAGCGGCTCGTTCTGGAGCACGGCGAGCGTGCCTTCGGACTCCGCCAGCAACTGCTTTTTCCAGTCCCACAGACGCTGCCTGAAATATTCAAGCTGTCGGGGATTCATGAACTCTTCGTCCGCGGACGGGCGATAATCCTGCGGTAGGTCAACGGCCGACTTCGGCGGGTTTTCACCGCTCTTATCGGAACTAGGGAGCGATGCCATCTGGCTCTCCGACTCGGTGGGGCGCCGGCGCTGCAAGTTCCGGTGCCTGGACTGGTTGTTGAGGGGGCCTATAGCCAGCCGTGCGGGGGTGCACAAGCACGCAATCGGGCGGGCTGTTGGGCACTCGACGCATCTCTTAATCTCGATCAATCGGCAGGCCATTTCAGGCTATGATGCCGCCCCGCTCCAATGAAGGTCGAAACGGCCGCCGCCCTGCCCCGGTCTTCACTTAAGCACCGCCCGCCGTTTCAATATGGGACGTTAACCATATGCGTTGACCGGCCCTGCCAAATTGCCTCGACTTGAGAGGGACTTTCAGGGTTAACGGCATTGCAGTTAACGCTTTCTTTTGCGTTCTTACTGATAGGGAAATGCCAGCGAACGGTTACTGGAAAACGCCAGTGCCCAGCTTGATGGCATAACAGCATAAGAGTGGATCCTATGTCGGTTCGGATGGCTTTGGCAAAATTATGCGCTTGCACTTGTGGCGGCGCGATCATCGGCGGCGGGGCTGTCCATGTCGCGGAAAGCCCCCGGCCCGCGGTGGTCCGCGCAACCAAGGGCGTGAAGGGCGGCTACACCAAGCAACGCTACGCGGTCCGCACGGTCAAGCGCCGCGTGGTGAAGACCGTCACGGCCTGCGCACCGCAGACCGTGCGAGTCACCACCCAGAGCGCGCCTATTCCCCTGCCAGCGCCCATGCCTTCCGAAATGCCGATAATCTCTGGCGGCGGTGGGGCCGTTCCCGTGATGATGGGCGGCGGCGGCTTTGGTGGCGGCGGCTTCGTCGGTGGGTTCTTCGGCGGCGGTGGCGGCGGTAGCGGTGGCGGCAGCGTCGTCATCTCCTCGACCAGCAGCTCGACCGGCGGCATCAGCACGTCGACATCGAGCGGCGCGACCAGCAGCTCCTCCTCCTCGTCCAGCGCGTCATCCTCGTCCTCCAGCTCCTCGTCGAGCAGTTCGGGCGGATCGACCGGCGGAAAGCCGGACAAGCCCGACAAACCGGGTCATGGTCATGGATCGAACGGCAGCAGCGGCTCCTCGGGTTCGTCCAGTTCCTCGTCCTCCTCCGGCTCATCCTCCTCTTCGTCAGGCGGGTCGTCCAGCTTCGGCAGCACCGGTTCCACAAGCGGTTCCTCCAGCTCCTCATCGTCATCCGCGTCGAGCAGTTCCAGCAGTTCGAGCGGTGGCGGATCGAATGGCGGTGGTCATGGCTCGACCGGCGGCACCGATGTGCCCGCGCCACCAATGGTCCTGCTGTTCGGCGCAGCCGCGGCCGCGCTGGTGGCCCGTCGCAAATTCGCCAAGGCCAAAGCCGAAGCCTGATTTTTCCAGACACATGAAAAAGGTGGACCTGCAACACGCAGGCCCGCCCTTTTTTGATCTCCGGCGTAGGCCGGAGTCCAGTCCAGAAGTCCGATCTTGGCCCCGGCCTACGCCGGGGAACACCGCCGTCAAGCCGCCGCGATGATCTTCTCGATCTCGCCCACCGGATGATTGGCGAGATCCTTGGCGATCTCACCTACCAGCCGCGACGACACTTCCTTGTGATAATGTTTGCGGATTTCACCCAGCGCGGTCGGCGGGGCGATGACGATCAGCTTTTCATAATCCTGCGACAAGGCCCGGCGCTTGAGCATGTCCGCCGCCTCGACCGCGAAGCGCTGTTCCTGCTGGTCATGGAAACTCACCTGCTCCATCGAACTCTGGCGACCGCCCATCGGGGAGGATGATCGCCCCGCCGCATCCGACTGCTGGTCGCGGTCGGCCGGATTGTCCTGCTCGCGCACCGTCTCCGCCTCCAGTTGCGGAAAGGCGCTGTCGCCCTTGTTGCGGAATACCAATATCTTGCGCCCGTCGGCCACCATCACCAGCGCGTCATGATCGATCTGCATCATCGTCTCCTTGTTATCGGCAGTCTCGTCATATCAACGGTTCGCAAGCCGCAGGGTTGCATGGTGCACCGCGCGGCGGCATAGGGCGGCGATGCATGATATCCGCTCCATCCGCGACAATCCCGACGCTTTCGACGCTGCGCTGGCACGCCGAGGTGCCGCGCCGTTGAGCGCCGAGATATTGGCGCTCGACACGCGCAAACGCGCCATCGCCACCGAGTTGCAGGTCGCGCAGGCGCGCCGCAACGAAGCCAGCAAGGCGATCGGCCAGGCGATGGCCGTCAAAGACATGGCAAGGGCCGAGGCGCTCAAAGCCGAAGTCGCCGCGCTCAAGGAAGGCGCACCCGCGCTGGAGGCGGAGGATCGCGAAGTCGGCGAAGCCCTGCATGCCATCCTCGCCGCCATCCCCAACCTGCCCGCCGATGATGTGCCGCAAGGCGCGGACGAAGCCGCCAATGTCGAAGTGAGCCGCTGGGGCACGCCCCACAATTTCGTCTTCACGCCGCAGGATCATGCCGATTTTGGCCCCGCGCTGGGCCTGGATTTTGAGGGCGGCGCGGCGCTGTCCGGCGCGCGCTTCACCGCGCTGCGTGGCCAGATGGCGAAACTGCACCGCGCGCTTGCCCAGTTCATGCTCGACCGCCAGACCGCCGAGAATGGCTATGAAGAAGTCAACCCGCCGCTGCTGGTCCGCGACGAGGCACTGTTCGGCACCGGGCAACTGCCCAAATTTGCCGAAGACCTGTTTCGGACGACCGACGGCCGCTGGCTCATCCCCACCGCCGAAGTCAGCCTGACCAACCTGGTGCGCGAACAGATCGTCCCGCTCGACACCCTGCCGCTCCGTCTGACCGCGCTCACCCCCTGCTTTCGCTCCGAAGCCGGATCGGCCGGGCGCGACACGCGCGGCTTCATCCGCCAGCATCAGTTCGAGAAGGTCGAACTGGTCGCCATCTGCGAACCCGACCAGTCCGAAGCGGAACATGAGCGCATGTGCGCCGCAGCCGAAGGCATCCTCAAGGCGCTGGGGCTACCCTATCGCAAGATGCTGCTCTGTACCGGCGACATGGGCTTTGGCGCGCGCAAGACCTATGATCTCGAAGTCTGGCTGCCCAGCCAGCAAACCTATCGCGAAATCAGCAGCGTTTCCAATTGCGGCGACTTCCAGGCCCGCCGCATGAATGCCCGCTACAAGCCGGAGGGCGAGAAGGCGACGCGCTTCCTCCACACCCTCAACGGATCGGGCCTGGCGGTCGGACGCACGCTGGTGGCGGTCCTCGAAAATTATCAGCAGCAGGACGGCAGCGTCATCGTGCCCGAAATACTGGGACCATATATGGGCGGCCTGACGCGGCTAACGCCCCGCTAAGCCTCCCTCTCACATCCGTTCGGTTCGAGCCTGTCGAGAACCCGCGCAAAGTTCTCGACAAGCTCGAACCGAACGGCGGTTGGGATGTAGGGGATGGCAAGTCCCCCGCGATACGATAGACACCGTCTGATGCGTTGCCGCCTGATCTCATCCGCCCTCACCCCGCTGCTGCTCACGGCCTGCATCCCCTATCAGACGCAGCGTCATGACACCCCCGCCCCACCCCCGCGCCTCGACGACAGCGCCACCGTCGACCTCGCCGAAGCCGAACCGGTATGGACCGCGCAGCAGGTCGTCGCCAACGCCACCTCCGTCATCGGCGCGACCTATATCGTCCAGCCCGGCGACACGCTGCGCGGCATCGGCAACCGCACCGGCGCGGGGGCGGAGATGATCGCGAAGGCCAATGCCCTCGCCCCGCCCTATGTCATCAAATCGGGCCAGAAACTCACCATCCCCGCCGGGCGCTATCATGCCGTGGCGCAGGGTGAGACCGGCATCGCCATCGCCGCCGCCTATGGCGTCCCCTGGAGCCGCATGGTCGATGTCAACGGCCTGACCGAACCTTTCGCCCTGCGCCGGGGGCAGCGCCTGCTCCTGCCCGACGAAGCGCCCCGTGGCACCCCCAGCATGGAGGAACGCGCCGCCGCCTTCCAAATCAACATCGACGATGTGCTGACCGGCGGCCAGCCAGCCGCCGCCGAAGACGCGCCGGTCGCGGTGGCGAAGGCCAGCCCCCGGCCCATCCCCAGCAACATCCCCGCCGCAACGCCGGCCCGTCTGACCGGCAACTTCATCTGGCCCGCGCGCGGGAAGATCCTGTCGCGCTTCGGCCCCGGTGCCAGCGGCGCGCGCAACAATGGCATCGACATCGCCGTACCCGCTGGCACGCCCATCCACGCGACCGCTGATGGAGTGGTAGCCTATGCAGGGGACAAGGTGGCCGTATTCGGCGGCCTTGTCCTCATCACCCATGGCAGCGGCTGGGTCAGCGCCTATGGCCATGCCAGCCGCGTCAATGTGGTCCGCGGGCAGAAGGTCGCAAAGGGCGACGTCATCGGCTTGTCGGGCGATAGCGGCTATGCCAGCCAGCCCAAGCTGCATTTTGAATTGCGCAAGGACCGCGCGCCCGTAAACCCGCTCGCGCATCTCCCCGCGTCATGAGAATAGACCAGCGCAAGGGCGGCTCCGCCATAAACTTTCTGCGCCGCCGATCCGCGATGCCCGTCTGGGTGGACCTCGCCTGGCGGGTGGTGCTGGTGCTCAGCCTCTTCTCCAGCGTTCTCCTGCTCCACTGGGTCGGGCGTGACGGGCTGAAGGACAATCTCGACAACCAGATCAGCTTCATCGACGTCCTCTATTTCACCACGGTCACGGTGACGACGGTCGGCTATGGCGACATCGTGCCCGTCAGCCCCGAAGCCCGGCTTTTCGAGGCGCTGCTGGTCACGCCCATCCGGCTGTTCGTCTGGCTGATCTTCCTCGGCACGGCCTACAACCTCTTCCTCCGCAACATTTTCTACAGGTGGCGCATGGCGCATATTCAGGCCGATCTGCACAATCATATCGTCGTCACCGGCTTTGGCACCAGCGGCGCGGAAGCCGTGCTGGAACTGCTGGCGCGCGGCATCGACCCGCGCGAGATCGTGGTGATCGACCCGCATGACAAAGCGCTGGAGCAGGCCGAAGCGCTGGGCTGCAATGTCCTGTGCGGTGATTCGACCCGCGACCGGACCCTGAAGGACGTCGCCATCCATCGCGCCCGCAGCATGATCGTGTCGGCGGGGCGGGACGACACGTCGATCCTCATCACCCTCACCGCCCGGCACCTCGCCCCGCGCCTGCCGATCAGCATCGTCGTACGGAATGAGGATAATGAACTGCCCGCGCGGCAGGCGGGCGCGACCACGGTCATCAACCCGGTCAGCTTTGCCGGGCTGCTGCTCGCGGGCAGCACCACCGGGCCGCATATCGCCGATTATATGGCGGACCTCGCCGCATCGGGCGGGCGGGTGAAGCTCAACGAACGCAAAGTCCTGCCCCCGGAAATCGGCGGGCCACTCTCGGCCATCGCCACCGGCCTTGGCGTCCGCATCTATCGCGGCGACCAGCCGATCGGCTTCTGGGAAGACGGCGCGAGGGCACTTCAGGCCGGCGATACGATCGTCGAGATCGTTGCGGGGGATGGTTCGCCCCAGCCCACGTGACATTTGCCCGCACACGCCCTATGTGCGCGGCCATCATGGCAACTATATTCCCCCCCGCGCCCAAGGTCGGCATGGTCTCGCTCGGCTGTCCCAAGGCGCTGGTCGACAGCGAACGCATCCTGACCAAGCTGCGCTCCGACGGCTATCAGATGTCCGCCGACTATGCCGGTGCCGACGTCGTGCTGGTCAACACATGCGGCTTCCTTGATTCCGCCAAGGAAGAATCGCTCGAAGCCATCGGAGAGGCGATCGCGGAAAATGGCCGCGTCATCGTCACCGGCTGCATGGGCAATGAAGCCGAACTGATCCGCGCCCGTTTCCCCACCGTCCTCGCCGTCACCGGCGCGCATCAATATGAGCAGGTCGTGAGCGCCGTGCATGAGGCGTCACCGCCCGTGCCCAACGCCTTTGTCGATCTGGTGCCGGAAGGCGGCCTCAAACTGACGCCGCGCCATTACAGCTATCTGAAGATTTCCGAAGGCTGCAATCACCGCTGTTCCTTCTGCATCATCCCCTCGCTGCGCGGCGACCTCGTCAGCCGCCGCATCGACGCGGTGCTGCGCGAAGCGGAAAAGCTGGTGTCTGCGGGTACGAAGGAATTGCTGGTCATCAGCCAGGACACATCGGCCTATGGCGTCGATACGAAGCATGAACCGCGTATGTGGCACGGCCGCGAAGTGCGCGCGCACATGACCGATATGGCGCGCGAACTGGGTATGCTGCGCACGCCGGACGGCCAGCAGCCCTGGGTGCGGCTCCACTATGTCTATCCCTATCCCCATGTCGATCATGTCATCCCGCTGATGGCCGAAGGGCTGCTGACGCCCTATCTCGACATACCGTTTCAGCATGCCGCGCCTGCCGTGCTCAAGCGCATGAAGCGTCCCGCCAACGAAGCCAAGGTACTGGACCGCATCCACAAATGGCGCGCCATCTGCCCGGATATCGCGATCCGCTCCAGCTTCGTGGTTGGCTTTCCCGGCGAGACCGAGGCGGATTTCCAATATCTGCTCGACTGGCTGGACGAAGCCCAGCTCGACCGCGTCGGCGCTTTCCGCTTTGAGCCGGTCGAAGGCGCAGCGGCTAACGCCCTGGCCGATCCCGTACCCGAAGCGGTCAAGGAAGAACGCTACCAGCGCATCATGGAGCGCACCGCCGCGATCAGCGCCGCCAAGCTGCAAGCCAAGATCGGCCGCACCCTGCCCGTCATCCTCGATGAAGTCGGCGATCCGGATGAGGAAGACGGTTCCATCGGCGCGACCGCCCGGTCACAGGCCGACGCACCGGAAATCGACGGCAACGTCTTCCTGCGCGACGTCGGCGAAGGACGCAAAGCGGGCGACATATTCGACGTGCTGATCGAGGATGCGGACGAGCATGACCTGTTCGGCGTGCCGGCTTAACCCCGTCATCCCAGCGAACGCTGGGATCTCCCTTTTCTTCTGCGCCGCGCACAAGAAGAGAGATGTCAGCGTTCGCTGGCATGACGGTGCGTTATGATCCCGGCACCACAAAAGCGTCCTGATATTCAGCCTTGATCGCCTCGCGCATCGCCGCATCCACCGGCAGCGCGATATCATAGCTCCCTTCCGCATAGGGACCGGCCGAATAAGGCCCAATCACCACCGTCACACCGTCGATCAGCTTGCCGTCCTTCGATGTCGGCACCAGCACCTGCTCCATCGGGTCGATGCACTTGGTGAATTCGTCGTCACCCGGCACCACCGGCGCGCCGCGCTTCTCCGCCCGTGCGCTGTCCAGCGCGGCGCAAAACCGCTTGTCGATCGCTTCGGCAAAGGCCGCCTTCGATGTCATCACCGCGCCGAAACTGGTTTCCCGCTTGCGCTCCTTGTCCCATAGCAGCGCGTCATAGCCGGTCATGCCGTGCGCTCCGCCGGTGAAGACATAGGTCGAGGATTGCAGGCTTAAAAAGCGCGGCGTATCGGCTTCCACGCTCCACCGTGTCTCCAGACTATGCGCATGGAAGGGGTAGTCTGCTTTCTTCGCCGCTGCACTATCCGCGCGCGCCATCCTGAGCGCATCCGCACGGCCGCTGGTCATGGCTCTTTCAAACTTGCGCACCAGAAATGGGATCGCCGCCGCCTGCGCCGGATAGGCATAGACGAATTCCAGAAATTCGCTGGTCTCGCTCTTTTCAAAGGGTTGCGCGGGGGGCGCGGGCTTTTCAACCCCGGCCATTTCGTTGGCGAAGTTACGCGCTTCGACATCCGCCTTGCTCGTATCGCCCGTCTGCGATGGACCACAAGCCGCAAGGGCCATGGCTGCAACCAGCCACGGCCCCGCGATCACCATCTGGTTCCTCATATGGATCAATGCGTTCGCGCCGCCTGGCAACGCTCCACGATCGCCTGCCGCGCATGGCCGCCTTCCAGCGCCTTGGCGGCATGCGGCCAGCCTTCCGCGATCAACGCCGCTTCGACGGCATGGGCATTGTCGAACCTGCCGCTCTCGGCCAGCACATAAGCGCGTTGGCGCAGCGCCTGAAGGCTCCTGTCATCCGAAGTGATCATTGTCATTCTCCTTCTTGTGATGCCGTTCAACCTAGTCCTGCCCGCCACGCGATGCAAACGCCCCGAGGGTAAGTGGACCTGTTTCAGCGGTGAAAACACGCCGGAAAATTGCGCGTTCCATCGCCGCGCGCTTTAACCTACATCGGCACGCATGACCCATTATGCCGACCTGTTGAAAGCCGATATCGGCCAAGCCGCGCGCACCATCCATATGATCGAAGCCGCCGGGTTCGACGCCTGGCTGGGCGCGCAGCCCGAACGTATCCGCACGGCGGCAGCGGCGCAGCGCTTTACCGGCAAGGCAGGCGATCACGCCATATTGCCCGGCGAAGCGGCGGCGGACTGGTCCGTGGTGCTTTCGGTCAAGGACAAGGCGGCGCCAGGCCCCTGGTGCCTTGCAAAGCTGGCGGAAACGCTGCCGGAAGGCTGCTATCGCCTCGCAGAGGGCAATAGCGGTGCCGCCGCGCTCGGCTGGTTGACCGCCCATTATCTGTTCGACCGTTATCGCAAGAGCGAAACTGCGCACGGCCCCCGCATCCTACTGACCGGCGACGTTGCGCGAATGGATGCGACCGTCCGTATGGCCGAAGCGATCGCGCTCGTCCGCGATCTGGTCAATACCCCCGCCGCCGACATGGGACCGCCGCATCTGGAACAAGCCGCACAGGATGTCGCAAGTCAATTGGGCGCGGAAATCGACGTGACCAGGGGCGATGATCTGGCGAGCGATTATCCGATGATCCATGCCGTCGGCAAGGCGGCCGACCGCAGTTTCGCGCCGCGCCTGATCGAACTTCACTGGGGCCGCGCCGATCATCCGCGCGTGGCGATCATCGGCAAGGGCATCTGTTTCGACAGCGGCGGCCTCGACATCAAACCATCGTCGGGCATGCGGCTGATGAAGAAGGATATGGGCGGCGCGGCGCATGCGCTGGCGCTCGCCCGGCTGGTCATGGGCGCGAACCTGCCGGTACGCCTGCACCTTCTGATCCCGGCGGCGGAAAATGCCATTGCGGGCAACGCCTTCCGCCCCGGCGACATATTGTCCAGCCGCCAGGGGCTGACAGTAGAGATCGGCAATACCGATGCGGAGGGGCGGCTGGTGCTGGGTGACGCGCTCACCCGCGCCGGGGAGGGAAAGCCCCAGATGATCCTCGACTTCGCCACTCTCACCGGCGCGGCGCGGGTCGCGCTGGGTCCGGACCTGCCCGCCCTGTTTAGCGATGACGAAAGGCTGGCCGCCGACATCGCGCAGGCGGGCGCGGCGGTCGACGACCCGCTATGGCGGCTGCCGCTGTGGGACGGCTATGCCGACATGCTCAAATCCGACATTGCCGACATCAACAATGCGGGCGAAGGCGGTTTTGCAGGGGCGATCACCGCGGCTCTGTTCCTGCGCCGGTTCGTACCCGAAGGCGTCGCCTGGGCGCATCTCGACACATTCGCCTGGCGCCCTTCGGCCAAGCCGGGTCGCGCCAAGGGGGGCGAAGCGCTCGGCCTTCGCGCGGCTTTCGCGATGCTCCAGGGCCGATATGGCGGTGAGCGATAACAGGCTTGTCCGTTACGCAACCGGATTGGCCCTTGCGCGTTAGGGCCTTCATGACAATACAACTCGCACAGGACGCGCCGAAGCCTCTACGCGGGGGCCTCAGGACACTCACACAGTGGATGCAGACACTGGTCGATTATGTGCGATCGGGAAAACCCGACCTCACCAACCGCCAGATGGCCCTGATGATGACCGTCTATATCGACGCCGGACCGCATACGGTGAGGGGGCTGGCGGAGGCGCTGAATGTTTCCAAACCGGTCATTACGCGCGCCCTTAACAAATTGTCCGCCTTGGGCTATCTGCGCCGCGAGCGGGACGCGGCGGACCGCCGTAACATCTTCGTCGTGCGTACGCCGAAAGGGGCGGAATTTCTTGACGGATTTCACGACTTCATTGCCGGGAGCAGCCGCGACGACGGGAGCGGACGCGCCGAACGCGCTGGCTGAACGGACCCGGTTCAAACTGGACGGCCGATCGGTAAAGCTGGACGCGCGGGTGCATGCGGCGCGCGGCGATCTTGCCGATATATCCCTCGCAGGCGTGCTGTTTTCCGCCCATTATGCGCGCGCGGTCGAACTGACCTGCGTCGCGGCTGGTGCCCCGATCCAGGCCAGCCCCGGCGCGACATCGCCAGCGGTCAGCGAGTTGCTGCGCGGCGAATCCTTCCACGCGCTCGATCTGGCGACCGACTGGGCCTGGGGCTTTTGCGGGCATGACGGCTATGTCGGCTATATTCGGCGCGATGCGCTGGATGCGCGCGAAACGCCAAGCCAGCGCGTGATCGCGCGCACCGCCCCGGTCTTTGGAAAAGGCGATATCAAATCCTGGATCGTCGATCACTGGCCCGCCGGTGCCATGTTCGATGCGGAACCCGATGGGGATTTCCGGTCATGCGCCGAAGGCTTCATCCATGCCCGGCACACATCCGATATCTTGGACAAGGACAGCGACTGGGTGGCGGTCGCGCAACGCTATATCGGTCAGCCCTATATCTGGGGCGGACGCGGCCATCGCGGCGTCGATTGCTCGGGACTGGTTCAGGTCGCGCTGTCGCGCTGTGGCATCGCCGTTCCGCGGGATACCGACATGCAGCGCGAAGGCATCGGTAACGCCCTGCCCGACGATGCGGCGCTTCGGCGCGGCGACTTCATCTTCTTCCCCGGTCATGTCGGCATCATGGTGGATGGCGAAACCTTGCTGCACGCCAATGCCTACTGGATGGAAACGGTGGCCGAACCGCTGGCCGACGTCATCGCACGCCTGACCCCGCAGCATGAAAGACCGGTCATCGCCCGGCGGAGGATCGCGCAATGACTTCGGTTTTCATCGACGGCGGCGTCGGCACTACCGGCCTGCAAATCGCCGATCGGCTGGCGGGGCGTGCCGAACTGTCGTTGCTGACCCTGCCGGACGCGCAACGCAAGGACGCCGGCGCGCGGCGCGCGGCGCTGAACGAAGCCGACATCGTCATCCTCTGCCTGCCTGATGATGCCGCGCGGGAGGCGGTGGCGCTGCTGGACAATGACCGCACGAAGGTGATCGACGCTTCCACCGCGCACCGGGTCGCCTCCAACTGGGTCTATGGCTTACCCGAAGTTGTCGGGCAGTCCGCCGTGCACGAAGCGCGCTTCGTGTCCAACCCCGGCTGCTATTCGACCGGCTTCATCGCGCTCGTCGCGCCGCTGGTCCGCGCGGGCCTGTTGCCCGCCCACAGCGCGCTGACCTGCAACGCCGTGTCGGGCTATTCCGGCGGCGGAAAAGCGATGATCGCCGATTATGAAGGGCCGCAGGGCGCACCATCGGCTTGGCGCGGCTATGCGCTCGGCCTTGCCCACAAACATGTGCCGGAAATGCGGGTACAGAGCGGATTGGCCACCCCGCCGCTGTTCACCCCTTCGGTCGTGCCGCTCTATTCGGGTATGATCGTCCAGGTGCCGCTGCATCTCGCAAGCATGCCGCGCGCGATCACGCTGGATGATCTGCGCACCGCGCTCAGCGAATTCTACGCCGGTTCACCGATCGTCTCGGTCGCGGACGCGCCCGCCGATGGCCTGCTCAATGTCGATCGACTGGCCGACACGGATCGTATGGAATTATTTGTGCTGGGCAATGCCGATACGGGTCAGGCGCTGCTCGTCGCCGCGCTCGACAATCTGGGCAAGGGCGCGTCGGGCGCAGCCGTCCAGAATCTCAACATCCTGGCGGGCCTCCCCGAAACGGCGGGCCTGCGCCTTTAAAGCGATTTTCAATCAGATGGACTCATCTGATGACTCGGAAATCGCGTAAAATCAAAAAGCTGGAGCGGTCGATCCGATGCAATCGGATCGCAAACCGCTTTAGTGAACCGTGCCCAGCGGCTGGTCATAGGCCAGCAGCACGATCAGCCGCTCGATCTGCCGCCAGTGGCAGAAATGAATATGATTGCCCAGATCGCGGCTGCGGTCGGCGCGCGCCGCCGCCTCGAAACCCGCATCGGCGCCGAACATCAAGATAAGCTCGGCCGCGTCGTCGATGCTTTGACGACTGGACAGATATGGCAACTGCATTGATTCCCCCGACCCGGCACCCTTTAGGTGTCTGGGCGGGAAGGTTCAATGTCCATGCCAGTTCGCCGCTCCGACGCATCCGGGCGGGTCATGACGGTGAAGGCTCTGTTAGCCATTTCCCGTTTCGGCACGGTCGGCCCGATCTGGCACAGCGCCGTCCCGTTTCAGGCCGGATGTCAAAGCGCTGGCATCCGCCTTTCGACCATGGCAAGGCTTGGCGCATGACAGAGCCTGCCAAACATAAGGAACCGGTCGGCGCCGGTTCGCTCATCGCCCTTGCCATCATGGTCGGCACCATCGGCGGCGGCCTGATGGGCCAGCCCAGCGCCGGCCTGCTCGTCGGCGTCGGCGTCGGCATCCTGATTGCGCTGCTGCTATGGTGGCGCGACCACCGCCGCTAGCCGCTTGCCGGGCGGGCCGCGCCGACTTAAAGCTGGCCCCATGAAAAAGCATATCATTGCCATCACGCTAATCGTCCTCCTGCTTCTCGCCGGGGTCGCCATCTATTTCCTGCGCGGTGATACGGCGCAACTCGCCGATGGTCAGGATGTCGGCCGTGAGCCGGTCTTCACCGCGCCGCGCAGCCAGCTATTCCCGACCATCAACGTCGCCGACGCGGTAAAGTGGAAAGCGAATGAGGCCCCTACCCCCGCCAGCGGCCTTAAGGTCGCGCGCTTCGCCGATGGGCTGGATCACCCCCGGTCGCTGCTGCGCCTGCCCAATGGCGACATATTGGTCGCCGAAACCAACAGCCCGCCGCGGCCACAGGGCGGCATCACGAACAAGGTCATGGGCTATCTGATGAACAAGGCGGGGGCAGGCGGCGCGTCGCCCAACCGCATCACCCTGCTGCGCGATGCGGATGGCGACGGCCGCGCCGAAATGCGCACGGCATTCCTGACGGGTCTCAACTCGCCTTACGGCATGGCGCTTGCGGGGGACACGCTCTACGTCGCCAATACTGACGCGCTGATGGCCTTCCCCTATAAGGCTGGCGATACGAAGATCGCCGCCAGCGGCCGCAAGATCCTGAACCTGCCCGCCCAGGCTCCCAACATGCACTGGACCCGCAGCCTGGTCGCCAGCCCGGACGGCAGCCTTCTCTATGTCGGGGTCGGGTCGAACAGCAATATCGGCGAAGGCGGCCTGGACAACGAAGCCAATCGCGCCTCGATATTGGAGGTCAATCCAAAGACCGGCGACTATAGAATCTACGCCGCCGGGCTGCGCAATCCGGTCGGCCTCGCCTTTGAACCTGCCAGCCAGACGCTTTGGGGCGTCGTCAACGAACGGGATATGCTGGGCAGCGACCTGGTGCCCGATTATCTGACGCGGGTGGAATTTGGCGGCTTCTACGGCTGGCCCTGGAATTATTGGGGCGGCTATGAGGATCGGCGGGTGCAACCGCAGCGGCCCGAAATGCGCGAATATACCAAACGCCCCGACTATGCGCTGGGCAACCATGTCGCGCCGCTCGGCCTGACATTCGCGTCCGGCACGAAACTGGGCAAGCCGTTCGAGAATGGCGCGTTCGTCGGCCTGCACGGCAGTTGGAACCGCAAGCCTGCCGCAGGCTATAAGGTGATATTCGTCCCGTTCGTCGGCGGAGAAGCAGGCAGGGCCAAGCCGGTCGACCTGTTGAGCGGTTTTCTGGACAAGGACGGTAAGGCACGCGGGCGCCCCGTGGACGTCACGGCCGATGCAGGCGGCGCGCTGCTGGTCAGCGACGATGTCGGCGGCGTGATCTGGCGGGTCGCGCGTTAGTTAACCCGTTCCCCGGCGAAGGCCGGGGTCCAGGCCTACCGTCGGAAATGGACCCCGGCCTGCGCCGGGGAACCGACCCACATCCTCAAACCAGAACCCCGTTCCGTCCCGCCAACTCCACCACATATTGCCACGCGACCCGGCCCGACCGGCTTCCCCGCTGCGTCGCCCACTGGATCGCTTCCAACGGATCGAACGCCAGCCCCAGCGCCGCCGCATAGCCTGCCACGATAGCGACATAGGCCTGCTGGTCGATCGCGTGGAAACCCAGGCTCAGCCCGAACCGGTCGGACAATGCCATCTTGTCGTCCACCACATCGCGGGGGTTCACCGGATTGTCCTGCTCCCCCATGTGGCGCGGCACGATATGGCGGCGGTTGGACGTCACATAGAGCCGGACATTGGCGGGCCGCGCCGCCGTGCCGCCCTGCAACAAGGACCGCAGCGCGCGCGCGTCCCCCGTCCCCCCCTCGTCGAAGCCCAGATCGTCTAGGAACAGGATGAACGGCCGCGCCGTCGCGCGCAGCAGCGAAAACAGGCGCGGCAGGCTGGCAAGATCGGCGGCGGCGCATTGCAGCAGCGCGATGTCGGTCCCTTCCCCCTGCAAAAATGCGACAACGGATGCGACGACCGCCGACTTGCCCGTGCCCCGCGCGCCCCACAACAGCACGTCATGCGCGGCATGCCCGGCGGCATGGCGGCGGCTATTTTCCAGCAGCGTCGCCTTCTGCACGTCGATGCCCGACAACAGGCCATAATCGACCGGCGCGAACGCCTCTACCGCCTGGATGGCGCTGCCGTCCCAGCCATAGGCGCTATGCGCGGCCAGATCGGCGGAAGGCACGGGCGGCGGCGCGATCCGCTCCAGCGCCTGGGCGATGCGGTTCAATATATCATCGGTCATTCCGCGCGATTAGCGGTCGCGACCCGGACGGGCAAGGCGCGCCGTGAGTCATGCCCCTGACGCATTGGCCTTTTACCGCCCGTCATGCACCGCTATAGCCCGGAGCCGTGACCATCCCGACCGCCTATGCCAGTACCCGGACTTGCCCCTATGGCAGCGAAAGCCTGCGGGAGGCCGCGCTGTTGATCCGCGCTGGCGAACCGATCGCCGTGCCCACCGAAACCGTCTACGGCCTCGCCGCCGATGCCACCGATGACCGGGCCGTCGCCGCCATCTTCACCGCCAAGGGGCGCCCCAGCTTCAATCCGCTGATCGTCCATGTCGCCGACATGGCCATGGCGGAGCGATTTGCGACCTTCAACGACAGCGCCCGCACCCTTGCCGCACATTTCTGGCCCGGCCCGCTGACCCTGGTGCTGCCCGTCCGCGCCGACAGCGGCCTCTCCCCGCTCGTCATGGCGGGCCTGCCCACGGTGGCGCTGCGCGTCCCCGCCCACCCCGCAATGCGCGCGCTGATCCGCGAAAGCGGCCGCCCGCTCGCCGCGCCCTCGGCCAATCGCAGCGGCGGCATCAGCCCGACCCGCGCCGAACATGTCCTCTCCAGCCTCAACGGCCGCATCCGCATGATCCTGGACGAAGGCCCGACCAGCGAGGGCCTGGAATCCACGATCGCCGGACCGGAAGCCGATTGCGTCCGCCTGCTTCGCCCCGGCCCGGTGACGCAGGCGATGCTTGCCGAGGCGACCGGCCTGCCCGTAACGACGGCGACCAACGGCACGATAGAGGCACCAGGGCAGCTCGAAAGCCATTATGCTCCGTCCAAGCCGGTGCGGCTCGACGCGCTCAGGGCGGGCAATAGCGAATATCTGATCGGCTTCGGCCTGATGCCGTGCAACCTCAACCTCAGCCCGGAAGCCGACCTGAAGGAAGCTGCGGCCAATCTGTTCGCGGCATTGCATCAGGCCGATGCGAGCGCCGCGACGTCGATCGCCATCGCGCCGATTCCCAGCGATGGCATAGGCGCGGCCATCAACGACCGGCTGCGCCGCGCGGCCGCCTGACGTGGAACGCTACGCCCCCGCTGGCGTTGGCACAGGATGAATGATCTTCAGGAACGCACCATCATCGAAAGACTGGCCCGTCATCTCGCAACACGCGATCCGGCGGATTGGCCCGCCCATGTCGAAGACGCGGCCAGCATATTGGCACTGCTGAAACAGCCGGACGTGGCGATGCGCGAAGTCGGCGATGAACGCGCTTGGCGCGCCATGATCGACGCGGCCCTGACCGAACGCTGGACCCTGCCACAGGCTTTGACCTCCGCTGGGCATCCTGCGGCGGGTGCCGACGAAGAGGGCGAAATCGCGCTTCATCAGGATGATGCCGACGCTCAGGGCCGTGCGGGCTGGGTGCATATCGACAAGGAGCAAAACTCATGAAGGGCCTTATCAAACTGGCGTTTTTCGGCGGACTTGGTGCCTATGCCTGGAAAAGCTATCAAAGCTGGAAGGCGGATCGGGACCAGGACGATCGTGGAGCGGTCGGGTCGTCGGGCATCGTCCGCGACGCGGGACCGCAGGAGCAGCAGGGCATAGACAATGACAACTGGGATATCGTCGACGAACGGAGCGACGAGTCTTTTCCGGCCAGCGATCCGCCGGGCAACTATTAGAATGGATCTGGCGGCACGATCCATTGCCCCGCCTGCGCCGGGCCGATAAGGAAGCGGCGAATATATTTCGGGGGTTGAAGACTGATGCCGTCTGGTTTGATCGCACTGCTGGACGATGTGGCGGGTATCGCCAAGATCGCCGCGACCTCGCTCGACGATGTCGCCGCCGCCGCGGGCAAGGCGGGAACCAAGGCGGCCGGCGTGGTGATCGACGACGCCGCCGTCACGCCGCGCTATGTCGTGGGGCTTACGCCCGATCGCGAATTGCCGATCATCTGGAAAATCGCCAAGGGGTCGCTGCGCAACAAGCTGCTGTTCCTGCTGCCCGCGGCCTTGGCCTTGAGCGCACTGGCGCCCTGGCTCCTGCCCCCGCTGTTGATGCTGGGTGGTGCGTTTCTTTGCTTTGAAGCGGCGGAAAAACTGCTGGAGGCGGTTCAGGGCGGCCATGACGTCGCCGAAGAGGCGATCGCCACATTGTCCTCAAAGGACATTGAGGATCAGAAGGTTGCAGGCGCGATCCGTACCGATTTCATCCTGTCGGGTGAGATCATGGCGATCGCGCTCGGCACCGTCGCGACCGAACCGCTCTGGGAGCAGGCGATCATCCTCGCGGTCGTCGCGGGGCTGATCACCGCGGGCGTTTATGGCGTCGTGGGCTTCATCGTGAAGATGGACGATATCGGCCTGCACCTCGCCAAGGGTGGCTCTGCGGTCATGCGCGGGGTCGGGCGCGGGCTGGTCCATGCCATGCCGATATTGATGCGGATATTGAGCGTGGTCGGCACGGCGGCGATGTTGTGGGTCGGCGGCGGGCTTATCGTCCATGGCCTGCACGAATTTCATATTGATGCCGTTCCCGGCACGATCGACCATGTTGCGAAGGCTGCGGCGCAGGCCGTCCCCGCGATCGGCCCGGTGATCGAATGGACCGTCACCGCCATCGGCGGGGCGATCGTCGGGCTGGTGATCGGCGGCATCATCGTCGCGCTGCTGCACGTCATCCCGCGCAAGGCAAAGCACTGAACCATGCACGGCCCCTGGCGCATAGAGGCGCGGGCGCTGGTGGCGCTCGCCCTGCCGATGATCGCGGGCAATGTCGCCTGGTCGGGCATCGCTGCGACCGACCTGTTGCTGCTGGGGCGATTGGGGGCGGACGGCGTCGCGGCCGGGGCGCTGGCCATCAACCTGTTCAATGCCTGCATGATCTTCGGCATCGGGCTGGTCACCGCCGCGTCGCCGCTGATCGCGTCGGAACGTGGCCGGCGGCTGCATTCGGTGCGCGACATCCGCCGCACCGTCCGCCAGACGCTCTGGGCGGTTGTGCTGTTCGTCCTGCCCGCGTGGGCGCTGCTCTGGCATAGCCAGGCCATATTGATCGCGATGGGGCAGGATCGCGAACTGTCGCGGCAGGCGGGCCTGTTGATGCGTGGGCTGCAATGGGCGCTGCTCCCCTTTCTGGGCTTCACCACGCTGCGCAATTTCATCTCCGCCGTGGAGCGCCCGGTCTGGAGCCTGATCCTCATGCTCCTTGCCATCCCGTTCAACATATTGGTCGGCTGGGCGCTGATCTTCGGTCATCTCGGCATGCCCCCGCTCGGCCTGCTCGGTGCCGGGATCGCCAGCACCCTGTCCTCCACCTTCCTGTTCTTCGGCCTGGTCGCGGTGGTGATGATCGACCGGCGCTTTGCCCGCTATCATCTGTTCGGCCATTTCTGGCGGGCGGACTGGCCGCGTTTCCGCGCCGTCTGGGTCGTTGGCCTGCCGATCGCGATCACGCTGGGTTTTGAAGTCACCGTGTTCAACGCATCGGCGTTCCTGATGGGTCTCATCAACCGCGACTCGCTCGCCGCCCATGCCGTCGCGATCCAGATTGCGGCGCTCGTCTTCATGGTGCCGATGGGCATAGGTCAGGCCGCGACCGTGCGAGTCGGTCTTGCCTTTGGCCGGGGCGACCGGGCGGCGATCGGCCGTGCAGGCTGGCTGGCGTTGCTCATCGGCACCGGCTTTGCGATCGCCGCCGCCCTCATGTTGATCCTCGTGCCCCGCTGGCTGGTGTCGCTCTTTCTCGACCTTGAAGATCCGGCCAATGTGCGCACGGTGGCGCTGGCGGTCAGCTTCCTCGCCGTGGCCGCGCTGTTCCAACTGGTCGACGCGGCGCAGGCGGTGGCCGCCGGCGTCCTGCGCGGTTTGCAGGATACGCGCGTGCCGATGTTCATCGCCCTGTTCGGCTACTGGATCATCGGCATCGGCGTAGGCGCCTTCCTGGCCTTTCCGATCGGCCTTGCGGGTGTCGGCATCTGGCTGGGACTCGCCAGCGGCCTGGGTACGGTCGCGCTATTGCTGGTCGTCCGCTGGACTCGCCGTGAACGGCTTGGCCTGGTTCGGCACGTAGCCACCTGACGGCCCGGATATGGTGCGGCGCACAAGATTATTGATCTGCGCCGTCATTTTGCTATGAGGATGCCATGCAAGCCCCGACGCCCGTCCTTGAATCCATCGCACTGCAAAAGTGCCTGTTGGCGACCTATAACAAGCTTTCCATCAAGCTTGCCCCCCATATTCTCTACACGCGCCACGATGAGATGTTCATCGACGCGGTGACGATGGAACGCGAAGGCCAGCCGCCGCGTGAACTCAAACTGGGCGTGTTCAAGCTTGCCGGGCTGAGCGACCTGCGCGTCGTCGATGAGAATTTCGACCAGATGGGCGGTCTCTACGACCCGGACGACAGCAAATATAAGGGCGTCACCCTGTTCGCCATCGACCCCCAGACCGCTTCGGTTTAACGCCTCCGCCTCATTTTTTGAGGCGATATCCGGTTCGGAACATCCAGCCGATCACGCCAAGGCATACCGCCAGCATCCCCGCGATGAACGCCAGGCTATAGTGGATCGCCACGTCCCCCTGCCCAAAAAATGTCCAGCGGAACCCTGAAATCAGATAGACCAGCGGGTTGAACAGCGTGATCGTGCGCCATGGTTCAGCCAGCATGTGGATCGAGTAAAAGGCCCCGCCAAGGAACGTCATCGGCATGATGACCAGCAGCGGGATGACCTGCAACTGCTCGAAACTCTGCGCCCATATCCCCAAAATGAAGCCGAACAGGCAGAAACTGATCGCGATCAGCATCATGAAGCCGATCATATAGAAGGGGTGCGCCACCTGCACGTCGACGAACAGATGCGCGGTGGCGAAAATGATCAGTCCTACCGACATCGCCTTGGTGGCCGCCGCGCCGACATAGGCGATGATCGTTTCTGTGGGGGAGATTGGCGCCGACAATAATTCATAGATGGTGCCGGTGAATTTGGGCATATAGATGCCGAAACTCGCGTTGAAGATGCTCTCGGTGAACATCGACAGCATGATCAGCCCCGGCACGATATAGGCCGCATAGGCTATCCCGTCGATCTGCGTCATCCGCGACCCGATCGCGCCGCCGAACACCACGAAATAAAGCGACGTCGTAATCACCGGCACCGCCAGC
The DNA here is from genome assembly GCA_964562225.1 of uncultured Sphingobium sp. Classification (GTDB taxonomy): domain Bacteria; phylum Pseudomonadota; class Alphaproteobacteria; order Sphingomonadales; family Sphingomonadaceae; genus Sphingobium. The sequence goes on from CAZLSU010000025.1 coordinate 34,477, forward strand.
CCGGTCATCAGCGTCCGGGCGAAGCGCGCCAGCTCAAACAGATAGATCGCCCGGATCGCGTTCAGATTGAAACCGGTCATGCGGCCTTCTCCCGATGCACCAGGCTCACGAATATATCCTCCAGCGAACTTTGCCGCGTATCCAGATCCTTATAACCGATGCCCAGGTCGCCCAGCGTCCTTAGCAGCGTCGATATGCCGGTGCGGTCGGCATGGGTGTCGAATATATATTCCAGCTCCCGCCCCTCGCTCTTCAGCGCCACGTCCCATTCGCCCAGTGCGGCGGGCAGCGCGGCCATCGCCTCGGTCAGATGCACGGTCAGCGTCTTCTTGCCCAGCTTCTTCATCAGCGCGGACTTCTCCTCGACCAATAACAGCCCGCCCTTGTCGATCACACCCACCCGGTCGGCCATTTCCTCGGCCTCCTCGATATAATGGGTCGTCAGGATGATCGTGACTCCGGTCTCGCGCAATTGCCGCACCAGCGCCCACATGTCGCGCCGCAACTCGACATCGACGCCCGCGGTCGGCTCGTCCAGGAACAGCACGCGCGGCTCATGGCTCAGCGCCTTGGCG
>CAZLSU010000026.1:0-34633 GCA_964562225.1 uncultured Sphingobium sp.
TTCTCGTGCTCACGCACGAAGGTCGGCAGCTTCAGTGCCTTGAGGTGGTTGGCCATCCGCAAGTGCGCTCGCGATCAGCGCCAGAGGTTCGCGCAGAACCTTGCCGGGCCTCGGCGCGAGCGACCATTTCGCCGTTTCCAGCGCCGCCTCGAGCGTCCGATGGAGGACATCGATGCACTGGGACTGGCGCGCGGCTATTTCGCGGCGCGCGATCCGATCACCCTCGAGCTGCGGGTGGTCGCGGAAAACGCGTTCAACCGCGATCAACTCAGCCGCGCTTGAACGCAGGGCAAAGCTATCGACGGCGCCGCCGACAGCGATAACCCGGCCGCTCTTTTTGAGCAGCTTGGCGATAGCCTTGCAGAGCGGCTCGATCTCGGCTTGGCCAACGGATCCGTCGCCCAGGATCAGCGCCAATGTCCCACTGCCCCGCAGCGATTTGGCCAGGATGCTCGCGGCGATGCTGTCGGCCGTGTCGCTGGCGCTGACCAGATGCAGGCCGATTTCAAAGGTCCGCAGCGCCCCGGTCACGAAATAATGCCGCTTCGCCGTTGCAAAGCCGAAGCCGACGCGCTGGGGAATGCCTTCGAGCTGTGCGGTGTCGATCGGTGCGACCGAGCGGCCGATCGCATCCTCCAGATCGAAATCGCTGCCGGCGAACAGCGCATATCCTTTGAGGCGGGGCTGCCGGATCAGCACGGCCCAATCAAGGAGGTCTGCTATGGCGTCACGGCGATGATCGGGATCAATCCCCGGCACCGCCTGCACCAAAATATCATCCGCGAGGGCCAGGCCCGAGCCATTGCGGAAAAACTCGATCACGGCAGCAGCCTTGGTCAGTGCGACATGGACATCGCCCCCTTTGACCGCCGCACGCTCGATCGCCTCGAAGGCAAGGCTGAAGCGGTTTCCGTCATTGCCGCCGGCCAGAGCCATGCCGAAGTTCGAAGCCAGATAATCCCAGAGCCGCGCCGGATCATAGGTGGCGTCGCCGATCTCGGTCGCCTGCAGAAACTCCTGAAACCCGGCTGGCTCCGCCGAGCTGAGAAAGCCGAAAACGCTGCGTTCATTCTGGGCGAACCGGGCGCGCGAGACCGGCCCCAGAAGCAATGCGGTGACCGGGTTCAGCGGCCAGGTGTCAGCGAGGGCGTGGCTCAGTATCTCGACTTCGGTGGGTCGCCGCAGCGCGACTGCATTCGCCACCGCCAGCGCATTGGTTTCGGCATTTTCTGGATGCCTAGCGCAGGAAATCGCGCGGCCGAGCAAGGCGACCGTCTCGTCGGCTCCGCTGAGAAAGGCGATATCGTGAAAGCGGCCCTGAACCTTGGCCCATTCCTGACGCGCATCACGCGCCGCGCGCGCCGCATATTGTTCAAAGGACTGGTGCAGGATTCCCACCACGACCAATCGGCCGCCGCTGCGCGAGGCATGTTCGGCAATGTCCTGAAGCAAGTGAACGTCGCCGCCCTCGAGCGCTTCATGCTCGAGCAGCTTGCCGAGCTCGTCGAGGATGACGAGCGTACCGCTCCCGAGCGCATCACTCGATCGCCTGATCTGTGCGATCAACGCTTCGTCGCTGCTGCCGGCCTTCAGGCGGCAGGCGTCATCCCATCTGAAACTGATGGCTGCGGCGTCGGCGATCGCGTCGCGCAGCCGCACCCGGCTCCCCGTTACCGCGACAACATTCCACGAGCCGTCGGTTTCCGGGAATGCTTTCTGGTAAACGGTGGTGAGCGCCTTACCCGCGATCTTGCGAGCGATCTTGCGATTTTCAGGCGCTCCCGCGACCAGGTTCGCGATCAGCAGCGCCGCGCTCGATTTGCCGCCGCCATAAGGCCCCGTCCAGGTGAACGCGCCTTGCTGGCTCTCAATCTGACTGTCCGCGAGGGTTGTAAGCGCTTTGGCGACACTCGCCTGCATCACATAGCCCACGAGCGGCGGGGTGCCATTGAGATCGGCATCGATGCGCGCCGAACGCGCAAAGCGACGATCGATCTCCACAATTTTGGCCAGCCTGGTCATGCCGCGACCGCCAGAGCGCTGCGGCGCTCATAGGCATGCTCGATCAATGCCAGGGGATCGACGTCCGCGCGTCGCTGAATCTGGCGCAAGCCGGCGGTGTCGGTCCACTGCCAGGCGTCGTCGGTCATGTCGTCAAGCCGCATCAGCCGCGTGATCACGCTATCTTCATCGAGCTTGAAGACCCGGCCGGGAGAGCCGGGCGCATAGCAGATCTGCTCGGCGGTCAGCGCTGTCGAGCCGCCTTGGCGTTCCCAGAACTGGGCGAGCCCATAAGCGAATACGCCGTCCGGCAGAGTCGGTTTCGGACCACGCACAAATTCATACCAGCCGCCCAGCCGCGCCTCGCGAATCAGGCCGAGCTCCGCCAGCAACGGCTCGGCAGCATCCTCGTTCAAGGCGTCGCCGCGACGGACATAGCTGCGCAGGAACACCTCGACATCGCGCTTGAGTGTGCCACGGGTCGCCCGCCAGCCACGCGCGGTGAACCGAGCATGAGCGCGGCGGTGCCCGTCGAGATCGAAGCGGCGATCACTGCGTTACGCAATATTCCCATTACAAGTTCCCCCTGCGCCACGCCGACGCGGCGTCGCTTGGGGACCTCGACAACCGAGGCGCGCTCTACCCTGGGATTTTCTTTCGGCTATCGACGCGGGGACAGGACGATGCTGCCGCGATCGCCACGAGCGGGCTCGAGATTGAATGTCGCGGCCAGCGTATCGGCGGTGCCGGGCATATCCCTTGCGGACAGGGTGCCCGTAAACCGCAACTCGCCGAGCGTGGGGTCCGTCAGGGTGATCGGCGCGGCGCTGTAGCGATTGGCAGCCGCGACGACCTCGGCGAGCCGCGTATTCTCGAACGAAAGCATGCCCGTGGGCCAGCGCGTCTCGTCGGCGCGGAGCGGCACCGGTGGACCCTGCAGCGTCCGCTGGTCGAGGGCGAGCCTCTCGCCGGGCTGCAGTAACCGCCTCGTCGCCGGCCCCTTGTCCGGGCCGGACATGCTCTTCACTTCGACCGACCCGCGCAGCAGCGACACCGTCATCAGGTGCCCCCGCAGGTCGATGTCGAACACCGTCCCATGGGCAATGATCGTCCCGCCCCCGGCCGTGACGACAAACGGCCGCGCTGCGTCATGCGCTACGTCGAATCGGACGCGCCCGTGCTCAAGGGTCAGCCGCCGCTCGCCTGCCGTATAGGCGACGGAGAGAGCGCTGTCGGTGTCAAGTGTAACGCGCGAGCCATCGGCAAGCGTGACGGTACGGATCTCGCCGAGCCGACTCGCGATTTCAGCAGGGTCCGCGCGGCCTGGCCCAAAGGCACCAAATCGCTGCAGGCCGATGCCCGAAAGCACCACCAGAACAAGGGCGGCAACGGCGGCGAGCGCCATTCTGGACCGCGGTCGGGTATCCTGCCTTGAGTCCAGCCGCCCCGGCGCCTCGCCAGCTGGCGTTCGGGCCGCCATTGCCGTGTTGTCCCAAGTGCCCAGGACATCATCATAGATGTCGGCGTGTCGGGGGTCGGCCGCATACCAGTCTTCAAAGGCTTCATGCTGCGCCGCGCCGTCCGGCGAACGAAGCCTCACGAGCCAGGCAATGGCCTCCGCGCGCGCGCCCTCATCCGTGCGGGATTCCTTCCCGGCATCGGACATCAACGCGACCTCAGCACGCGGTCAAGATAGGTTATCGCCTTTGTCATGTGCCACTCGACGCCTTTTACGCTCAATCCCATGCGTTTGGCGATATCGCTATAGCTGAAGCCATCGACACGATGCGCCAGGAATATATCGCATGTCTTCGGGCTGAGGCGCATCAGGGCATTCTGAATCCGATTGAGCAGGTCACGAGCCTCGAGCGCCGCGACCATGTCGGGTCCGGCAAGCGACTCCTCGTCTGCGGGCACATGCGACGCGAGCGAGCGCTGCAAGGCTATCTTAGCGCGGTTGCGGAGCAGGTTCGTCGCGATGCGGTTGAGATAGGCCTCGGGCTGTTCGATCAACTTTTCGGGCGCCGCCGCCGCATCGGCAAGCCGAGCGAAGCTCTCCTGGACCAGGTCGTTCGCATCCTGGCGGTCGGCGCGCCGTGCGAAGTAGCGAAGCAGCTTCGGCGCCTGGGTCTGGTAGAGATCGTTCAGGGCCAGCACCGATCCAGCCACCACGCGGTCGTCGGGCGGCATCGGGTCGCCTTCGCCAAGCCTTGGCGAGGATAGCGATGTCAGGACATCGGGGATCAGTCGCATCGGGACCCGTGATCCCTGATGCGGGGCTGATCGCTCGTGCGACGAAATCTTCCCAGTCCAATACCCATGCCCGGCTCGCCCAGTCATTCGAGGCGAAGCCGGCGGAAGCCGGGTGTAGAGAACATGCTTGAGACATGCGCCGACGCCTTTGGCCGCAAGCGGCTTGGACATGCGCGTCGGCCACCCGGCCGCGTCGATGGCGGGTTAGACTTTCCCAAGCGAGGTTCTCAAGCCTCGGCGCCGCCTGCGCGGCGCGGGGCCAGACTAACACCCGGATTCGGAGAAGCAATACCAGCCGGCGGGGTCGAGCCCTTTCAGGATAAGTCAAACGTCGCCCGGGTCATCATTCTTGACCCGCTACGCTCGCCTTGCGGTATATTGTCTGCTGCGGTCGCATGGCTTAGCGCAACGCGCCCTGCCGTGCGCAACAGCCATCGGTACAGCTCATGAGACAACGATTTCCTATCTCGCGATGGCTTGCAGCCTTGGTCGTCTGCGTGCTCGTCGCGATACTGCTTGGCGGGCTTCTCTACCTTCTCGCCGAAATCGCTGAACGATTTCCCTGGTCAGGCCTGTAGAGACCATGGCCGTCGCTCTTTCGTCCAACTCGCCACGGTCAGAATGATCCCGTTAGCGCGATCGAGGCATAATGCGTGTTGCCCGTTTTGGGCGCGTTAGGCGCGATCTCCAGAAACCGACCCTTGGCGATCCAGGCAGCGTTAAGCTCGGCGCGGAGTATTTTCGGCAGCATCCACCAGCGCAACCGACCCTCGACCTGATGGCCGGCAAAGTCTCCCGCCCGGCCGGTCACGTCGCGCACGCCGGTGGTCGAGAAGGTGTCCGTTCGCTCGGCCAGCCACATGGCGCGATAGGCGACAAAGCCGTCCAGTCGCGGCGTCGGCGCGACCTCGAGGCGCACGCCCGGGGTGCTGATATTGGCGCGTCCAATCTGGGCATAAATCCCAGCGGGCGCCAGATCGGCGCGGCGCATCCCGAACAGCGTGTCGAACCGGCCATAGCGCCGACCCGAACCATCGCCGCTCGCATAATCATATTCGAGCGACAGCCGCGCCTTCAGCGATCCCGGAAAGCTATAGCCGGCATCGAGGTGCAGGAACCAGGCGGACACGTCGAGTTCGGCCGCATCTGGCGCAAGCGACGCCCGGATCGAGCCGAGCTGATAGATCGCCTCGGCTTCATAATCGATCTTGCCTGCCAAGGGCTCGCGAATGACCCGCGCGCCGATCGTGTGAAGGCTCCGGTTGCGCGTCGGGCGGCCGGGACCATCGCGTTCCTGCAACCTGAAATAGCTGATCTCCGCCGCTGCCTGGCCGAGCACGCGCGGCTTGGAGAAAAGGCCGCCCCACAGCCGCAGGTCGAAGCTCTCGCGATCGAAGTGGCTCTCGTTATCGAGAATTGAGGGAAGGTCGTCGGGAAGGCGCACCTGCGGCAAGGTGTAGATGAAGGTCGCAGCGCTGCCATCGCGCAGGCGCAGATCGGCGCGCACGCCGGTATAGCCGTTGGTGGTGTTGCGGTAGTCATCGGCCGCGACCAGGCGGCGCGAGCCGAGATTGAGCGTGAATCGGCCGAGCTGGACGCTCGCCTTGCTGCCCTTGCCGAAAGGCGCGCCGATGTCCGCCGCGACATAGGCCTGGACCAGCTCGAAGGTGTTGACCTCGCCGGTGCCGATCGCGCTGCCCGGCTCGCTCCCATAGGCACGGCTGTCGAAAAGCTCGCCGCCGATCCGGAAGCCGTCGCCGCGATATTCCGCGAACAGGGTGGTGCGCACGCTGTAGAGTTCGTCGCTCGGCCCGAAGCCTGCCCGCGATTGGCCATCGAGCGTTTCATAGCGCGCACGGATCGATCCCGAGATCACCAGATCCTCCGGTGCGCCGAGCGCATCGTGGAGCAATGGGCCGGACCTCGCATCCTGCGCCATCGCGGTGGTCGCGCCGCATAATGCAAGGCTCGTCGCCAAAATATAGAGCATATGTTTCTTTATCATGCGACTCGTGATACACATGATGCATGACTAATTCCAAGTCCGAATCCTCATGGCTCGCCTTGCTGCACCAACTGCCCGCAAAGCCGCCCTATCTGCGGGTCAAGGTCTGGCGCCGGCTTCAGGCGATCGGCGCGGTGCCGCTCAAGAATGCGGTGCATGTGCTGCCGCGTCGCGAGGAGAGCGAGATCGCCTTTCGAGACCTGCTGGACGAGATCGTCGAAAGTGGCGGCGAGGCGATCCTGATCGAAGCAGCACTGGTCGCGGGCCTTTCGGACGGCGAGCTACGCGCCCTGTTCGATGCCGCGCGCGACGCCGACTATGAGGAGATCGCCCAAGCCGCGCGCAATCTCCTCGACACGGGCCCCGCAACCGGCGTGGAGATCGAACGTCTGCAAAAGCGCCTGGCCGAGGTCGAAAGGCTCGATTTCTTCGGCGCGCATGGCCGGCAGGCGGCCGAGGCGGCATTGCGAGATCTCGACACGCAGCGCTATGCGCATCCCGACGTCAGCAGGTCCGATGCCGCCGACACGCCCGACCCGGCCACGCTGACAAACCGGATCTGGGTGACCCGGCGCGGTGTCCATGTCGATCGCATTGCCTGTGCCTGGCTCATCCGCCGCTTCATCGACCCCAATGCCATGTTCAAGTTCGTCGATGGCAAGAGCTATGCCGCCGAGCATGGCGAGCTCCGCTTCGACATGGCCGACGCCGAATTCACCCATGAAGGCGACCGTTGCAGCTTCGAGACGCTGATTGTTCGGGCCGGCCTGGAAGAGGATCCCGCCCTCGTCGCGATCGGAGAGATGATCCACGAGCTCGATATCGGCGACGGCAAGTTCGATCGGCCCGAGACGATCGGCCTGGGCGCAATGCTGTCCGGCGTATGCGCATCGACCGAAGAGGATCTCGATCGCATCGCCAAGGCGGGCGACGCGCTCGACCAGTTCCATTCCTTCTTCAGCAGCCGGAGACCCAAATGACCGATGCGGCGCTTCAGGGTCTCGAACCCGCACAAAGCCCGGTTCGCCCCAAGGATCATGGCATTCCGCTCGGTGAAGCCGTGCGCGTCTGGGCGCGGATCGCGGCTTTGAGCTTTGGCGGTCCGGCTGGCCAGATCGCGGTGATGCATCGCATTCTGGTCGAAGAGAAGAAGTGGATCGGGGAAGAACGGTTCCTCCATGCGCTCAACTATTGCATGCTGCTGCCCGGACCCGAGGCCCAGCAGCTTGCCATCTACATCGGCTGGCTGCTCCACAAGACCAAAGGCGGGCTCATTGCCGGCGCGTTGTTCGTGCTGCCCGGCTTCCTTGCCATTCTGGGACTCAGTTACGTCTATGTACTGCTCGGCAACGTCTCGCTGGTCGAAGGACTGTTCTTCGGCCTGAAGGCAGCGGTGCTGGCGATCGTGCTCCAGGCCGTCGTCCGCGTCGGCTCCCGCGCGCTCAAGAACAATGTAATGCGCGGCCTCGCCGCGGCGGCGTTCGTCGCGATCTTCTTCCTCGACGCGCCGTTCCCCCTGATCGTGCTGGGCGCCGCGCTGATCGGCTATATTGGCGGCCGTGCGGGGCTTGCGGCGTTCAAGGGCGGCGGTGGTCATGGCGGAGGCGGCGCGATCCCGGTCCATGACCGTGATACCGCGCTGGGCGAAGGCCTGCCCGACCATGCTCGTCCCAATCTCGGCTGGTCGCTGCGTATCTCGGGCGTGTTGCTGTTTCTCTGGCTCGCGCCGGTCGCGGCGCTGCTCGTCTTCCTCGGCCCCGACGATGTGTTCAGCCGCATTGCCACCTTCTTCAGCCAGATGGCAGTCGTCACCTTTGGCGGTGCCTATGCCGTGCTCGCCTATGTGGCGCAGGAGGCGGTCGACACCTTCGGCTGGCTCAAGCCCGGCGAGATGCTCGACGGGCTCGGCATGGCCGAGACCACGCCCGGACCACTGATCATGGTCACCCAGTTCGTCGGGTTCCTCGCCGCGTTCCGCGACAGCGGCACGCTCAATCCGCTCGTTGCCGCCACCCTTGGCGCGATCCTCACCACCTGGGTCACCTTCGTTCCATGCTTCCTGTGGATCTTCGCCGGCGCCCCGTTCGTCGAGCGGCTGCGTGGCAATCGTGCGCTCTCCTCGGCGCTGGCGGCGATCACCGCGGCAGTGGTGGGCGTGATCCTGAACCTCGCGCTCTGGTTCGCCATTCACACGCTGTTCGGCCAGGTCCGCTTGGTCCCGTTCGCCGGCGGCACGATCGACGTGCCGGTGCTGGCGTCGCTCAATATCGCGGCCGCCTTCCTGGCGCTGGGCGCGGTCATCGCCGTGTTCCGGTTCAAGATCGGCGTGCTGCCGGTGCTCGGCGCCTGTTCCGCGTTGGGCGCGATCTATGTGCTCATGACATGAGAGGAAGACCCGAATGGAAGACCTGTCTCGGCGAACGGTGATTGCAACTCTAGGATTGGGAGCAGCGGCAATGGCAAGTAGCGACACTCTGGCACAATCAGTAACGGCGGCGCCTCCGCCGGTTCCCGCCTTTGCCGGCGCTCACCAGCCGAAGCCGCTGCGGTTCGATCCCGCGAAGCTCGACGGGCTCTCGGAGCGGCTGATCAAGTCGCACTGGGAGAACAACTATATCGGCTCGGTGAAGACGCTGAACATGATCGAGGGCAGGCTCGCCGCGGCGCTGGCAGACCCGGATCTGCCGCCGGTCGTCTATGGCGGGCTCAAGCGCGAGGAATTGCACCGCACCGGTTCGATCATTCTTCACGAGATCTATTTCGAGGGACTCGGCGGGAATGGGCAATCGGGCGGATCGATCAAGGACGCGCTCAAGACCGCGTTCGGCTCATTCGAAAGCTGGGAGGCCGACTTCAGGCGTACCGGCATGTCGCTCGCCGGCGGGTCGGGCTGGACGGTGTTGACCTACAATCTCCACACCCGGTCGCTGCACAACCACTGGGCCTGGGATCACATGCACGGCGCGATCGCGGGCGTGCCGCTGCTCGCGCTCGATATGTACGAGCACAGCTTCCACATGGACTATGGCACCGCGGCGGCCAAATATGTCGATGCCTTCTTCCGCAACATCGACTGGGAGATCGTCGATCGCCGCTACGTGCAGGCGCTGCGCGGCGTGGCGGCCTAGGGGGAAATCGCCGCCCTCGAAAGGAGGAGCATCATGAAATGGGTCACCCGCGAGCGTCCCAAGATCGACCGCATCGCCTGCCCCTGGCTGATCGCGCGCTTCATCGACGAGGCGCCGGAGTTTCTCTACGTCCAGAGCGATCGCGTGCTGGCGGTGGCCGAGGAAGAGGGTGCCATTCCCTATGACATTCCGGGTGTCGAGCTCAGCCATGTCGGCGAGAAGTGCAGCTTCGACGCCTTCCTCGACAGATATGGCCTCGACGATCCGGCGCTCCACAAGCTGGCCTTGATCGTGCGCGGCGCGGACACGTCCCGGCTTGGTCTCACGCCGCAGTCGACCGGGCTGTTCGCCATCTCGCTTGGCCTTTCGGCGCGCTTCGCCGATGATCACGAAATGCTCGGCCACGGTATGACGATGTACGACGCGCTTTACGCCTGGTGTGGTTCAGGGGACGCCGAGACGCATAATTGGCCGCCTGGAAGTTGATGCGGGGGAAACGATCCTGAACCTGCAGCGCAATCACGCCATCACCGAACGCGCCGATGTCGCGAGCTAGGGTCCGCGCCGCACGTCGATCGGGGGTCGCGTTCGGCGCTGGCGGCATCATCGGGACGCTGGGCGGTCTGATTGGACTTGGCGGCGCCGAATTCCGCCTGCCGCTCCTCGTCGGGCTGTTCTCGTTTCCCGCTCTTGAAGCCGTCATTCTGAACAAGGCAATGAGCCTTGTCGTCGTTGCGACCGCGCTTCCGTTCCGGGCAGACGCGGTGCCGTTCGCCGACATTGCCGGCCATTGGCCGATCATCGTCAATTTGCTGGCGGGAAGCCTCCTCGGTGCCTGGCTTGGCGCCGGATGGGCGATCCGGCTTCCCGCCGCCACGCTGCATCGAGCCATCGGCATCTTGCTGCTGGTGATCGCCGTGGCGCTGGTGTTCGGGCATGGCATCGCCGGCGGACATGCCCTGATCGCCGACGACATCGCGCGCATCATGCTGGGTGTTGTTGCCGGCTTTGGAATCGGTGTTGTCGCGGCATTGCTCGGTGTCGCGGGCGGCGAACTGCTGATTCCTACGCTGATCCTGTTGTTCGGCCTCGACGTGAAGCTCGCCGGGAGTGTCTCGCTCGCGATCAGCCTGCCGACCATGATCGCCGGTTTTGCGCGCTACAGTCGCGATCGCAGCTTTTCGGTTCTCGGCCGCCATCGCGCATTTGTCGTGACAATGGTCGCGGGATCGATCGTGGGCAGCTTCATCGGCGGGCAACTGCTTGGCATCGTGCCGGAGGCGGTGCTGCTGCCCATGCTTGCGGTCATTCTCCTTCTCTCCGCGATCAAGATGCTGAGACACCGGCCTTCAGAGGCGGAGATGCCCTAGCTGTGCCCATGCCGGTGATGAAGGTCCGGATAGTGCGGATGGGAGTGGATCAACGGCCGGTGGCGATGGGCATGGACATGCGGCTCGCCCGGTGGATCGTCCGGACCATGGGCGTGCTGGTGGTGCGCGTCATGAACGTGGGAATGCGCATGGTCGAGCGGTTGGTGGACATGATCATGGTCATGCCGCTCGACCAGATGCAGCCACAGGCCAATCCCCATCAGCACGGCCGCTATGATCAGTCGGGTCGTGACCGGCTCGCCGAACATCGACAGCGCCAGCAACGCGCCCATGAACGGCGCCATCGAGAAATAGGCACCGGTCCGCGCGGTTCCGAGATAGCGCAGCCCAAGCACGAACAGGACGAGGCTGACGCCATAGCCGAAGAAGCCGACGACACCGGCGGCGAGGATCAACGATCCTCGCGGCAGATGCGCGCCCAGCGCGAAGGCCAGGCCCAGATTCACCGTTCCGGCCACGAGTCCTTTGAGCATCGCGATCTGCATCGGATCGGAGCCGCTCACCTTCCGCGTGAGATTATTGTCGATGCCCCAGGCCAGGCACGCGCCCGCGATCGCCAGTGCTCCGATGCCCAGGCCGCCCGCCGATCCTTGCCACGACAGGATCAAGGCGCCTGCAAGAATGGCGAGCGCGCCAAGCAGCAGCCTCCTGTCTACATTTTCTTTGAACACCGCCCAGGCGATTGCCATGGTGGCAAGGCCCTCGAGGTTGAGCAGCAACGCCGCCGACGAGGCCGGGGTCGTGACCAGGCCGAGCATCAGCAACACCGGTCCTGCCACGCCGCCCGACAGGACGACGAGCGACATCCATTTCCAGTCGCCGGGGCCAAGAGCCGCTTCCTTGGACGGCTTGCCGACAAGGCTCCGCGCGACCGTGATGACCGCCAGACCGAACCCGGATCCCAGATAGAGCAGCCCCGCGAGCAGCCAGGGGCTGACGCCACCGCCCAACAGCGCCTTGGCGAGCGGTGTGCTCGCGCCGAACAGCGCGACCGAAGCCAGGGCAAGCGGGGCGCCGGGCCAGGCGACCCAGCTTTTGAGCGACATGTTCACACTCCAACCGGTTGGTTCGGAAAGGGTCCTGCCCGTATAACGCGGGGAGGACGGCAAGGATCAAGAGGGGGTGATGCAGGGGCGCTGGTCGCTAATCCGACGTCCGCCGCAGCCTCCCCTGCCTCTCAGAGCGTGTGGCCCGCCGAGATGAAGCCACCCTCCTGGTTGAGCGCGACGTGCAGGAGTTTTCGCGCCGCGTTGGGCTCGGCGTCGTTGCGAAACGTGACGACGGTCTGATGGACGCCCTTGACCGTGCGCTCCCGTGTAGAGACGAGTTGTGCGCTGCTCCAGGAAGTGGGCAGTTTCGACTGGGTGACCAGGCGCAGCATCGCCGAGCGCGCGGCCTTGTCGGGCGTCTGCACCTGCTGCTCGTCATCATGCCCGCCGGGATGCGCCAGCACCGGTGTTGCCAGCACGGCAAGCGACGCCGCCATCAAAACCATAATACGCATAGTCATTCTCCTCTTGTGGATCGTGGATTGGAAAAATCGGGTCCTGCTCACTCGACCAGGGCGAACTTCTCGAACTGGCCGGTCGCGGTGACCGTGATCGTAACGGGCTTCGCCGTCCGGTTGCGCCAATACCAGCCGTGGGTGCCGTCGAACGGCGCACGGAAGGAACCGTTGGCGCCGGTCGATGTGCCCTTCTCGTAGCTGGTATATTCGTTACCAGTTGCACCCTTGGGCTCGCCATGCAGCTCGAAATTGACCGCCGCACCATCGGTCGACCAGCGATAGGTGAACGCCTCGCCCGCCTTCATCGTCGCCTTGACCTCCTCGCCCTGGTCGGGCTGCAGCGTCAGGCGAACCTCGACCGGACCGCCGCGCTCGACGGCGGGCACCGCCGCTGCCACTTCGGCGGCCGTCTGTGCTGCCGCGGTCGGCGCAATGGCTTCATCGCGCTTCATTTCGCCCATGGGGGTGAGCCCGAACGCTTTGCCGATGCCCGTCGGATCCCGGCCATATTCAGCCGGAAGTACAATGGTGACGAGGATCACGGCAGCCGCCGCCGCAGCCAACAGGGTGGCGCGATTGAGCTGCCTTGTCGTGGGAAGTTCGTCCGCCGAGGGTGTGCTTAACTTGGTCATGCGTGGGTTCCTCCCAGGAAGTAGCCGGTCATCTGGAGACCGAAGAGCACGAAGCCTGCGGTCATCAGCAGGACGTTGGCAGCGAAGGCGTGGCGGCCGAAACTGGCGGTGCGCCGCCAATAGCCCATGGCGATCAGGATCGCGGCCAGGGCGATGAGCTGGCCGATCTCGACGCCGACATTGAAGGCGATGAGATTGACGATCAGCCCATCCGGCGACAGCGCGAAATCCTGGAGCTTGGTCGCAAGTCCGAAGCCATGGAAGAAGCCGAAGATCAGCACCGCCGCCTTGGTGTTCGGCTGGATGCCGAACCACCGCTGATAGGCGCCAAGATTGTCGAGTGCCTTGTAGACGACCGACAGGCCGATGATGGCATCGACCAGATACGGGCTCACATGGGTGCCGAGTAGCACGCCCGCGATCAGCGTCGTGCTGTGGCCGATCGCGAACAGCGTCACATAGGTCGCGACGTGCTTCATCCGGTAGAGGAAGAAGATCACCCCGAACAGGAAGAGGAGGTGGTCGTAGCCGGTCACCATATGCTTGGCGCCGAGATAGAGGAACGCCGCGATCTGCGGTCCGCTGGTCTGTTCGATATAGGCCTGGTCGCCTTGCGCAACACCGTGAGCCAGGGCTGTGCCGGTCAGCGCAACCAGCGCGCCCGCACCGATCAGGGCGCGGGCAGGCAATCGAAATTGTCCGAAGGTCATGGAATCTCCTGGGGTGCGTGCTCGAGCCGAGGGTCGATGGAGGGTGGAGGCGAGGACGACCTGCCATGGACGAGGCGGTAGAGCGCCGGCAGGATCAGCAAGGTCAGGAGGGTCGAGGAGATGACCCCGCCGATCACGACTGTCGCCAAGGGCCGCTGCACTTCCGCGCCGGCCCCGACATTGAACGCCATCGGCACGAAGCCGAGACTTGCAACAAGGGCAGTCATCAGTACCGGCCGCAGCCGCGTCAGCGCCCCCTCGCGGATCGCATCGTCCAGTGGCTTGCCTTCCGCGATCAGCGTCCGGATGAAGCTCAGCATCACTACGCCGTTCAGCACGGCGACACCCGACAGCGCGATGAACCCGATCCCCGCCGAGATCGACAGCGGCAACCCGCGCAGCAGCAAGGCGGCCACGCCGCCGGTCAGCGCCAGCGGCACGCCGGAAAACACGATCGCAGCATCCTTCGCCGACCGGAACAGCCAGTAGAGCAGGCCGAAGATCATCAGCATTGCCGCAGGCACGACCAGCTGCAGCCGCTTGGCCGCGGAGATCAGCTGCTCGAACGTGCCGCCGTAGCTGATCCAGTATCCCGGCGGCGCTTCGACCTCCGCGTCGACCTTCTGCCGCAGCTCCTCGATGAACGAGCCGAGATCGCGGCCGCGGACATTGGCGGTGACGACCACGCGCCGCTTGCCGTCCTCGCGGCTGATCTGGTTGGGGCCGATCACCACCTCGACCTTGGCGACATCCTGTACCGGTACGAACCCGCGCGGACCTTCGCCCGAGGCCGGCAACGGAACGCGCAGCCGCCCGATCTGATCCACCTTCGCGCGGATGTCCTCGGGTAGCCGCACCACGACGGGGAAGCGCCGGTCGCCCTCGAACAGCTGCCCGGCTTCCCTGCCGCCGATCGAGACGGCGACAACGTCCTGGATGTCGGCGACATTGAGCCCGAGCCGTGCCAGTGCGGCGCGATCAGGGGTGATCTGCAGGACCGGCAATCCGGTCACCTGTTCGACGCCGACATCCGCGGCCCCCTCGATCCCGCTCACCACCTTCTCGATCGCCTCTCCAACACCGAGCAATTCGTCGAGATCGTCGCCGAACACCTTGATCGCGACATCGGCGCGGACGCCCGAAAGCAGCTCGTTGAACCGCATCTGGATCGGCTGGGTGAACTCGTAGTTGTTGCCTGGAATGGTCTGGGCCGCGGCGTGCATCTGGCGAACCAGCTCGGCACGGGGCTTGCGCGGATCGGGCCAGTCCTTGCGATCCTTGAGCATGATGAAGGTGTCGGCGACCGACGGCGGCATCGGATCGGTCGCGACCTCGGCCGTGCCGATCTTGGCGACGATCCGCTCGACCTCGGGAAACTGCTTCAGCCGTGCCTCCAATGACCGTTGCATCTGGATGGCCTGGCTGAGACTCGTGCCGGGGATGCGCAGCGCATGCATCGCGATGTCGCCTTCATCGAGATTGGG
Organism: uncultured Sphingobium sp.; assembly: GCA_964562225.1. GTDB lineage: Bacteria > Pseudomonadota > Alphaproteobacteria > Sphingomonadales > Sphingomonadaceae > Sphingobium. Next base: position 15,112 of record CAZLSU010000026.1, read on the forward strand.
CACGAATTCCGAACCCATGCGGGTCGCCGCGAACCCTACCAGAGCGACAAGGGCAACGGCTCCGACCACAAACGCCGTGCGCAGGCGCAGCGCCGCAGACAGCGCCGGCTCATAGACCCGCCGCGCCCAGCCCATCAGGCGGCTCTCCTTCTCCTCGACCTTGCCGGTGACGAACAGCGCGATCGCGGCGGGCACGAAGGTCAACGAGAGGATGAGCGCGGCGGTGAGCGCCATGACGACCGTGATCGCCATGGGGTGGAACATCTTCCCCTCGACGCCGGTCAGCGCAAAGATCGGCACATAGACGAGTGCAATGATCATCACCCCGAACAGCGACGGACGGATGACCTCCGAGGTTGCCGACGCCGCAAGCGAGAAGCGTTCCTCGCGGTCAAGCAAGCGACCCAATCGGTGCTGTCCCTCCCCGAACCGCCGCAGGCAGTTCTCGACGATGATCACGGCGCCGTCGACGATCAGACCGAAGTCGAGCGCGCCAAGGCTCATCAGATTGCCAGAGACGCCCGCCTGGACCATGCCGGTGATCGTCATCAGCATGGCGATCGGGATGACCGCGGCGGTGATCAGCGCGGCGCGGACATTGCCGAGCAGCAGGAACAGCACGACGATGACCAGGAGCGCGCCCTCGAGCAGGTTCTTCTCGACCGTCCAGATCGCGCGCTCGACCAGGTCGGTGCGGTCGTAGATCGCGGCTGCCTGCACGCCCGCAGGCAGTGCCTTCGCCGCCACCTTGAGCCGCTCCGCTGCCGCTCGCGCGACGATCCGGCTGTTCTCGCCGGCCAGCATGAAGACGGTGCCGAGCACGACCTCCTGCCCATTCTCGGTTGCCGCCCCTGTGCGAAGCTCCTCGCCCATGCCGACATAGGCGACGTCGGAGATGCGGATGGGCACGCCGCCGCGATTGGTGACGATGATCGATTTGAGATCGTCGATCCCGGCGGCCTGGCCCGGCACGCGCACGAGATATTGCTCGCCATAGCGCTCGACATAACCGGCGCCGACATTGGCGTTGTTGCGATCTAGCGCGTCGACCACATCGTTGAGGGTCAGGCCATAGGCCGACAGCCGCTCCGGCAGCGGCGTGACATGATATTGCCGCTCGAACCCGCCGATGCTGTTGACCTCGGTAACGCCTGGCGTGTTGCGCAGCTGCGGGCGGATCACCCAGTCCTGCAGCGTGCGCAAATCCTCGGGGCTGTAGGCGCTGCCGTCGGGCTTGCGCGCGCCCGGCCTGGCCTCGAGCGTGTACATGAAGATTTCGCCGAGACCGGTAGCGATGGGCCCCATTTCAGGCTCGACACCGGCTGGCAATTGCGATCGGGCGGTCTGCAGCCGTTCGTTGACCAGCTGCCGTGCGAAATAGATGTCGGTGCCGTCGGCGAACACCGCGGTCACCTGGCTCAGCCCGTAGCGCGAGACCGAGCGCGTATATTGCAGGCCCGGAAGTCCCGCGATCGCGGTCTCGACCGGAAAGGTCACCCGCTGCTCGGCTTCGAGCGGCGAGAAGCCCGCTGCCTCGCTGTTGATCTGCACCTGGACGTTGGTGATATCGGGGGTTGCATCGATCGGCAGACGCTGGAAGCTCCAGGCGCCGATCGCGCAGAGCAGCGCGACGGCAGCGAGGATGGCCCAGCGGAACTGGATCGCGGCGGCGATGATGCGTTCGAGCAGCGCTGGCCGCTCGGGCAATGGGGCAGCCTCAATGGTCATGGCTGGCTCCCGACTTCTCGATATCGGCGCGGATCAGGAAAGCGCCATCGGTCACATATTCGGTGCCGGGTTCGAGCCCGCCCAGGATCTCGGTCCATTCGGGCGTGCGGCGCCCGATGGTGAGCATCCGGACTTCATAGGTATTGCCGACCTTGGCATAGACCACCTCGAAGTCGCGGAACCGCTGGATCGCCTTGGTGCGCACCGCCAGCGGCACTTGTGCTTCGGCCACCGCGAACGATCCTTCCACGCCCATGCCGGGCCGGAACTGCTGGGCGGCGGAGGCCGGCAGGTGGACATGCGCCATCAGCGTCTGGCTGGCGAGATCGGCAGTGGGCAGGATCGCCTCGACCTCGGCCGAGAGCCGGGCTTCGCCGGACAAGCTGCGTACCGCGACCTTCTGCCCGACCCGAATACGCTCGGCGTCGCGCGGATAGACGAAGAACTCGGCATGGAGCTTGGTCGGATCGGCAATGACGAACAATGCGCGGTCGCCTGTCACGTCGCCGACATTGGCGGTCTTCTCAATGATGATCCCGCTGATCGGCGCGGGAACGGCATAGGTCTGCAAGGAGTGGCTGGATTCGACGCGCAGCAACGCCTGGCCCTTGCGAACGGCTTGCCCGAGATTGCCGGTCATCCACATGATCTGGCCGGGGAGGCGCGCGCGAACGTCCGCCTTGCCCTCGGGGGTGATCTCGATCCGACCGGCCATGTCGACAAGTTCGGCGACCGAGACGGGACCTGCCCGCTCGGATTTGACGCCGCCGGCGCGTGCCGCGTCGGCCGCGATGGTCGTGCGGCCCTCATAGGATGCGTAGGCCCAATTGTGCGTCCGGCCGTTCTCGGTCGCCCGCACCTTCACGTCGAACGAATGCGGCTCCCTGACCACGCCGCCCCCGCGCAGGAAATCCTCCTGGGCGACGAAGGCGAAGCGATCGACCCGGCCGCCGAGGCGGTTGAGTTCGACGCCGAGCTGGACCTGCGACGGTGCGACCGGCTTGTCGTTGCGATAGGCGTAGATCCGGAATTCCGGTTCCACCCCGTCTTCGAAGATCGTCATCTCGACCGCGAAATCGCCGTCGCGGAGCATCCGGCCGCGATGCGGCCCGCGCTCGTAATCGGCCGCGGCTGGCACCGCATGTTCCTGGGTTTCGTTTGCCGCGGGGCTCTCGCCGCAGGCGGCGAGCAGGCTGCAGGCGAGCAGGATGCCCGCGATCGGGTAGGTACGGGGCATCAGTGATTCTCCGCGCTGGCGATGAGGGAAGCGTGGCGACCGGTCAGCCGATCGAGGCGCACGCCGTCGAGATGGTAGCGGCGCAGCAGGTCCAGGCGCCGTGTGCGGGCGTCGATCACCGCCTGCTGCGCCTGGGCGACCTCGAGGAAGGTGAAGGCGGTGCCGCCGCGGTTGAAGCCATCGCGCACGAGCACGACCGCACGCTCAGCGCTCGGTAGGACCTCGCGGTCGATGCGGCCGATTTCGGTCACGAGCGCGGCACGCTGGGCCACCAGACGAGTGATCTCGCGCTTGCGTTCGACACGCACCACGGCAAGTTCGGCCTCGGCAGCGAGCCGCTCGGCCTGGGCGCGTTCGACATTGCCGCGGTTGGCCTGCCGACCGCCAAGCGGAATGGAGCCGCCGACGACCAGGGCAACCTCATTGCCTTGCCCGAAATGCCGCACGCCCGCGCGCACGGTGGGATCAGTGACGCTGTTGGCTTCCGCGAGCTTGATCCGGGCTTCCGCAGCTTGTCGCTCGGCATCCAGCAACCCGAGATCGACGATATCCTCGCCGACCGGTGCCGCGTCTGCGACCTGGAAAAAGGCGTGGGCGTCGATCCGAAAGTCCGGTCCACCACCCCACCAAGCGGCAAGGCTTGCCCGTGCAATTCGTGCATTCTCGACGGCCTGGTCTCGCGCGATGCGCGCCTGGGCGACGGCGGTGCGCGCGCGTTCGCTGGCGAACAGGGGATCGAGCGCGCGTCCGACCCGGCGCGCAACCTCGCGTTCCAGTCGCTGCGCGACCGCGAGGCGTTCGTCGGCCACCGGGATGGCGGCTTCGGCGGCGAGCATGTCGACCCAGGCGGCCTGAACCTGCCCCAGCACGTCTAGCATGCGCAGCCGGCCGCGCTGCTGGGCGACCTCGAGTTCGGAGCGTGCCGATCCGACCCGGGCGTCGCGCTTGCCGCCGCGCTCCCACGTCCGTTCGTACCAGGCGGTGGTCTGCGACCGGTCGATCGGGGAATACGGGCCAGTCCCGGCGAAATCCTCGACATCGACGCCGATGACGTCGCGGGGGCGGACATCCGCCTGACGAATGGAAGCTTCCGCCGCCTGTTGCTGGGCCGCGCCGACGGCGATCGAGGGATCGCCGCGCGCGACGCGCGATAGTGCATCGGCCAGGGTCAGATCCTGAGCGACCGCTGTTTGCGAGGCGAACAGGAGGGATAGCGCGCTGCCGACGGCGAGCGCGGAGAAAAAGCGCGTGCGGATGCGCGCACGGACGGGATTTTGCATGGGGTTTGGTCTCGCGAGCAGGCGTGGATTGTCCCACGCCCCTCACGGGCGCGGGTCAGGCGCTGATCGTCGAGGGTTTTGGAGGTCGCTCTGGTCCCTGAATCCGGAAGCCGAACGCCGGTCGGTCGGGCGCCAGCCCATGGGCCTCGTCAAGGAGCGTTGGCACAGTTGCGTCGGCCGAGGCGAGTATGATCAGTCCAGAGCCGCTATCGCCATGATGATGGCCGCCGGCGAGACGGTCGGACGTGTCCTCGTCTCCCTGGTCGGGCTGATGATGGTCCTGATCATGCGTGTCTTCGAGCGAAATGTCGCTGAAGAGCATGTGCTCATGCGTCGGCGAACCGCCCGGGCCGTGCTGCATGCGATCGACCGCACTTGCGAGCGATGCTCCGGCAAACACAAGCGCCAACGCGATGCAAAGCATCGCGCAGATCTTGTTTACCGGAATCATGGTCGGGACGCGCATGGTGCATGCCTATCCAGCGAATTCCCTTGTGGCAAGGAAATGGGTTCGCGCGCGCGCAGATGACCGGCGACATGCAATACATCGAGATACGGCGGCGCTGTCATCTCAACGGCATGCCCTCGACCATCACAAGGGTTCGCCGGATGCTACCAACCCTCTCGCTTTCTATCCATATATCCGGTATAGCGGATATATGGATAGTGATTCGGCCATTGGCGCCCTCGGCGCGCTCGCGCAGGGCACCCGCCTCGATGCGTTTCGTCTTCTGGTCCGGCACGAGCCCGATGGGCTCGCCGCCGGGGAGGTCGCGCGGCTACTCGACGTGCCGCAGAACACCATGTCGGTGCATCTGGCGACCCTTTCGCGCGCTGGGCTGATACGCTCGGAGAGACGCAGCCGGATCATCAACTACCGCGCCAACCTTGATCAGTTGAAGGCGCTTACCCTGTTCCTGGTCAAGGATTGCTGCGGCGGCAAGGCGGAGCTGTGCGAGCCGCTGATCGCCGAACTCTTCCCCTGCTGCTGATGGAGTCCGTGATGTCCGAACGCATCTTCAACATCCTCTTCCTGTGTACGGGCAATTCGGCCCGCTCGATCCTCGCGGAGAGTGCGCTCAATAAACTGGGCGACGGACGCTTCCGTGCCTTCTCTGCCGGGAGCTATCCCAAGGGCACGGTCAACCCCGACGCCATCGCGCTGCTGGAGCGGATCGAGTATCCGACCGATGGCCTGCGGTCGAAGAGCTGGGAAGAGTTCTCCAGGCCTGACGCGCCGGTCATGGATTTCGTGTTCACCGTCTGCGACGACGCGGCCGGCGAGACCTGCCCCATCTGGCCGGGTCATCCCATGACGGCGCACTGGGGCATAGAAGATCCGAGCCATGTCCAGGGTACGCCGGTCGAACGGGAGCGCGCGCTCGTCACGGCGCTCCGCTATATCGAGAACCGCATCAAGCTGTTCATTACCCTGCCGTTCGATCGGCTCGACGCCATGGCACTGCGCGCGCATGTCCGCGAGATCGGCCATGGCGAAGGTGCGAGCAGCCGTCGCGGGGATGCCGCCTGATGCCCATCGACATCATCATCTACCACAACCCCGACTGCGGCACCTCACGCAACACGCTGGCAATGATCCGCAACGCCGGGATCGAACCGCATGTCGTCGAGTATCTGAAAACGCCGCCGTCGCGGCCGATGCTGGTTTCTCTGATCGAACGCATTGGGATCAGTCCACGCGCGCTGCTGCGGGAGAAGGGGACACCCTTCGCCGAACTGGGTCTCGACGATGCATCCCTCAGCGACGACGGGCTCGTCGATGCGATGATGAAGCATCCGATCCTGATCAACCGGCCGATCGTGGTCTCGCCGCTCGGCGTCAAGCTCTGCCGCCCTTCCGAAGAGGTACTCGACCTGCTGCCAAGCGATCAGCGCGGGGCATTCACAAAGGAGGATGGCGAGCGCGTCGTCGATGACAGCGGCCAGCGGGTCGTGTCATGAACGCGACGATTGTTGAAGCATTGGCACCGGCCAGGCCGGCGATCAACATGTTCGAGCGCTACCTTAGCGTCTGGGTGGCGTTGTGCATCTTAGTCGGCATCGCGCTCGGCTATGCACTGCCAGGCCTGTTCGCGGTCATTGCAGCAGCCGAAGTCGCGCAGGTGAACCTCGTGGTCGCCGTGCTGATCTGGTTGATGATCATCCCCATGCTGCTCAAGATCGATCTCGGCGCGCTCGGCTCGGTCAAGCAACACTGGAAGGGAGTCGGGGTGACGCTGTTCATCAACTGGGCGGTAAAGCCCTTTTCGATGACGCTGCTCGGCACGTTGTTCCTCGGCTGGCTGTTTCGGCCGTTGCTGCCGGCTGCCGACGTCAATTCCTACATCGCCGGCCTGATCCTGCTGGCGGCCGCACCCTGCACCGCGATGGTGTTCGTCTGGTCCAACCTCTGCGACGGCGAGCCCACCTATGCGCTGAGCCAGGTTGCGCTGAACGATGTCATCATGGTGTTCGCCTTCGCACCGCTGGTCGCGCTGCTGCTCGGCGTCGCATCGATCACGGTGCCCTGGGACACGCTGCTGATCTCGGTGCTGCTCTACATCGTGGTGCCGGTGATCGTTGCGCAACTCATCCGTCGTACGATGCTGTCATCGGGCGGTCAGCCGGCACTGGGTCGGGTGCTGGCCCGGCTGGGGCCGGTATCGCTCGTTGCACTCCTGACGACGCTCGTCCTGCTGTTCGGCTTTCAAGGTGAGGCGATCATCGCTCATCCGCTGGTGATCGCCCTGATCGCGGTGCCGATCCTCATCCAGGTCTATTTCAACGCCGGACTGGCCTATTGGCTCAGCCGCCGGCTCGGTGTCGCCTGGTGCGTGGCCGCGCCGGCCGCACTGATCGGCGCCTCTAACTTCTTCGAACTGGCGGTCGCTGCCGCGATCAGCCTGTTCGGGCTCAACTCGGGCGCAGCGCTGGCGACCGTGGTGGGCGTGCTGGTCGAGGTTCCGGTCATGCTGTCGGTGGTGAAGATCGTGAAGAAGACCCGCCCATGGTACGAGCAGCGAGCGCCAGCATGATTGTGACTGCGCTCGGATCCACCGCATTATCCGATCTGGTGGCCGATCTTGCTGACGCCGATCTTCCGACCAGCGATCTTGCCGAGCCAGATCGTCGCTTCTTCCGGTTCGAGGACGACGCCGGCATCGCCGGATATGGTGGCATGGAGGGCAATGGTCCTGACCGGCTGCTGCGATCCCTGGTTGTGAAGGCGGATAGGCGTTGCGGCGGCCTGGGCACTGCCATCCTCGGGGCGATCGAGCAGGCGGCAGTCGAGGAAGGCGTCGCTTCCCTCTATCTGCTGACCACCACGGCCGAACCGTTCTTCCGGCGGCATGGCTATGTCACGACCAACCGTGCCGACGCGCCCGAAGCGATCGCTGGGTCGGCCGAGTTTCGGTCGCTTTGCCCGGCGGACGCAGTCTTTCTCTCCAAACGGATAGCCTGATGTCACGTCTTCGTACCCTTGCCGACACCGATGTCATGCCCGCGCTCGATCGCGACGTGATTCGCCCCGATTTCGCGACGGGCCTCGGCTCGCTCGGGTATCCGCCCCGGATACTGCTTCTATATGGTTCGCTTCGTGAGCGTTCGTTCAGCCGGCTTGCTGTCGAGGAAGCGGCCCGGTTGCTGATCCTATTCGGAGCTGAAGTCCGAATATTCGACCCAAGCGATCTGCCATTGCCCGATCAGGTGAAGGCCGATGACCACCCCGCCGTCCACGAACTGCGAGAGCATGCGTTGTGGTCGGAAGGCCAAGTGTGGTGCAGCCCCGAGCGGCACGGCCAGATCACCGGCATCATGAAAGCCCAGATCGACCATCTTCCGCTGGAGTTCGGCGGCATGCGGCCGACGCAGGGCCGAACGCTCGCTGTCATGCAGGTGTCGGGCGGATCGCAGTCGTTCAATGCCGTCAACACGCTTCGGCTGCTTGGTCGCTGGATGCGGATGTTCACGATCCCCAACCAGTCGAGCGTCGCCATGGCGTTCAAGGAGTTCGACGAAGCGGGGCGAATGAGGCCATCCAGCTACTATGATCGCATTGTCGATGTGATGGAGGAACTGGTCCGGTTCACCGTGCTGACCCGAGGCCATGCGGAACAGCTCGTCGACCGCTATTCCGAGCGCAAGGCTGAATCGGCGAAGCGGGACGCGGCAAACGATCTCGCTTTGCAATCGATCGGCTGACAAAAGGCCGCCGCAAAAGCGCCCTTTTCACTGCTCGTCCTTTTTCGCAGCGGCGTTTCGTCGCAGCCTGTTCACGGCTGGTCGCAGCAGTTCGCAGAAATCCGCCTCAAAAACCCGGACGGAGACCCGGACGGACGAACCAAAACCAGAAAAAATCTAATGATTTCAATAGGTTTTGGCGGAGACGGAGGGATTCGAACCCTCGGTAAGGAGTTATCCCTACGACGGTTTAGCAAACCGTTGGTTTCAGCCACTCACCCACGTCTCCACATGGCCTGAACACCCGCATTTGGTGCGGGCTGCGGCTAGGCGAGGAGGGCTATAGCGACGGCTTTGCCGCATGGCAACGGCCATGTTTGGCCCCAATGCCTCTAAATATGGCGGCCTCGGACTCGCTCTGGCGCGATATAGACTCTCCTTGCCGTTCGTTCATTGCCGTTTCAGCTTCGCACCCGGATAATGGTGCATTGAACAGGATCGGGCCGGGGAAACAGGATGATGATGGGGACAGCCGTGCAGGTCGCGGGGCGCATCGCGCGCGCGGGCACTATGATGGCCGCGCTGGCCGGACTGGCGTTCGCGCCGGTGCAGGCGGGCGCGCAGACGATCCGCCAGATCGATCCGAACATGGCGATTGATGCTGACCTCGCGCCGCCGCCTTCCACCAGCAACGCGCCGACCGATCCGGGGGTCGATGCCACTGCCCGCTCCGGCGCGACGCCTGGCGTCAGTTCGGACAGCAGCGTCTATAATAGCCAGGCCGATACCGGCGCATCGTCGGGCACGACCGCGACCGGCGCGCCGGTTACCGCCAATTCGCCGCCCGCCGCTCTGCCGCCCAGCGAATCCTACCAGGAGGATGACCTGATCGGCGCGGCCGAAGGCGTCTTTGGCAAGGGCGCGGCGGGGCTGGCCGGCATCATCGAGAAAGTGCTCAAGGACCAGGGACGTCCCAACGCCTATATCGCTGGGCGCGAGGCTTCGGGCGCGTTCGTCGTCGGGCTGCGCTATGGTTCGGGTACGCTCAATCACAAGGTGGAGGGCAAACGCGAAGTCTATTGGACCGGCCCGTCGATCGGCTTTGACGTGGGCGGCAACGCGGCCAACACATTCGTGCTCGTCTATAATCTCTACGATACGCAGGATCTCTACCACCGCTTCCCGGCGGCGGAGGGCACCGCCTATCTGGTCGGTGGCTTCACCGCCAGCTACATGCGCTGGGGCAATGTGGTGATCATCCCGATCCGGCTGGGCGTGGGCTATCGGCTGGGCGTCAATGCGGGCTATATGAAATTCAGCGAGAAGCGGAACTGGCTGCCATTTTGAGAAGGTAGCGAAAATCCCCCGTTGGTTTCGAGCTTGTCGAGAAACCAGCGCGGGGCTTCTCGACAAGCTCGAAGCGAACGAGGGTGGCTAAATCGCCAGCGCCAGTTGCTCCGCGCCCGCCGGCGTATCCTCCTCCTCCAGATTATGCACGCCCAGCCCGAGCAGCCGCGCGCCCATGCGCAGGGGCAATTGGGCCAGCAGCAACTCGCGACCTGCTTGCGCCAGTTGGTCGGGTCCGCGCACCGCGCCTGAAAAGCTGCGGGATCGCGTGATGATGCGGAAATCGGCGAATTTCACCTTGAGCACTACCGTGCGCCCGTAGGCATCGGCCTTTTCGATCCGCCGCCACAGGCTGTCGGCGATCCGCTCAATCTCCTCGACCAGCCGGTCGCGGTCGGTCAGGTCGTCGAAGAACGTATCCTCCACGCTGATCGACTTGCGCGCCTGCCGGTCATGCACGGGCCGGTCGTCCTGCCCCCGCGCGGCGCGATAATAATAGGAGGCCGCGCTGCCGAAATGCCGCTCCAGAAAGGGCAGGTCGCGCGCGCGCAGGTCCGCGCCGGTCTCTATCCCCAGCTTCGCCATCCGTTCCGCCGTGACCGGGCCAACGCCATGGATGCGCCGTACCGGCATTTTCGCGATGAACGCTGCGCCCTCGTGCGGGCGCACCACGCACAGGCCGTCGGGCTTGTTCTGGTCGGACGCCAGCTTGGCGATCAGCTTGTTGTAGGAAACCCCCGCCGACGCTGTAAGGCCCGTTTCCGCGCGGATCAGCCGCCGGATTTCCTCCGCGACCTGGGTTGCCGAAGCGATGCCCGCCTTGTTCTGCGTCACGTCCAGATAGGCTTCGTCCAGCGACAAGGGCTGGATGATGTCGGTGAACTGCTCGAAGATCGCGCGAATTTGCTGCGATACGGCGCGGTACACGTCGAAGCGCGGCGGCGCGAAGATCAGCGTGGGGCACAGCCGTCGCGCCCGCCCGCCGGGCATGGCGGATCGCACCCCAAAGGTGCGTGCTTCATAGCTGGCGGCCGCCACCACGCCGCGCGGGCCGCCGCCGCCGACCGCGACCGGCTTGCCGCGCAGTTCGGGATGATCGCGCTGTTCGACCGACGCATAAAAGGCGTCCATATCGACATGGATGATCTTGCGTATTGGCGGGTCTGCCTGGTCTGCCATCGCTTGCCGTTATGCCAGAAAGCGGAACGAAAGGGAAACGTCAGCTTTTCTTGTCGCCCTTGGTCGCCTGCGCCAGCAGCCGGGCGAACGGGCTGGCCTGCTCGTCCTCGCTCAGCACGCCCGCCGCCTTCAGCACCGCGTCGGCGTTGGGTGCGCGCGGGTAGGGGGCCATCGCCAGCGCCATCGTCTCGGCCACCGCCTCGCCAATGTCGATCGCATCGCCCTCATAGCCGATCGTGTCGCAATCGTCGGCGTCCAGTTCCAGTTCCTCGCCCTCGGGCACGACACCCGCTTCGCGCACGAAGCGCAGGGTGAAGGGCGAATCGATCTTTTCCGGCACCGGGCCGCCGGTCGCGACGCAGGGCTGGGCCAGCGCGGCGCGCACCCGGCCATGCGCCATGATCGTCCCGCCATCCTGCGACAATTTATAATCCGCCTCCAGCCGATCCAGCGCCAGCAGCCCGAATCGCCGGGCCAGCCCCGCGCGTTCATCGGCACTGGCGGTGATCGTCACCTTGTCGGCATGGCGACCCAGTTCATCCAGCCGCACCACGCGGGAAAATTCGGGAGGGGGGAGATCGGTCATCCCAATTCCCCCGCCAGCAACCGGTCGAGCGGCATCGCCTGCCGCCGCGCCCAGCCCTCGCGCAGCGCGCCCTCGACATGCGTGAGCGCCGCCGGGGCGGGGGCTTCGCCGCGATAGAGATTGCGGACCAATGCCTCGCCCAGATCCGCTTGCCCGTGCAGGGCAGGGCGATAGACGGCCAGCCGTCCGCCCAGCGCGCTCATCATCCGCCCGACATGCTTGCCGACCACTACGTCGCCGATCCCGTCCTGCCGCAACTGGCCGTCCATATCATCGACGAACAATTCGGTCAGCCAGACGCTCTCCTGCTTCGCGTCCAGTTCCTCCAGCCGCAGCAGCGCCTGTGCCAGGATGGCGACAATCATGTCGAACCGGCCGTCCATCGTGTCCGGCACTGCGCCGTCGACATACCAATGGGCGCGTCGCCCCTCCGCGATGACCGCGTCATAGAGCGGACGCAGGCCCGCGCGCGGATCGCGACGGTGGAACAGGCGGGCGAAAAGCGATTGTCTGGCGGGCACGGGCGGTTTCCATGGATCGGTGGGGACCGGTGGGGATGGGGCGGGCGCATGACATACTTGTCTGGGCTTGCGCAATTCCATATTGATTGACGCGCCGCCCAATGCAATGGCGGCATCCTTAAGTCCGGGCATTCCCACGCCCACCAGGAGAATGTCATGCCCCAGTCGCCCATAAATACCCGCAGCGGGCGGACGATGATCGCCATCGGCCTGTGCGTGGCGCTGCTGGGCGCGTCGGGCTGCACCCGCGTGCGCACGCATCAGGGCTATCAGGTCGACAAGCTGCTGGTCGATTCGGTGCAGCCGGGCATCGACAATCGGGCGTCGGTGGAAGGAACGCTGGGTCGCCCGACCTTTGCCGCGCAATTTGGCGAGAAGGACTGGTATTATGTCTCGCGCGACATGCGCCAGCTTGCCTTCTCCAATCCCAAGCCGGTCGAGCAGACCGTGCTGCGCGTCCGCTTCGATCCTGCGGGCAATGTGACGGCGGTGGACCGGATGGGGCTGGAACAGGTCGCGCGCATCTCACCCATGGGCGACAAGACCCCGACGCTGGGCCGCAACCGCAGCCTGTTCGACGAGATTTTCGGCAATATCGGCGCGGTCGGCGCGGGCGGCATGGGCGGTGGCCAGGGCGGCAATACCGGGCCGGGTCCGAACGGGAGCTGAGGCGATCTAGCCCACGGATGTTGTTATCCAGCCGGTGGCGCAAATAATGCCGCCACATCGGCGGGCACGCGCAGGATGCGCCCAGTCGCCTTGTCGACGATCGCCCAGGTGGATTTCGCCGCGACCTTCACCTTGCCGTCCGGCCCGGTAAATTCCATCAGCCGGTCGAACCGCGCGCCGCGTGGTCCCTCCGCAATCCATGTGCGGACGGTCACGCTCTGACCTGCCTGCACATTGCCGCGATAGTCGATCTCATGCCGGGTCACGACCCAGGCATAGGCGTCGATATGCGCGGGGTCGGCGTCGCGCATCCAATGTTCGGTCGCGACCTGCTCCATCCACTGCACCCAGACCGCATTGTTCACATGGCCAAGGATGTCGATATGATCGGGTTGGGCGGTGATGGTGGTGGTGTAGGAGGAGGGCATCAGCGGCCTTCCGTTCCTTCGTCGTCATCCTGAACTTGTTTCAGGATCCATTTCTCCCCACGCGGCTCCGCTCGTAAAGGCATGATGGATGCTGAAACAAGTTCAGCATGACGGTGGTGCAGAGGCCAAGGCTCGTATTTCACTCCGCCGCAACCCCTAACTGCCACAGGATAAACGCAAACTCTTCGGCGCTTTCGGTCAGGCTCTCGAACCGTCCCGACTTGCCGCCATGGCCCGCGCCCATATTGGTTTTGAGCAGCAGGATATTCTGGTCGGTCTTGGTCGCGCGCAGTTTTGCTACCCATTTGGCGGGTTCCCAATAAGTGACGCGCGGATCGTTGAGACCCGCCGTCACCATTAGCGGCGGATAGGCTTGGGGCCGCACATTGCCATAGGGATCATAACCCAGAATCGTCCGAAACGCCGCCTTGTCCTCGATCGGGTTGCCCCATTCGGGCCATTCGCCCGGCGTCAGCGGCAATGTTTCGTCCAGCATCGTATTGAGCACGTCGACGAAGGGCACATGCGCCACGACCGCCCCCCACAGGTCGGGGTCGCTATTGATCACCGCGCCCATCAATTCGCCGCCCGCCGATCCGCCCGAAATGCTGATCCGGCCCGCGCTGGTATAGCCGCGCTCGATCAGCCCTTTGGCGACATCGACAAAATCGTTGAACGTGTTGACCCGCTTCTCCAGCTTGCCGTCCAGATACCATTGCTGGCCCAGATCGTCGCCGCCGCGGATATGCGCGAGCGCGAAGGCGAAGCCGCGGTCGAGCAGCGACAGCCGCCCGGTCGAAAAGCCCGGCTCCATTGCGATGCCATAGGCACCATAGCCGTAGAGGTGCAGCGGCGCGCTGCCGTCGCGCGGGAAGTCCTTTGCATAGACGATCGACACGGGGATCATCGTCCCGTCGCGCGCGGGGACCAGCAGCCGCTCGGTCGCATAGCGGCCGGCGTCATAGCCCGACGGTATCTCCTGCACCTTGAGCAGCTCGAACCGCTCATCTTCAAGGTGATAGTCGTAGATCGTGTCGGGCGTGACCATCGATTCATAACCGATGCGTAAGCGGGTTACGTCATATTCGGGATTGTCGTCCAGCGACGCGGAATAGCTCGCCTCCGGAAAGGACAACCGTTTGGGAATATGCGTGGCGTAATCGCGCAACTCGATCTGGTCGAGACCGTCCTGCCGCCCTTCTGTCACATAGAAATGTTTGAACAGGGTGAAGTCTGTCAGATAGAAATGATCGTCCGGCGCGATGATCTCCTGCCAGTCGTCGGGCGCATCCATCGCGGCCTTGACCAGCCGGAAATTGGGATGGGTGTCGTTGGTCTTGATATAGAGCGTGCCTTCATGCTCATCGACATCATATTCGCGCCCTGCCAGCCGCGCGGACACCAGCATCGGCGGCGCGGTGGGATTATCGGCGGGGATCAGCCAGGCTTCGGTCGTGACATGATCGCCGGTCGCGATGACGATCCATTTTTCCGATGAGGTCAGCCCTACAGAAACGCGAAACCCTTCATCATCCTCATGGAAAAGCTCGATATCGCTTTCCACGCTCTGCCCCAGCCAGTGCAGCCGCGCATTGTCGGTCCGCCAGTTGTCGTTGGCGAGGCCATAAAGCAGGCCCTTGGAATCGCTGGTCCACACCAAAGTCGAAAGCGTGCCGGGGATCACCTCGGGCAGCATCTCCCCGGAAAACAGATCCTTGATCCGCCCCTCGAACCGTTCCGACCCGTCATTGTCGATCGCATAGGCGAGGTAACGCCCGTCCGGGCTGACCGACATGGCGCCCAGCCGGAAATAGTCATGCCCCTCCGCCAGCGCAGGCTCGTCCAGGATGAGCTGGTCCGGGCCGCCGGCCACCGCCTTGCGATACCAGGTGCGATATTGCGCCCCGGTCGCGAACGCGCGCCAATAGATATAATCGCCATCCTTTTGCGGCACGGACTGGTCGTCTTCCTTGATCCGCCCCTTCATTTCCGCGAACAACGTATCGACTAGCGGCTTGTGCGGGGCCATCGCCCCCTCGAACCAAGCATTTTCCTGGGCCAGATAGTCCAGCACATCCTTGTCCGTGACCTTGGGATAGCCCGGATCGCGCAGCCACGCATAATCGTCGCTGACCGTGATGCCATGATGGGTGAAGCTGTGCGGGCGGCGGGCGGCGACGGGCGGCTGGTCTTGAAGGGTCATTAACTATCCATATTCTAGGGCAGGTGGAATGCTGGCATAAGCGCCCTGCGTTGCTTATGTTGTCGCCTTTATGGCCTACGCAAGGGGGCCGATGATTCAAGGAAAGTTTCGATGTCCAGCTATGAAGACCGCCTGAAGGCGCTGCGCGAACAATTGCTGCGCGACCGGCTGGACGGGTTCGTCGTGCCGCTGACCGATGAACATATGAGCGAATATGTCGGTGCCTATGCGCAGCGGCTCGCCTGGCTGACGGGTTTTCAGGGTTCGGCGGGCAGCGCCGTGGTGCTCCCTGAGCAGGCCGCGATCTTCACCGATGGCCGTTATACGCTTCAGGTCCGCGAACAGGTGGACGGCGCGCACTGGCAATATGAAAGCGTGCCGCAGACCTCCATCGCCGCCTGGCTGAAGGACCACGCCCATGAAGGCGCGCGGATCGGTTATGATCCCTGGCTGCACACCCGCGCCTGGGTGGAACAGGCGACGCAGGCGCTGGCGCAGAAGGGCGCGGGGCTGGTCGCGGTGGACACCAACCCGATCGACCGCATCTGGCCGGATCGCCCCGCGCCCAGCGACGCCAAGCTGGTCGTGCATGACGATCGGTTCGCCGGACAGAATGCGGCGGAAAAACGCGCGGCGATGGCCGATTGGCTGACCGCGAAAAAGGCCGACGCCGTCGTCCTGTCGGCGCTCGATTCGATCGCCTGGACCTTCAACATCCGCGGCCAGGATGTCGATCGCACGCCCGTCGCGCTTGCCTATGCGATCGTCCATGCCGACGCGACCGCCGATCTGTATGTCGCGCCGGAAAAGATCGACGAGAGCGTCGTCAAGCATCTGGGCAATGCCGTGCGCGTCCACCCCCGCGCCGATTTCGCCGATGCACTGGCCAGCCTGTCGGGCAAGAGCGTGGTCGCCGATCCCGAACGCGCGGTCGCTGCGATCTTCGATGCGCTCGACGCAAGCGGCGCGACCATCCTGTCGCTGCGCGACCCCGCCGTGCTGCCCAAGGCGATCAAGAACGTGACCGAGATTGCCGGGCACAAGGCGGCGCAGGCGCGCGACGGCGCGGCGCTCAGCCGCTTCCTGCACTGGATCGCGGTGGAAACGCCCAAGGGCGGGGTCGACGAACTGGCCGCCGCCGCGCGGCTCGAACAGTTTCGCCGCGACACCGGCCTGTTGCAGGATCTGTCCTTCGACACGATCAGCGGTGCCGGTCCCAACGGCGCGGTGGTCCATTACCGGGTCGAGGAGAAAACCAACCGCACGATCGAGACCGGCAGCTTCTATCTGGTCGATTCGGGCGGGCAATATCGCGACGGCACCACCGACGTCACCCGCACCATCGCCATCGGCACGCCCAGCGCGGAAATGCAGCAACGCTTCACGCTGGTGCTCAAGGGGCATATCGCATTGGCCCGCGCCGTCTTCCCGGTCGGCACGCGGGGCGGCCAACTCGACATATTGGCGCGGCAATATCTGTGGGCGCAGGGCCTGGATTACGCGCACGGCACTGGCCACGGCGTCGGCAGCTTCCTGTCGGTGCATGAAGGGCCGCAGCGGATCGCCACCTTTGGTGGCGGCGACGAGCCATTGCAGGTGGGCATGATCCTGTCCAACGAGCCGGGCTATTATAAGAGCGGTGCCTATGGCATCCGCATCGAAAATCTCGTGCTGGTCGAAACGCGCGCTATCGCCGGGGCGGAGCGGGACATGCTGGGGTTCGAGACGCTGACTTTCGCGCCGATCGACCGCAACGCGATCGCGCTCGACCTGCTCACCACGGATGAACGTGCCTGGCTCGACGCCTATCATGCCAAGGTGCTGGCGATCGTCGGCCCGCAACTGGAAGGCGACGCGAAAGCCTGGCTCGAAGCGGCCTGCGCGCCGCTCTAATCGGGTTCGCGCGGCGGAGGTGGCGAGGGCGGGGTAGCGCGCGGGGTCGCTCGTGCTTGGGCTTTGCGGCGACGCAGATTGTCGCGCAACGCCTGCGCCAGCCGGGCCTGCCGCTCGTCTTGGGTCTCGCTCATCGCCGCCCTCTAGCGAATTTGGGCGCAATGCGGCAAGTCGCCTTGACAATCATGGCACTTCGCGGCCATAGGCCCGGCTCCGTGGCGGCAAGCGGCGGGAAAATGGTGATATGCTGCCGTAGCTCAGTGGTAGAGCGCATCCTTGGTAAGGCTGAGGTCGAGAGTTCAATCCTCTCCGGCAGCACCATTTTTCCTCGATAAAAGAGGCTATGGCGGTCAGGATCGCGTCGCGAACCAGATGACATGTTTCGGCCCCTTGCCATTGCTGCGGGCGCGGACGGCGACTTCTTCGACGCGGAAACCGGCTGAGGCGAGCAGGGCGGCGAACGCCTTGTCGGCGCCAGCCGACCAGATCGCCAAAATGCCGTCGGGCCGCAGCGCGGCGCGCGCCGCCGTCAGGCCGCGCATCGTGTAGAGCCGGTCATTGTCGCTGCGCACCAATCCGTCGGGACCGTTGTCCACGTCCAGCAGGATCGCATCATAGGTCGATGGCCCGGCTGTAATGACGTTCGCCACATCATCCTCGATCAGGCGCACACGCGGGTCGTCCAGGCATCCCGCCGCCAGGTCCGCCATGGGACCGCGCGCCCAGGCGATGATGTCGGGCACCAGTTCGGCCACCGTCACCTGCGCATCCGGTCCCAGTCGCCCCAGCGCCGCGCGCAGCGTGAACCCCATGCCATAACCACCGATCAACAGGTGCGGGGAAGCGTCGCTCTTCAGCCGATCACAGGTCATCAGCGCCAGCGCCTCTTCCGACCCGCTCATCCGGCTGCTCATCAATTCGTTGCGTTCCAGCACGATCATGAAATCGCCGCCGCGCCGGAACAGCCGCAGGTCCGGGCCGCCGGGCACCTTGGCGGTGCCGATCAGTTCACGCGGGGTCATGCGTCGTTCGCCCTATCCGCCAGGTCCATGAAATCGCGCGCCAGATTGCGGTCCTTTTCATCCTTGAACGCCACGTCCAGGTCGGGCGCGACGCCCAGGCTGTGCAGCAGCGTCCACAGCGCGAACCGCCGGCCCCTGTCTTTTTCCAGCCCCAGATCCACCAGCATATGCTCCGTCCCGGCATCCATCACGTCGGGCGATATGGCGGCAAGGTCGGCGGTGCCGAAATAGCGGCGGAGTTGATCGTCAAGGTCCATCGTCGCTCCTTAGCGCCTCTTTCCACCATCGCGCAAAGCCTCTAAGCCCCGCCAATGACAACATCGCCCGCCGCCGCGCCACTTTCCCGTTCGCTCTTCGTCTTTTCGGTTCTCTATGGCGGCATGGTCTGCATCGCGGGCGTGCTGGGGGTGAAGCAGGTGGCATTGGGACCGCTCGCGGTGGAGGCGGGCATCTTCGCTTTCCTAATCCTGGTCATCCTGTCGAGCGCGATCGCCGAACTGCACGGGCAAAAGGTCGCGACCAGCCTGGTGCGGCTGGGCTTTGTGCCGCTGCTGGTGTCCGCCGCGCTGATCCGCATCGTCATCGCCCTGCCGCATGATCCGGGCATGTATCCGCCTGCGGTCGACGCCTTTCCGATCGTGGTCGGGCAGGGTGCGCGGATGATGCTGGCGGGCCTCGTCTCCTATGGCATATCGCAGACGCTCAACGTGCTGATCTTCTCCAAACTCGCGGGCGGGCGCGGCAAGCTGGTGTGGCTGCGTGGCATGATCGCCAGCGTCGTGTCGCAGATCGTCGATACGCTGCTGTTCATCACCATCTCTTTTTGGGGTGAGCGCCCGATCATGGAGCTGATGGTCGGCCAGATGATCACCAAAGTGCTGCTCTCGATCATCCTGGTCCCGCCGCTGATCGCGCTGGTCGTGGCACTGGGGCGGCGACTGGATAAATAGCTAAAATCCGTTCGGGAAAGAGCTTGTCGAGAACGGCGTGCGGCGGTCTCGACAAGCTCGGACCGAACGGATGTGGGGTGTCATGCTTGCCCCCGCGCGCCATACCCCTTATGCGCCCGCGCATGAGCAGCAAGCATGATCCCGCCCCGTCCCTTCTCGCCAAGGCAGAGACCCTCGTCGAGGCGCTGCCCTATATGCAGCGTTATGCGGGCCAGACCTTCGTCGTGAAATATGGCGGCCACGCGATGGGCGACCCGGAACTGGCGCGCGATTTCGCCGAGGATGTCGTGCTGATGA
>CAZLSU010000027.1:0-33079 GCA_964562225.1 uncultured Sphingobium sp.
CGTCGATGCGGCTGGGATTTTCGATCGCGTCGGTCAGGCCGCGGCCCGGCTCCAGATCCAACGCCAGCGCATTGGTGCCGAAATGGACGTCGAGGTCGAGCAGGGCGGTCGGCCGCTTCTTCTTTTCGCTGAGCAGCCAGGCGAGCGAGGTCGCCACGGTGGATGCACCGGCCCCGCCGCGCGTGCCGATGACCGCAACGGTCATATGCGGCCGTTCGGTCGACGCGTCGCTGCGCGGCGCCATGAACACCGCCTGCGCCTGGGTCAGTGCATCGCGCACCTGATCCGCGCCGAAGGGCTTGAGCAGATAATCCTGGATGCCGCTGGCAAGCAGGTCGCGATAGAGGCGCACATCGTTGACCTGGCCCGCCGCGATCACGACCGTGCCGGGTTCGCAGACTTCAGCCAGGCTGTTGATGTCGTTCAGCGGATCGCCGCTTTCGGACATGTCGACGAACAGGATCTGGGGTGACGCGGCGATCGACAGGGACTGCACCGCGTTGCGCATGCCGCCCTTGTGGACCTTTTCCGCCGCCCAGCCTAGTTCGCTGGCGACCCCGCGGACGAGATCATAGCTGTGATCGTCGCAGACGAAGGCGTGAAAGGGATCACGCGGTCCGGACTGGCCCGGTTTCCATGGTGCGTTCATATCAGTTCCCCGCCGTGATTTGCTTAAGGTCACCCGCACCGGTCGGGGCCTTTTCGCGATAGGTCGTGATCGCCCGGTTGGATTGGGCGGTGCGCAGGCCGCTGTCGGTGCCCTGGCCGCGGACCAGATCCTCAGGATTGGCAACCATGGCGGCCAGATTGCTGTTGACCGCGCAGCCGAAGTTGGACGAGGCGGCCATGCTCATATTGCTTTCCGCCTTCGATCGCCAGTTGGGGCAACCCGGAACGCTCGCGAATGCGCGGCGGACGATCAGGCGGACCGAACCTTCAGGGGCAGCGCCCGCGACGGCCGAACTGTCTTCGCTGACCAGCAGGCCGTGGCGCGCCACCACGTCGGCGATGCCGTCGCGCAGGTCGGGGCTGTAATAGCCCGCGTCAGTAACGATCGCGACCTGATCCCCATAGCTAAGGCCGATCGAGTCGAACCAGCCCTGCAACCGCTGCGCTTCGGCAGCCGAAAGGGTGCCACCACCGGCCTGCACGTCATAAGTGTAGCTGGCATAGCTGACCACCGGCTGATGCACGGACTGGACGCCGCGATTTTCCTTTTCGACGGCGAGCGCCGGAGCGGACAGCTCAAGGGCCATCATGAGGGCAAGGGCCGAGATGTTTTTGGTTACGAGGCGCGTCATCTATATCGTCCTTCGTGTCAGAAGCTGAAACCGGGGCCGGCGTCTTTCGACTTTGCCGAACGCTTGCCGTCCGCGCGGGCGACCTGCGCGGGCAGGGCGGCCGAAGCCTGCGGGCCGGGCGAACCGGGTGCGCGGGTCGGCATCGGGGGGCGCGCGCCGCTGATGCCGTCGCTCGATTGCTGGCCAAGCAACCCCTGTAGTTCGGTCGCGGTACGGAAGCCGTCGGTCGGCAGGCGCACGTCCGACGCATTCATCGGTTTCACCAGATAGGGCGTGACGACGATGACCAGTTCGGTTTCGTTGCGCTGGAAGCTACGCGACTTGAACAGGGTGCCCAGGATCGGGATGTTGCCAAGGCCAGGGACCTTGCTGACATTGTTGCCGGTGTCGTTGGACAGCAGGCCTGCTACCATGAAGGCCTGCCCCGAGCCGAGTTCGACGGTCGTCTCTGCGGTTCGGCTTTTGAGGGCAGGAACCGAGGTGTTAACCGAGAAATCCAGACTGGATACGGTGGGGCGCACCCGCAGCGATATGCGGCCGTCGCCCAGCACCGTCGGGGTGAAGGCAAGCTGCACGCCATATTGCTTGAATTCGATGCTGTTGCCCTGCGTGCCGTTGCTGACCGTGTAGGGATATTCTCCGCCCGCCAGGAAGCTGGCCGTCTCGCCCGAAAGCGACGTCAGGTTGGGCTGCGCCAGCGATGTCGCAAGGCCGCTATTTTCAGCCAGGTCGAGCGCGCCGGCCACGTCCATGCCGAACAATTTTGCCAGAAAGCCGACTGTGGTGGAGCTGTCCGAAGGCTGGTTGAACAGCACCGAGCGGGTGATGTCGCCGGGCAGGCCGGGTACAGCCCCCTGGTCGGTGATGGCCCCCCGTGTGGCGCGGCCGATATAACCGGTGAAGCTGCCCGATCCCGTGCCTAGACCTGTGATGTTAGTGCCAATCTTGTGAACCAGATTGCGGTTCACCTCCGCGATGCGGACCTGAAGCATGACCTGCAAGGGCGTCGCCATCAGCAGGCGGCTGACCACGGTCACGTCCTTGCCGACGAAAGCCTGGGTCAGGCGTTCGGCTTCGGCGGCGTCCTCGGGCGCCCGCACGGTGCCGGTGAGCAGCACCATGCCGTTCATCTTGTTCACAGCGATCGTCGCTTCGGGCATCGCGACTTTCAGCATCTGGTCGATGCTGGTCAGGTTGTTGCCGACGCGCACCGTGCTGGAAAACAGCACCTTGCCGTTGCCGGTCGTCACGAAGATGGTGGTTTCACCGGGCTTCTTGGCGAGCAGATAAAGCTGGTTGGTGGAGCGGACATGGACGTCGACCACATCCGGGTCGGCGATCACCACGTCGGACATCTTGCCCGGCAGGTTGATCACCCGGCTGCCGCCGACCGAGAGCAGGATCGCATTGTCCTGGGTCGAGGGCGCGGCGTGGACCGCGGCGGTGGGCAGGGCGACCGTGCCGAGCGCCAGGCTGACGGCGATGGTCGCACCCAAGATCGGGCGTATGGCGCCGGATCGCGAGAGCATCTGCTTCCCCTTCATCTTACTTCCCCCCGACCGGAACTTCGGTCACGTTGGTGCCGCGCGCGACGCGGATCACTGGTCCCTTATAGGCGGTGACGGTGCCGAGCGGCGCGCCGCCGGCGGGCATAGGCGCTGCCGTGTCCGCCTTGGCGGGGACCGAACTGCGCTGGTAGCGCGACACGTCCGCACCGGTCGAAAAGGTGGTGCCGCGGTCGATCGGCCGGGCTGCCAGCGTGGCGAGCAGCTTCTTTTCGGCCGCCTTGTCCGCCGTGGCGGGCAGGTCGATCTCGCCGCCGGCGATCGCCGCGTCGAGTTCCGACGTATTGTCGGCGATCGAACGGAGCGACATGGACAGCGAACCGATGGTCTGCGCCACCGCTATCTTTTCCGCGATCTTGGGCGTTACTTCGATCGTGACGTTGGAATAATTTTGGAGCACCGGTTTGCCTTCCGGACCCAACGCATCGGTGCGGTGGTCGGTGGCCAGCACGCGCAGGTTGCGCAGGATGGTTTCGGATACTTTGAGCGCTTCGCCGTCGCCGCCGCCCGAGACCGACTGGGTCAGCATCAGGTCGACGCGGTCGCCGGGAAAGATGAAGCCTGCAACCGAGCTTTGCGCCGAGACCGGCACGGCGATGGCGCGCATGCCTGGGCCAAGCGCCGCGGCGAGGAAACCCCGGTCGCCCGGCTGGATCAGCGACCCCTGCGTCAGCGGCTGGCCGGCGGTGATCGCGTTACGCACCACGCTGCCCGCGAGCTTGGCGGGATCGGCTTGCCCCTGAAGATAATAGACCTGTTCGACCAATTCCTTGGGCCAGGGCTGGAAGCGGAAGCTTTCCGCGTCAAGGATGGTGCCGACCGGCAGCGCCTTGACCGCGACCAGGACGCGGGGTTGATCGGCCTGCGGCATCGCGGCAGCACTGACCTGCGGCGCGCTGGAACCAAACATGCTGCGTGCCAGCAACGCTGTAGTAATCGCTATGATAAGCGCCCCTACAAGCAGCACGATCTTCTTTGCATCCATGACGAAATTCGCCTCCCTCAAGTGGGGTGCTCAAACCCCTCAACCCGCACTCATCACGCAAATTGGTTAAAATATCGTTCGCCAACCAGCCACAGCGCCGCCAGAGCGATGGCGACGCCGTAGGGTATTTCCGGTTGTCCTATTCTTCTGGTCATCCTGTGATGGATGACTGTCGCCAAAGTGACGAATCCCCCGAGCACCGCCATCAGCACCAGCAACTGGGCGACCATGGTCCATGGGAACCATAATGCCAGCGCGCCGAGCAGCTTGACGTCGCCCCCGCCCATCAGGCCAAAGGCGAACAGCGCCGCGAACAGCGCGAACACCACAGCCCCGCCCAGCAATTGCAGCGCCATGTCGGGCCAGAGCGGCAGGCCATTGACAAGCCACCAGGCCGGCGCAAGCGCGGCAACGACGATGTTCAAGCGATTGGAGATGATGCGGGACCGCAGATCGGTCATCGCGGCTGCCACGAGCAGCGCGACCAGAGCGACCGTCAAGGCCAGCTTGAAAAATTCCCCCGTCATGGGAAGGAGTATCTAAACCTAATGGCTTACCAAAACTTTACCAAGACGGCGCACGGTGGGGACGACATGCCCTGACAGATCGCAAGGCCGATCCAGAGCCACTATCCCAAGAATAGATTCAGCTATGCGTTGACATGTGTAAGCTTATTGCTTACAAAGGGTCGGTGATCAAGACGTTTCGCTCCAAGGCTCTCAAGCTGTTCGCGGAAAAGGGTGATGCGTCCAAATTGCCGGTCCAGAACCCGGCCCGTATTCGGCGCATAATGGCGGCGCTCAATGCCGCAACCCTTCCGGAAGATATGAATTTGCCAGGCAACCGTTTTCATGGACTGCAAGGAAAACCCAAACGCTACGCAGTCGATGCAAGCGGCAATTATCGTGTGACCTTCGGGTGGGAAAAGGCGGACGCTATCGACGTTGATCTAGAGGATTATCACTAACGGACAGCCTCAAAATTGTCACTGTGGCTCCGGACAAGGAATTTTAGATATGACCAATGCGCTTTTGGCGGGGCTTCTCCCGACCCATCCCGGCGAAATTCTGCGAGAGGATATCGTTCCGGCGCTGGGTCTTCCCAAGGCCAAGCTGGCTGCCATGCTCCGTATTTCCCGCCAGCACCTGTACGACATCATGAATGAGCAGAAGCCGGTATCTCCGCAGATGGCGCTCAGGCTGGCAAAGTTACTTGGCAATTCGCCTGAGTTCTGGATGAGTTTGCAGGCAGCTTATGACCTGGCTAACGGGCGATTGGCGATGGCGGACGAACTGGATCTTATCCCTTCGTTAGAGGCGGCATAACGTCGCTCGGTAGGGAAGGGCCTGGCAAAGCATGACCATGGCGGGGACGATTCCGAGATCATCAGCCTTCGACCGGCGCGCCTGGCCGATGGGCGGGCAACTCGATTATTGGGCCGCGCCCGATGGCTGGCCGATCCGGCGCTACCGGCTGGGGAGCGGCACGCGCGGTCGGATGCTGGTGCTGGGCGGGCGCGGCGACATGATCGAGAAATATCTGGAGGTGATCGCGCACTGGGCGGCGCGGGGCTGGGCTGTGACGACATTCGACTGGCGCGGTCAGGGCGGATCGGGGCGGCTGCTGGATGACCCGATGACCGGGCATATCGCGCATTTTTCGCAGTGGATCGGTGACCTGGCCGCGCTGGAGGCCGATTGGCGCGCGACGGGCGAGGGGCCATCGGTGATGGTCGGCCATTCGATGGGCGGGCATCTGTTGCTGCGGGCGGTGGTGGAGCAGGCGGTGACGCCCGACGCTATCGCGCTGGTCGCGCCGATGCTGGGCCTCAACAGCGGCCTGTTGACGACGCGTGGCGCATGGGGGCTTGCCAGGATGCTGTGCCGTCTGGGTTGGGGCGAACGGCAGGCCTGGACGCAAAAGGAAACGTCGGAGCGGCAGCGGCGGATGCGGCAGAAACGGCTGACGCATGATCCCGAACGCTATGCAGACGAACTCTGGTGGCGCGAACAGAACCGCGCCATCGCGCTGGGTCCGCCAAGCTGGAACTGGGTGGCGCAGGCATTCGCGTCGATCGAAGCATTGGGAGAAAGCGGGGTGCTGGAGCGGGTCGCGACGCCCACGCTGGTGCTGGGGACGCGTGCGGACGAACTGGTGTCGCCGATTGCGATTCGCCGTCTCGCCGCGCGCATTCCGGGGGCGCGGGTGCATATCTATGGCAAGGAGGCGGCGCATGAATTGCTGCGCGAACTTGATGGCGTGCGGCGCGATGCGCTTGCGCGGATCGACGCTTTCCTCGACAGCGTCGCGCCATGACCAGTTACGACATCGTCATCGTCGGCGGCGGCATCGCGGGGGCCAGTCTGGGCGCGCATCTTGCCGCCAGCGCAACGGTCCTGATCCTGGAGATGGAGGAGAGCGCGGGCTATCATGCCACCGGCCGTTCGGTCGCTTTCTGGGAGGAAAGCTATGGCGGGCCGATCGTCCAGCCGCTGACCACCGCTTCGGGACCGATGCTGGCCGCGCCCGATGCCGATTTTCATGACGGTTCGCTGCTGTCGCCGCGCCGGTCGCTGCATATCGGGCGGGCGGGGGACGATGCGGCACGCGACCGGATGGTCGCCGAATTTGCCGGCAAGGTGGAGTTTGTGCCCGTCGATCCGGCCGCGCTGATTGCCGGCCTGCGGCCGCAATGGACCCTGGGACTGCTGGAACCCAGTTGCCAGGACATCGACGTGTCAGCGCTGCATCAATCCTATTTGCGGCAGTTCCGGCGACGGGGCGGCGCGATTCGCCTGTCCGCGCCGCTGCTGGGTGCGCGGGGAGAGGGGGATGGCTGGCGGATCGAGACGAGCGACGGGCCGATCCATTGCGGGCTGCTGGTCAATGCCGGGGGGGCGTGGGCGGACGCGGTGGCGCGGCTTTGCGGCGTCGCGCCGGTCGGCATCACCCCGCTGCGGCGCACCGTCGTGCAGTTGCGGGTGCCCAGCCTGCCGTCGCCGGGCCTGCCGCTGATCATGGATCTGGGCGGGCAATTCTACTTCAAGCCGGAGGGGCGCGACCGGGTCTGGCTGACCCCGCATGATGAGGCGCCCTCTGTGCCATGCGACTCGGCGCCCGAGGAAGTGGCGGTGGCGCAGGCGATCGACCGGTTCCAGAGCGTAGTCGACTGGCCGATCGCGGCGGTCGAGCGCAAATGGGCGGGGCTGCGCAGCTTTTCGCCCGATCGTGCGCCGGTCTATGGCTTCGATGCTGACATGCCGCGCTTCTTCTGGTTCGCGGGGCAGGGAGGCTTTGGCATCCAGACCGCCCCCGCCGCCGCGCTGCTGGCGGCTAGCCTGATCAGTGGCGAGGCGCTGTCGAGCGACCTTGCCAGCATCGACGGGGCGCTTTATTCCCCTATAAGGTTTCGCTGACGAAATGATCCGGGAGACGGCAGATGGCGCATACATTCGTGATCGAGAAGAATAAGGCCGGCGAGTTCGTCGCCAAGTTCAAATATAATAGCGAAGTGATCTTCTGGACCGAAGGCTATGCAAGCAAGGCCGGGGCGAAGAATGCGATCGAGTCGATCCAGAAGAACGGGCCTGGGGCGCTGGTCGAAGAGGCGGAGTGAGGAAGGCTTTCACTACCTGACCGCCATCGTCATGCTGAACTTGTTTCAGCATCCATCCATCCCCACAGAGCCAGGCATTTTGGCTTGGCGTTTCCCTGCCAGATGACAGGGAAGCCGGTCAATTGAGCGCGGGACCGTGCGGCACGATGGATGCTGAAACAAGTTCAGCATGACAAAGTAGGAAGGACTACCGCCGGAAACTGTCCGCCGCCGCGCTTGCCAGGCGGTCGGCGCGTTCATTTTC
Source organism: uncultured Sphingobium sp. (assembly GCA_964562225.1). Lineage (GTDB taxonomy): Bacteria > Pseudomonadota > Alphaproteobacteria > Sphingomonadales > Sphingomonadaceae > Sphingobium. The sequence continues at coordinate 7,712 of CAZLSU010000027.1, forward strand.
GGGGTGGCCGGCATGGCCTTTCACCCATTTCCAGCTGATCTGATGGCGGGCGGTCGCGGCCAATAGCGCCTGCCAGATTTCGGCATTTTTCACCGGCTTGCGGTCGGCGGTCTTCCAGCCATTTTTCTGCCAGCCGATGACCCATTTGGTGATGCCGTCCATCACATATTTGCTGTCGGTGTGGAGCGTCACCTTGCACGGGCGCGTCAGGGCGTTGAGCGCCTCGACCGCCGCCATCATTTCCATGCGGTTGTTGGTGGTGAGCGGTTCGCCGCCCGAAATTTCCTTTTCGCCGGTCTTCGAGCGGATCACCGCGCCCCAGCCGCCGGGGCCGGGATTGCCCTTGCACGCGCCGTCGGTGAAAATGTCTACAGGGGTGAGTTCGGTCATGCAAAGTTCCGTTCGTTTCGAGCGCAGGTTCGAGCGAAGCCGAGAACCGAAGTCGAGAAAGGGTTCTCGACCGACGCATCTCGACAAGCTCGATGCTGCTCGAACCGAACGGTTGAAACCATGATCATGCGCCCAGCAACGCCGCCACATCCGCGCCTGCATAGAAATCCAGCCGCCGCAGATAGGCGAGCGGATCTTTGCGGGTGACCATTGCGCCGGGCGGGGTGTTGATCCAGTCATAGGCGCGGGTCAGCAGGAAGCGGAGCGCCGCGCCCCGGCATAATATCGGGAAGGCGGCGCGTTCGGCGTCCGATAAGCCGTGGCTCTGCGCATAGCCCGCGCCCATCGCCGCCCCGCGATCGGCAAAGAAGGTCGCGCCGTCATGGCTGAAGGTCCAGGCGCTGTGCGTCACGGCGAGGTCATAGGCGCGGATGTCGGTGCAGCTGAAATAAAAGTCGATGAGGCCGGTGACGGTGTCGCCCAGCATCAGCACATTGTCGGGAAAAAGATCGGCATGGATCACGGCGCGGGGCAGGCTGGCGGGCCAGTGGGCGTCCAGAAATGCCAGTTCGTCGGCGACCCGCGCGGCAAGGCCCGGCGCGATCCGGTCGAAATCGTCGCCGCATTTGCCCGCCAGATCGTGCCAGCCTGCAAGGTCGAGCGCGTTGCGCCGTTCGCCGGTGAAGCCCGCCGCCGCATTGTGCAGGCCGCCCAGCGCCGCGCCTGCCGCGCGCGCCTGTGCCGGGGTCGGCTCGGTTACCGAAATGCCGGTGAGGAATTCTATGAGGCAGGCGGGGCGCCCCGCGAGTTGTTGCAGCTTGGTGCCGTCGCGCGCGGCGATGAACCGCGGTACTCTGGCCCCGCGCGCGCCCAGATGGTCGAGCAGGTCCATGAAGAAGGGCAGGTCGCCTACATCGACGCGCTTTTCGTAGAGGGTCAGAATATAGCGGTTGCCCGCTCCATCCGCGCCGGTGGTTTCCAGCAGATAATTGCTGTTCTCCACCCCCTCGGCGATGCCCTTGGCCGACACCAGCCGCCCCGCATCATAGCGCATCAGGAAGGCATCGATCTCCTCGGCGGGGACATGGGTATAGACGGCCATAACGGATCAGGCCGCTTCGAGGCCGCGGGGCAGCTTAAAGGCGACGGTTTCGCGCGCGGTTTCGACCTGTTCCTCGCTCACCGTGAAATGCCGGGCCAGCCGGTCCACGACTTCGCGCACCAGGATTTCGGGGGCGGACGCGCCCGCGGTGATGCCCAGGGTGGTGATGCCGGCCAGCCAGTCGAGGTCGATCTCATGCGCGCGCTGGATCAGGCGGGCGGGGGTGCCTTCGCGCTCCGACACTTCGACCAGCCGCAGCGAGTTGGAACTGTTGGGCGCGCCGATGACGTACATCGCCTGGCATCGGTTCGCGATCGCCTTGACCGCCGCCTGCCGGTTGGACGTGGCGTAGCAGATATCCTCTCCCTTGGGGGCGAGGATGGTAGGGAAGCGGCGTTGCAACGCGGCGACGATCGCGGCGGTATCGTCGACCGACAGCGTGGTCTGGGTCAGGAAGGACAGGTTATCGGGATCGGCCGGGGCGATCGTTTCGGCATCCTCGACCGTTTCGATGAGGCTCATCGTGCCGTCGGCGACTTGGCCGAAGGTGCCGATCACTTCGGGATGGCCCTTATGCCCGATGAACAGGATGTGGCGTCCCAACTCGACCTGCCGTTCGGCCTGGCGGTGGACCTTGCTGACCAGCGGGCAGGTGGCGTCCAGGAAAGGCAGCGCACGCTCGGTGGCGCGGGCGGGTACCGTCTTGGGCACACCATGCGCGGAAAAGACCACCGGCATGCCGTCGGGCACATGATCCAGTTCCTCGACGAAGATCGCGCCCTTCGCCTTCAGATTGTCCACGACATATTTATTGTGGACGATTTCGTGGCGGACATAGACGGGTGCACCATATTTCTCGATCGCACGCTCGACGATGACGATGGCGCGGTCGACCCCGGCGCAGAAACCGCGCGGCGCGGCGATCAGCAACTGGAGCGGCGGGCGGGGAGGCGTGTCCTGCATCATCGGGTTCGCTTAAGCGAAAGCCCGCGCGGAGGAAAGCGGCTTCCTTTCGGTTGCGCGCGCGCGGACGGGCGGATAAGGAAGCCCACGCCTGTTCCCAAGGGATTGACCTGTGAATTCTCCAAAAGCCGCGACCCTATCCCGAATTGCGCTGACCGCGATGGTCTTCGTCGCCCTGGCCGGCTGTTCGCGGCGCGGCGAGATCGATGCGACCGGCGGCATCGTCGCGGTCCGGTCGGCCTGCCCGACGGCGGCGGTCCCGGCCCATACCGGGGATGTCACTTTGTTCAGCCCGGCAAACAGCACCGATGCTTCGGCGATCGACGTGGTGGCGAACATCACCGACCTGCGCTCCACCTGTTCGGAGGGCGAGCAATTCTACACCCAGGCGACCTTCACCGTCAGCGCGCGGCGCAGCGACGCCAGCGCGGCGCGGCAGGTGACGCTGCCCTATTTCTCCGCCGTGATGCGCAGCGGCAATGCGGTCGTCGCCAAGCGTGTGGGCCAGGTGACGCTGAACTTCGCGCCGGGCGCCTATCGCACCAGCACGCAGGCGACCGCGGGTTCCTATGTGGACAAGGCGGCGGCGACGCTGCCCGCCGACATTCAGGAAAAAATCACGCAGAAACGCAAGGCGGGCGATGCCGACGCGGCGCTCGACCCCTTTGCCCAGCCCGACGTCAAGTCCGCGCTGCTGCGAACCAGCTTCGAGCTGCTCGTGGGGTTCAACCTGACCCAGGATCAGCTCAAATATAACGCGACCCGTTAAGCGCGAACCAAGGGACGGCGTTCCCCGGCGAAGGCCGGGGTCCAGTCCCCCGCTCTGAACTGGACCCCGGCCTTCGCCGGGGAACTCGGGGGCAGTGCAAGAGATACGGCCCCCCGTACATTCGATGTGTATTCGAGGAAACCACCGTGTCTCTCTACGCCCGTTTCACCACCCATCTGAACGCCGTTCTGGACAGGCTGGAGGCCGATGGCGCGCTGCCCGCGGGTCTTGCGCGCAAGGCCGTGACGGTCGAGCCGCCGCGCGACCCCAGCCATGGCGACCTGTCCACCAATGCGGCGATGGTGCTGGCCAAGCCTGCGGGTACCAATCCGCGTGCGCTGGCGGCGTTGATCGTCACGGGGTTGCAGGCGCTCGATGAGGTGGAGAGCGCGTCGATCGCCGGGCCAGGCTTCATCAACCTGACGCTGACCGACGCGACATGGCGCGCGGAACTGGCCGCGATCCATGCCGACGCCGACGATTATGGCCGGTCGGACCTGGGCACCGGCGTGACCGTCAATGTCGAATATGTGTCGGCCAACCCGACCGGGCCGATGCATATGGGCCATTGCCGGGGCGCGGTGGTGGGCGACGCGCTTGCGACGCTGCTGGAATATGTCGGTCATAAGGTGATCCGCGAATATTATATCAACGATGCGGGGGGCCAAGTGGATGTTCTCGCCCGGTCGGCGCACCTGCGGTACCGCGAGGCGCTTGGGGAAGACATCGGTGCGATCCCCGAGGGGCTGTATCCGGGTGACTATCTTCGCGATGTCGGTAATTTGCTCGCTCGGGACTTTCAGGATCGCTATCAAAATGCGCCCGAGAGCGATTGGCTTGTTCTTTTCAGGGAACAGTCAGTTAAATATATGATGATCCTTATCAAACAGGATCTGGCGCTGCTTGGCATCCGTCATGACATCTTTTCGTCCGAAGCCGAGCTTCAAGCCGCGGGCAAGCCGGCAGAGGCCGAAGCCTGGCTGCGCGCGCATGATCTGGTCTATGAGGGCGTGCTGGAAGCCCCCAAGGGCGAGACGCCGGATGATTGGGAGCCGGTGGTGCTGCCGCTGTTCCGTTCGACCAAATTCGGCGACGATCAGGACCGGCCGATCAAGAAATCCAACGGAAGCTGGACCTATTTCGGCGCGGACATGGCCTATCATTATCAGAAGGCCCAGTCCGCCGACCAGTTGATCGACATATGGGGCGCGGATCATGCGGGCACGGTCAAGCGCATCCAGGCGGCGGTCGCGGCGCTGACGGAGGGCAAGGCGCGCTTCGATGTGAAGCTCATCCAGATGGTCCGGCTGCTGCGCGATGGCGAGCCGGTGAAAATGTCCAAGCGGGCGGGCAATTTCGTCACGCTGGCCGACGTCGTCAAGGAAGTCGGCAAGGATGTGGTGCGTTTCACGATGCTGACCCGCAAGGCGGACGCGCAGATGGATTTCGACTTTGCCAAGGTGGTGGAGGCGTCGAAGGACAATCCGGTCTTCTACGTCCAATATGCCCATGCGCGGATTTCCTCGCTCGGGCGCAAGGCGCTGGAGGCGGGGATCGACCTGCCCGCGCCAGACCTGTCCCGGCTTGGGACGCACGAGCTGGGGCTGGTGAAGCTCGCCGCGCAGTTCCCGCGCATCGTCGAGAGTGCCGCGCTGGCGCGTGAACCGCACCGGATCGCCTTCTATCTCAACGACTTGGCGTCTTCGTTCCACGGTTGGTGGAATATGGGCAATGACGATCCGCGCGCGCGTGTCATCCTGACCGACGATCCCGCCATCACATCGTCGCGGCTTTTCTTGAGCCGGGGAATAGGGCAGATAATCCGCAACGGTCTCGCCCTGATGGGCGTGGCCGCCCTGACCGAAATGCAATGACGCGCGGAGACCAGTAGCAATGGGCGACTATGGACGCAGCCGGCTTGACCTCGACGATGAGGATCGGCTGCCCTGGCTGGAGCCTGCGATGGACGAGGATGACGGCGAAACCGGTCTGTCGCCGATCAAGCTGCTGGGCTTCATCATCGTCAGCCTGGCGCTGCTCGGCGCGGTCATCGGCGGGGTGTGGTGGTTGCAGAACCGGGGCGGCAGCGCCGACGACGGCGAAGGTATGCTGATCGCCGCGCCAACCGAAAGTTACAAGATCGCCGCGAACGAAGCGGATGCGAAGAAGTTCGAGGGGGAGGGCGACGCCAGCTTCGCCGCCAGCGAAGGCGTGCTGAAAGACAGCCGGATCGACCCGAGCCGCGTCCCCGAAGCGCCGATCACCCAGACCACGCCACCGGCCGAAAAGCCCAAGGCGGCGGCCCAGACTCGCCCGTCGTCCAGCGTCAGTGCGCCTGTGACCGACGAAACCCGCTCCAAGCCGGTAACCCCCGTCGCCAAGGCGTCCCCCACCGGCGCGATGATCCAGCTTGGCGCCTATGGCAGCGAAAGCGGCGCGAAGGATGCCTGGGGCAAGCTGTCCAAGCGTTTCGCCTATCTCGCCCCGCTCGCCATGGTGGTGCAGCCGGTCGAAATTGGCGGGAGCAAGGTGTACCGGCTGCGTGCGCTGGCCGGAGGGCAATCGGCGACCTTGTGCGGAAGGCTGAAGGTCGCGGGCGAGAGTTGCCTGGTGGTGAACTGAGCAATCGCTGACTTAGGTCGCTGGCGGTTCATCGGCAAAGGACGCCAGTTGCGCGGCCATCGCGCGCTGAAAGGCGGGGCGAGCAATGCAGCGATCGCGATACGCGATAAGGTTGGGAAATTCGGCCATGAGTCCTTCGTCCGACACTTCGCGCAGGACGGTCGCCATGATGATGTCTGCGGCGGTAAACTCCCCTTCCAGATACTCATTCTCGCCCAGCCAGTTCGACACCCCGCTCAGTCGACCACGCAGCATCTTGATCACTTCGGGTCGACGCAGCTTGCCCCATTCAGCGTCCGGATTGAATGTGTCGATTGCTACCAGTTCAAAGACGAACGGCTCCACGCTGTTGAGTGCGGCAGTGACCCAAGTCAGGACACGCGCCCGGCCTGCCACGCCCGGCGGCGTGAGGCGATTGGATCGCTCGGCGACGCGTAGCACCATGGCGCCGCTTTCAAACATCTGCACTTCGTCATCTCGATAGGCCGGGACCTGACCGAAGGGTTGCTCGCGCCGATAGTCGTCGCTCTTGGTCATATCGAAGCCAACAAGCCGTTCCCGATAGCCAAGACCCGCTTCTTCGCAAGCCCAGCGCGGGCGCAGATCGCGCACGAAACCACGCGCAAATTCTGGCACCCAGATGAAGCTGGTGATTTCGATTTCAGCGTTCGGATCTACAGGCATGTCGGCGCTCTCCTTCTCCAGGAGTGATACCATGGTTCAGTCGGCCGTCCATGCCCTCGCGATGTCGGCGCACTAAGCCCTTCGCACAGCCCATCTGAACCGCTAGAGCGGGCATATGAAACCCGTGATCTTCGGCCTTTCCGGCGAAACCCTGACCCCTGACGAGCGGGCTTTTTTCGCCGATGCCGATCCGGCGGGCTATATCCTGTTCCGGCGCAATATAGCCGACAAGGCGCAGTTGCGCGCGCTGACCGATGCGTTGCGCGATCTGCACGGGCGCGACGACCTGCTGATCATGGTCGATCAGGAGGGCGGGCGGGTCGCGCGGATGCAGCCGCCGGTCTGGCCCGCTTTCCCGCCCGGCGCGCTGTTCGACCGGCTATATGATATTGCCCCGTCGAGCGCGATCGCGGCGGCCAGGGCCAATGCGCAGGCGATCGCGGTGACGCTGGCGGAGGTCGGCATCACCGTCGATGCGCTGCCCCTGCTGGACGTGCGGCAGGACGGGGCGAGCGACATCATGGGCGACCGCACGCTGGGCAGCGAACCGATGCGCGTCGCCGCGCTGGGCCGGGCGACGCTGGAGGGTCTGGCGGCGGGCGGCGTGGTCGGCATCGTCAAGCATATGCCGGGGCATGGCCGCGCGCTGGTGGACAGCCATCTGGAACTGCCGACCGTCACCGCCGACGCAGCGGCGCTGGAGGCTGATCTCGCGCCGTTTCGGACCTTGCGGAACGCGCCGATCGGCATGACGGCGCATATCGTCTATACCGCCTGGGACGCCGAACGGCCCGCCAGCCTCTCGCCCATCGTCATTCAGGATATTATTCGCGGTACGATCGGCTTTGACGGGCTGCTGATGTCCGACGATCTCGACATGAAGGCGCTGAAGGGCGACATTCCGGCGCTGGCGGCGGGCGTGGTCGCGGCGGGATGCGACCTGGCGCTCAATTGCTGGGGGCAGATGGACGAGATGGTGGGGATTGCGGCGGCATTGCCGGAGATGGCGGCGGTGAGCCGTGCGCGGCTGGACCGGGCTATGGCGAGCGTGGTGCGGCCGGGCGAGCGGGGCGGGCTGGACGGGTTGATCGCGACGCGCGATGCGTTGCTGGCGTTGGTGTGAAGCGGGGGCGTCCCCAATCTCCGCCTCGCAGGCAGGGCCGTATTATATGAGGAAAATTCCCCAACATCGTCACCGTGAACTTGTTTCAGGGTCCATTGCTCGTCACGAGCGGCGGCTTTTGGGGCGCGATGGATGCTGAAACAAGTTCAGCATGACGATGTAAAATGGGCACGCATTCTATATGCGGCTGCCCTTCCTTCGCAGGGGAGGATTTAAGCTGGACGACCTCTTCGCCCCGCTTCCCCTGGCCGATCCCGAAATCCTGACCGTCAGTTTCGACAGTTGGGAAGGGCCGCTCGACCTGTTGCTGGCTTTGTCGCGCGCGCAGAAGGTGGATTTGCGTGAAATTTCGATCCTGGAACTGACCGAGCAATATCTCGCCTTCATCGACGGGACGCAGGCGTTGCGGCTGGAACTGGCGGCGGATTATCTGGTGATGGCGGCGTGGCTCGCTTATCTTAAATCCGGCCTGCTGCTGCCGCGTGAGGCGCAGCCCGATCCCAGTCCTGAGGAAATGGCGCTGAGGCTGCATCTGCGGCTTCAGCGGTTGCAGGCGATGCGCGAGGCGGGGGCGCGGCTGATGGCGCGCGACCGGATCGGGCGGGATGTGTTCGTGCGGCCCGATCCCGAAGGGCTGCGCACCGTGCGCCATGCGCGGTGGAGCGCCAGCCTGTTCGATCTGATCCAGTCCTATGGCCAGATTCGCGCGCGGACCCAGCCGGTCACTCATGTCGTCGCGCGCCGCCCGGTGATGACGCTGGACGAGGCGCTGCATCGCGTCGGCGCGCTGGTGGGCGAACGGATCGACTGGAGCCGCCTGGAATCCTTCCTGCCCGAGGGGCTGAGCGTCGCGCGCGCCCGGTCGGCGCTGGCGAGCAGCTTCGTGGCGGCGCTGGAACTCGCCAAGCAGGGGCGGGTGGAGATACGGCAGGACGCGATGTTCGCGCCGATCTACCTGAGGGCGCGCCCATGATCGAGGAACCCGATGACTTCGCCCGCGCGGTGGAAGCGGCGCTGTTCGCGTCCGATGTGCCGCTGACGATCGCCGATCTGGCGCTGCATGTCGGGCAGGGCGCTGACTTGCGCGCGGCGCTGCTGCGCCTGGCTGATGATTATGCCGGGCGCGGCGTCAACCTGGTCGAGCGGGGCGGGCGATGGCATTTCCAGACCGCCGCCGACCTCGCCCATATCTTGCGGCGGGAGAAGGACGAGGCGCGCAGATTGAGCCGGGCGGGTATGGAGACGCTGGCGATCATCGCCTATCATGAGCCGGTCAGCCGCGCCGAGATAGAGGCGATCCGCGGCGTGCAGGTGGGCAAGGGCACCCTGGACGTGCTGATGGAGGCGGGCTGGGTGCGTCCGGCCGGTCGCCGCGAAGTGCCGGGGCGTCCGCTGACCTATGCGACCACGCCCGAATTTCTGTCACATTTCGGGCTTAGCAGCCGACGCGACCTGCCGGGGATCGACGATCTGCGCGCGGCGGGGCTGCTTGATCCGGTCGATCTGGCAGTGGAGGCTATGGGCGGCCAATCCGTTCTGGAAAATGACGATGAAGACGCCTAGATAGGGCGGATATTCAGGAGATTTGATATGGGTTCCTTTTCGCTGATGCACTGGGTCATCGTGCTCCTGGTCGTCATGCTGCTGTTCGGCGGCGGCCGGATTTCCGGCCTGATGGGTGATGTCGCCAAGGGCATCAAGAGCTTCAAAAAGGGTATGGCCGACGATAGCGACGACATAACGCCGGCCAAGCCCGCGACCCGGATCGAAGGCGCGCGCGTGCCCGAGGCGGACGCCCGCGTGACCAACGACGAAAAGACCAAGGCATAACGCGCAGCCCCGGTCGGTAATCGCCCATGTTTGGTATCGATTCGTCCGAATTTCTGGTGATCGTGATCATTGCGGTGATCGTGATCGGGCCGAAGGATCTGCCGCGCGCGCTCTATAAGGTGGGGCAGATCATCGGCAAGGCGCAGGGCATGGCGCGCCATTTCCGCACCGGCATCGACGCGATGGTGCGCGAAGTCGAGATGGAAGATCTGGAAAAGAAATGGGCGGCGCAGAACAAGCGCATCATGGAGGAGCATCCGCCCGAGACCATGGCCGATACGCCGGTGATGGAGGCCCTGCCCCCTCCGGTCGATCCATCGCCGTCTGAAGAGGTGCCGCCCTTCGTTGCGGAGGCGCCCGCATCGGCCGCGCCCGAGGGTCCGCCCTATCTCGCCGAAGCACCGGTCGCGCCCGACCGCAAGGATGACGCGGTCGCATGAACGACGATATCGACCAGAGCAAGGCACCCTTGCTCGACCATCTGATCGAATTGCGCGGGCGGTTGCTCAAATGCGTCTATGCGCTCGTGCTGAGCGGAGCGGTCTGTTTCTATTTCTCCGAGCAGTTGTTCGCCATTCTGGTCCATCCGCTCAAGGAAGCCTTTGGCGATGCGGGCGGGCGGCTGGTCTATACCAAGCTGTATGAAGCCTTTTTCGTGCAGGTGAAGATCGCCTTTTTCGGGGCCTTCTGCCTGTCCTTTCCGATCATCGCTAACCAGCTATGGGCATTCGTCGCGCCGGGGCTGTATGCGAAGGAAAAGATGGCGCTGCTGCCGTTCATCATCGCCACACCCTTCCTGTTCGGCCTGGGGGCCAGCCTCGCCTATTTCGTGGTGATGCCGACCGCGTTTCATTTCTTCCTGGGATTTCAGGGCAATAGCAGCGGATTGCAGGTCGATGCGCTGCCCAGCGCGGATGCTTATCTGGGACTGGTGATGCAGTTTATCCTGGCGTTCGGCATCAGTTTCCTGATGCCCGTGCTGCTGATGCTGCTCAACCGCGCCGGGTTCGTCAGTCGCGCGCAGTTGATCGGGCTGCGCCGTTATATGATCGTCGCGGCCTTCATCCTGGCGGCGGTGCTGACGCCGCCCGATGTCGTGTCGCAGCTCATGCTGGCGATCCCGCTGCTGCTGCTTTACGAAATCACCATCGTCGCGATCTGGTTCACCGACCGGCGGCAGGCCAAGCGCGCGGCGCTGGACAGGGACGCCGACCCCGCCTGAACAAAAAGGCCCGCCGGGAAGGGCGGGCCGAGGGGGCATATGCTAAAAATAGGAGCGGTGGCGTCAGTCGCCCGCTTTTTCAACGGCTTTGCCCGCGCTCTGCACGTCCCGGCCAGCGCCTTCGACGGTGTTGCAGGCGGCGACGAACAGCGATCCGCTGAGCAGCAGGGCGGTGATGATTGTCTTGGTCATGGCAAATCTCCTTGTCTGAAACCTCGCGAGACACGCTGTGCCGCTTGGATCAACGCTATGGGAAACCCACGGCAAACCAATCCGTTCCGCTTGCGAATATATTGATTGTGATGAGGGTGATTTGCCCGGAAAAATATTGGGCCTGGAACGCGTCGGGGGGGGAGAAGCGTTCCAGGCCCATGTTTGTGGATAGCAAGAGCGGGGGGCAAAAGATTTGCTATCCGAAATGTAGAACCCATCACCACCCGGATCGGTTCCCAGATAGTCGAAAAATCATGAATTTTAATTGCGCTTATTTTTCAGGGACTTCGATAGTCTAACCTGAGTTAACTTCAAAAAAATCGCTGAGGCATCGGAAAAACGTGCGTTCAGATGAGCGGACGGCCGGTGTTGCGATATTCCGGCCGGATCGTGGATTCCGGCAGCGTGTCGCGCGGGCGCGGTGCGGGCAGCGGCGTCCAGCCCGTCGATGGCGCGGCGTAGGAATTATCCGCCGGTATAGCGGGCCGGGGCGTCCAGACACGGGGCGCAGGGCCGGAGATCAGCTCGCGCCGCGCATAAGGCGAATGAAACCCGACCTCCGTCCCATTGCTGCCCTGCATCCGGTAGAAGATATGCGCGCCGATCACCGCGACCGGGCGCAGCGAGCTGGCCCAGCCCGGCAACACGGCCAGCGTGTGATAATGGGTGGCAAGACCGACCGGCGCATAGACCGACCCGGCCAGCGCCTGCCGCGCGACCCGCTGCGCGCGCATCCAGGCGGCGGCGCTGGGCATGCGGGCCATGGAGCCGTCGCAACTGAAGGTGAACTGGCAACGCATGTCGGCGCGTTCCGACCCTTCATAGACCACGCCGCACACGCTGGCGGGCCAGAACTGGCTGCGCACCCGGTTCAGCACGACCTGCGCCACGGCGCGCTGGCCATCGTCCGGCTCATTGCCCGCCTCATAATAGATGGCCGACGTCAGGCAATTGAGGGCGCGATAATCGTCGAGCGCGGTCAGGCCGCGAAATACGGCGGCGGGCGCGGCCTGTACCGTGTCCAGTCCCAGCACATGTACGGTCCGCACCGTCTGCTGCGCGCCCGGCACGGGATCGAACGCGCCCTGTGCGTAGAAGAAGGCGGAGCCGGGGAAATTGTCGTTGGCCAGTTCGCTATGGTCGGGCGATGCGACCTGCTGGCCCGACAGCAGGTCGAGCGGCGCGGCGGGCAACAGGCGCGGCAGGGCGAGCGCGACCAGCGCGAACAGCAGCAGCGCGCCCCGCATCATGGTCTTATTGTGCCGATTTGCCGCGATCATGTCGGGCGCATAGCGCAAAAGCCTTAGCGTTTCTTCCCTCGATTCCGGCCTGTACCGGGCTGGGACAGACGGGCGGGCAAAGATTAACGGCATGCTGTGCTTGCGCCGGGGAACGGACATCAAGAAACACACCCTTTGCGCGGGCGATCATTCGCTTGCTTGGCAAGCGCGCCTGTCCTCCGCTATGCCTGCCCCCATGCTGCTGCAAAAGGATAGTCTGGCGCTGATCGGGAATACCCCGATGGTGCGCCTTGTCGGCCCGTCGGACGCGACCGGGTGCGATATTTTCGCCAAGTGCGAATTCGCCAATCCGGGCGCGTCGGTGAAGGACCGCGCCGCCCTGTTCATCGTCAATGATGCCGAGGAGCGCGGCCTGCTCCAGCCCGGCGGCACGATAGTGGAGGGGACGGCGGGCAATACCGGGATCGGGCTGGCGCTGGTCGCCAATGCGAAGGGGTATAAGACGATCATCGTCATGCCCGAAACGCAGAGCCGGGAGAAGATGGACACGCTGCGCGCGCTGGGCGCGGAACTGGTGACGGTGCCCGCCGCCGCTTATTCGAACCCCGGTCATTTCGTGCACACCTCGCGCCGCATGGCCGAAGAGACGCCGGGCGCGATCTGGGCCAACCAGTTCGACAATATCGCCAACCGCAAGGCGCATATCGTCGGCACGGCGGAAGAAATCTGGACCCAGATGGAGGGCCGGATCGACGGTTTTGCCTGCGCGGCGGGCACCGGCGGGACGATCGCGGGGGTGGGGCTGGGCCTCAAAGCCCATGACGACACCATCACCATCGCGCTCGCCGATCCGCATGGCGCAGCGCTGTACGAATATTATGCCCATGGCGAATTGAAGGCGGAAGGCACGTCGGTCGCGGAGGGGATCGGCCAGGGGCGGATCACCGCCAATCTGGAAGGCGCGCCGATCGACACCCAGTTTCGCATCTCCGACGAGGAGGGGCTGGAATGGGTGCGCCGCCTGCTCGCCGAAGAGGGGCTGTGCCTGGGCCTGTCATCGGGCATCAACGTGGCCGGCGCGGTCGCGCTGGCGAGGCAATTGGGACCGGGAAAGCGGATCGTGACGATCCTGTGCGACACCGGATTTCGCTATCTGTCGACGCTTTACAACCGCCAATGGCTCGAATCGAAGGGGTTGACCGTCTTCCCTTGGTTGGCGCAAGGTAGCTGACCGCCGACACGGGTCGCGGCGGCAGACAAAAAGAGCATCGCATGGCTGAAAATCCGCGCCGTCAGGAAGGGTTGCAGCGTGTCCAGATCGGCCTGACCGGTGTGGCGGGCGTGGTGCTTCTCGTCGGCCTTGCCAATATTGTGATCGACAAGGCGCGGGTGACCGACCCGGCCATTCCGCCGCCGACCGTGCCCACGCTCAGCGGCAATGCCGTGTCGCCCAAAGATCCGCTGGCCGAACTGGGCGTGCAGCCCGCCGCCGATCAGGCGGTGGTGCCCGATTTGCAGCCCGACCCCAATCTCAACAAGCCGATGGATCGCGACCCGTAGCAGCGCTGATCGGCATGCGGGAGCGGATGATCAACTTTGCGTGGCTGTGGCTTGCGACCCTGGGGGTTTTCCTCCTTGGCCTAAGGGCGGCGTGGCTGACCGGGCAGGCCGATCCCTGGGCGTGGGGGTTGCCTGCGCTGATGATTTTGGCCGTTACCGGCGTGGCGATCCGCCGGTCGGCCCTGTGGGCGGCGGTGGGCGCAGCCGGGACGGCTCTGCTCTTTTGTGATGTCGCCGCGGCGCGCTGGCCTGATCCGTTCGCGTCTAGCGGCCTGATCGCCCTCGCATTGCTCGCCGCCGGTGGCGGCTGGCTGCTCAGAGACCGGCACCGGCTGGCTGGCGGTTGCGCCTTGGGCCTTGCCATCCTGCTGCTCTGCTTCGGTCCCGCCCGGCCCGTGTCCATCCGGCCGGATCGCCCACCGCTGGCGGTCATCACCGCGCTGCCGCTATTCTGGGAAGAGGGCGGGGCGGGCCTTGCCATGCCCGTCGGCGCGCCGATCGTCACGCTGTTACGCGCGCGCTTCGCTGTAAAGCCCCTCGATGATCCGCGCGCGCTGGCAGGGTCTGGCGCACGATGGCTGCTGCTCGCCCAACCGCGCGCGATGCCGCCGGAGGCGCTGGTGGCGATCGACACTTGGGTGCGCGATGGCGGGACGGCGCTGATCCTGGCCGATCCGCTGCTGCGCTGGCCGTCCGCGCTGCCGATGGGGGACCGGCGGCGCGCGCCGACCGTCAGTCAGCTTGGCCCGCTGCTGGCGCATTGGGGATTGGAAGGCGCACGCGCGGAAGACGGTGAAGTGCGGCATTTCACGCCCGATAACCGGCTGATCACCCTGTCCGGCTTTGGTTTGGCCGATCCATTGTTGAGCGCAGTGACGATCGGCAAGGGCCGGGCATTGCTGCTGCGCGACGCCGACCTGATCGACGACCGGCTGTGGCTGGCCGATCCCGCGCGCCCGCTCGATCCGCGCGCCTGGAGCGCGGATACGCCCGCGCTGGTCCTGGGCTGGCTGGGCGATGCGCTGCCGCTCGACCGGCGCTGGATGCGTGACGCGGGCGATGTCCTGCGCGCGATACGCTGGGCGATGATCTTCGCAGCAGGATGGGCGCTGCTCGGGGCACTGTCATTGCGCCCGGCGGAGATAAGAACAAAACATGAAAAAAGGATGGAAAAGGCCGACGTGATGGATTAAGACCAATGTCTAACAGCTTTTCCCAACTTCTCCCAAAATTTCCCTTTGCAGCCACCCACATGCTTGATAGACAGTCGAGCATTGGGGTTAGTCAGGCTTTGGTGAGTCCTGCACGCCGGGTTCGATCCACCCGAATTTGGCGGCGGGAAGTCTGCGCCCTGGACAAAAGGGGCCATTTGCAAGCGTGTCGGACGACGTCATTCTCTATTCGGGCAACGCGTTCAGCGTCGCGGACGGCAAGGGCCGCTTCGTCCTGCCCCTGGAGATGCGCCGACAGGTGAAGCTGGGCAGCTGCGGCGAAAATCGCCTGTGCCTTTCGATCCATATGGACAATGGCTGCGCCAGCGGCTTTGGCCTGTCGCACAAGCAATATCTGTTCGACGAAGTCGATATCTGGGAGCGCGAGGCCCGCGCCGCCGGTCGCCCGTTCAATGCCGATCTGGAGCGCGAAAACCGCCTCGGCACGATCGAGGACGTCAATTTCGATGATGGCGGCCGCTTCTTCCTGCACCCCGATATCAAGGAAGAAGCCGGCATCACGGACGTGGCCTTTTTCTACGGCGTGGGCCGCTATTTCCAGATCTGGAAGCCCGAGGCGCTGGTCGCCAGCCCGGATCGCCCCGCGTTGATCCGCAACAAGGTGCGCCGCTGGCTCGACAGCCGCGCGGCGGAGGGCGGCAAGTGAGCGCGGCTGTGGTCGCCCCCCATGTCCCGGTCCTGCTCACCGAAGTTCTTGCCGCGCTGAAGATATCGGCGGGCGAGTGCCATGCCGACGGCACGTTCGGCGCGGGCGGCTACAGCGTCGCCATGGCCGGTGCCGGTGCGCGGGTCTTCGCCTTCGATCGCGATCCCGATGCGATCCGCGAGGGGCAGGTTGTTGCGGGCGCGAACGGTATTACCCTGATCGAGGGCGAATTTTCGCGGATGCAGGCGTTGCTGGCGGAGCAGGGCGTCGAGAAACTGTCGGGCGTCACGCTCGATATCGGCGTGTCCTCGATGCAGCTCGACCGCGCCGACCGGGGCTTTTCCTTCCAGGCGGACGGGCCGCTGCTGATGACCATGGCGCAGTCGGGCATGAGCGCGGCGGATTTCCTCAATATCGCCCCGGAAGAGGATATCGCCAACATCATCTATCGTTATGGCGAGGAACCGCGGTCGCGCCGCGTCGCCCGCGCGATTGTGGAGGCGCGCCCGCTGGAGCGCACCGCGCAACTGGCGTCGGTCGTGCGCCGCGCGCTGGGCCACAAGCCGCACGACAAGAAAGACCCCGCGACCCGCGTGTTCCAGGCGATCCGCATCCATGTGAATCAGGAGCTTGAGGAGCTGGAGCGCGGGCTGGAAGCGGCCGAGGCGCTGCTGGAGGAGGGCGGTCGGCTGGCGATCGTCACCTTCCACAGTCTGGAAGACCGCATCGTCAAGCAGTTCCTGCGCCAGCGCAGCGGCGGCGAATCCGCCGGGTCGCGCCACCTGCCCGAACGCACGACCATGGTCGCGCCCAGCTTTGGCCGCCCCGCCAAGGCGGTGCGCGCCGGTCCGGCCGAACTGGCGCGCAACCCGCGCGCTCGGTCCGCCACGCTGCGCAGCGCCGTGCGCACGGCCGCACCTGCCATGTCTCCCCTCAGGAGTGCTCGCCCATGATTGCGGTCAAGCGGTTGCAAAGCCTGTTCTGGATCTTGCTGGTCGCGCTGGGTGCGCTGGGGGCCTATATGGTGTCGTTGCGGGTTGCGACCGAGCGCAACGAACTGGCGCGGGTCAATGCGCGGATCGCGGCTGCGCGGGCCGATATCCGCTATATGGAAACCGAATTTGGCGCGCGCGCCTCCATGCGCCAGCTTGAACGCTGGAATGCCGATGATTTCGCCTATGCGACGCCCAGCGCACAGCAATATCTGGCGGGGGAGCGCGCGCTGGCGCAGCTTGACGGCATCCAGCCTAACGGCTCTGCCTATGTTGCGCCGCCGGTGATGGTGGCGATGGTGGAGACTCCTGCCGACCTGCCGTCCGCCCCGCAAGTCACGCCCGCCAGCCCCGCCACCAGCCAGATCAGCAGCGAAATCGCGATCATCCGCACCGCCCATGCGCAGGATGAGGTGAAGGCGCTGGCCCGGATGCCGGTCAAGACACGGGCCGAAAAGGCGAAGGCGGCGGCCGACACGTCGCGCCCCAATCCGGTCGCGCGGCAGGCCGAACGGATGGCGATGCTGGACGCCAAGCTGCTGGATGACAGCACGCTGGGCGACCTGAGCGCCAAGGCGGCGCGTGAGCGCAAGAAGGAGGTGCGCTGATGGCTACCGTCATCGTCCAGCCTTCCGGCGCGCGGGCGCGCGGCCAGCGCGTGAACCTGACGGCGATCGCGCATAACCGGCTGATGCTGCTGCTGATCCTGTTCGGCGCGATCACGCTGATCCTGATGCTGCGGCTGACATGGGTGGGCATATTTGCAACCAGCGGACAGGGCGCTGGCGCGGGATCGGGGCTGATCCCGGCGCGTGCGGATATTGTCGATCGCAATGGCGCACCGCTGGCGCGGACGATGGACGCCTATTCGGTGGCGGTGCGTCCGTCCAAGCTGATCGGGTCGCCCGCCGAACTGGCGCGCAAGCTGCACGAGATTTTCCCCGATGAAGCCGAAGCGGTCTTCTACAAGAAGCTGACCGGGCGCGGTTGGGCCTATCTGCGCCGCCGTGCGCTGCCCGAGCAGGTGGTGGCGGTCAACGCGCTGGGCGAAATCGGCATCGAATTCCCGCGCGAAAAGGAACGGCTCTATCCGCAGCGCAGCCTGGCCGCGCATGTGCTGGGCTTTGCGCCGCGCGCCGATGGCGAGGGCGGCATGGGGGTGGAGGCCGCGTTCAACGATCGGCTGACCGATCCTGCGCTGCGCGGCCAGCCCTTCATGCTGTCGATCGACAGCCGGGTGCAGGGCGCGCTGGAAAGCGAACTCTACCGCCAGATGATCGCCCAGCGTGCCAAGGGTGCGGGCGGCATCGTGCTGGACGCCAACACCGGCGAAGTGATCGCCATGGCCTCGCTCCCGGTGTTCGATCCCAACAAGCTGGCACCGGGCCAGGGCAGGACATGCAGCGATTCGCCGCGCTGCAACCAGATCGTCCAGGCGCGGCTGGAACTGGGGTCCACCTTCAAACCGCTGTCGATCGGCGCGGCGATGGACCGGGGCGTCGTCACCTCGATGAGCCGCCGTTATGATGCGACCGCGCCGATTGCTATCGGCGGGTTCAAGATCAAGGATGATCATCCTTCGGGCCGCTGGCTCAATGTGCCCGAAACGCTGGTGCATAGTTCCAACATCGTGACCGCGCGGATCGCCGACGAGATGGGCGCCGCGCCGCTCCAGCATCTGTTCCGCGAGCTGGAATTCGACAAGCGCCCCGCGATCGAATTGAAGGAGCGCGCCAAGGGCATCTGGCCGACCAACTGGGGGCGGATCACGACCATGACCACTTCCTATGGCCATGGTATCGCGGTGACGCCGATGCACCTGGCCAGCGCCTATGCCGCGCTGGTCAATGGCGGGCTGTATCGTCCCGCGACGCTGCGCAAGCTGAAGGCCGACGAAGCGCCCGCAGGCCGCCGTGTCTTTTCCGCCGCCACCAGCGCGCGGATGCGGCAATTGTTGCGGATGATCGTCGCGGCGGGTACGGGTCGCAGCGCCGACGCCAAGGGGTATCGGGTGGGCGGCAAGACGGGGTCCGCCGAAAAACCGTTCGAGGGCCGCTATAACAAGAGTTCGCTGGTGACGACCTTCGCCTCCGCCTTTCCGATGGACAATCCCCGTTATGTCGTGCTCGCCATGATGGACGAGCCGAAGGGCAATGCCGAAACCTTCGGCCTGCGCACCGCCGCCTGGACCGCCTCCCCGGTGGTCAAGCGGCTGGTCGAGCGGATCGGCCCGATGCTGGGCGTGATGCCGGACGAGCATCGCGATGTGGAGATTTCCGACCTGATGCCGCTCCTCTGGAAAGCCAAGGGAGAAGAATGATGCGGCTGGGCGCGCTGGTGGACGGGTTGCAGGGCGATGCCGCGAATGTCGGCGTGACCGGTTTCGCCATCGACAATCGCAAGGTCGCACCGGGCACGGTGTTCGGCGCGTTTCAGGGCCTGCGGGTCAATGGCGAACATTATATCGCGCAGGCCATCGCATCGGGCGCGGTGGCGGTGGTCGCGCGGCCGGAAGCGAAGGTGGAGGGGGCGATCCACATAGCGGACGCCAATCCGCGCCGCTTGTTCGCGCAGATCGCGGCGAAGTTTTTTGCGCCCTTCCCCGATGTGACGGTCGCCGTCACCGGCACCAACGGCAAGACCTCTACGGTCGAACTGACCCGCCAGCTCTGGCGGATGCTGGGCGAGAAATCGGCCTCCATCGGGACGCTGGGCGTGACGACTTCGGTCGATCAGGTATCGACCGGGCTGACCACACCCGACATCGTGACCTTCCTGGCGAACATGTCCGGGCTGCGCCGCGAAGGCATCAGCCATGCCGCGTTCGAGGCGTCGAGTCATGGGCTGGACCAGTATCGTACAGAGGGACTGCCGGTCGCGGCGGGTGCCTTCACCAACCTGTCGCGCGACCATCTCGAGTATCATGGCAATATGGACGCCTATTTCGACGCCAAGATGCGGCTGTTCGATGAGGTTGTCGGCGATGACGGCGCGGCGGTGGTCTGGGCCGACGACGCCTGGTCCGACAAGGTGATCGCGCGGGTGAAGGCGCGCAGCCTCAAGCTGTTGACCGTTGGGGAGAAGGGCGATGCGCTGCGGCTTGTGTCGCGCGTGCCGACGCAACTGGGGCAGACGCTGACGGTCGAAGCTGACGGCAAGACCTGCAAGGTCAACCTGCCGCTGATTGGTGCCTATCAGGCGGCCAATGCGCTGACATCCGCCGGTCTCGTGATTGCGACCGGTGGCGATACCGCCAAGGTGCTGGCGCTGCTGGAGCGGGTGCAGCCGGTGCGCGGGCGACTGGAGCGCGCGGTCATCACGCGGGCAGGCGCACCGGTCTATGTCGATTATGCCCATACCCCCGATGGCCTACGCGCCGCGATAGAGGCGCTGCGCCCGCATACCAAGGGCAGGCTGATCGCGCTGTTCGGCGCGGGCGGGGACCGCGATACGGGCAAGCGGCCGCTTATGGGCCAGGTCGCGTCGGAACTGGCCGATCATGTCATCGTCACGGACGATAATCCGCGATCGGAGGAGCCCGGCGAGATTCGTGCCGCGGTCATGGCCGGCGCGACGGGCGCGGAAGAGATTGGCGGACGCCGCGCGGCGATTGTCGCGGCGATCGCGCAGGCGGGGCCGAACGATATCGTGCTGCTCGCGGGCAAGGGCCACGAACAGGGCCAGATCATCGGCGACCGCGTGCTGCCATTCGATGACGTGACCGTCGCGCGGGAGTGCGTCGGTTGAAATTCCCCCTACATCCGTTCGGTTCGAGCTTGTCGAGAACTGCGCGCAGACTTCTCGACAGGCTCGAAGCGAACGGATGCAGAGATGTCTGATCTCTGGACCTCCGCAGACATCGCGCAGGCCACCGGCGGCACCGCGTCCGCGCCGTTCGCTGTGTCCGGCGTCGCGTTCGACAGCCGGGAAGTGACGACCGGCGACCTGTTTGTCGCGATGAAGGGTGAGGCCACGGATGGCCATCGCTTCGTCGACAAGGCGTTCGCGCAGGGCGCGGCAGGGGCGATCGTCAGCGAACCCATCGACGCGCCGCACATGCTGGTCGCCGACAGCGCCAGCGCGCTCGAAGCACTGGGCAAGGCGGCGCGCGGGCGCATGACGGGCAAGGTAATCGGCATCACCGGGTCGGTCGGTAAGACCGGGACCAAGGAGGCGCTGTTCCATGCGCTCGACCGGGCGAACCCCGGCACCGTGCATCGGTCGGTCAAAAGCTATAACAATCATGTCGGCGTGCCATTGAGCCTGGCGCGGATGCCGCAGGGCAGCAGCCATGGCCTGTTCGAGATGGGCATGAACCATGCGGGCGAACTGGCCGCGCTGACCCGGATGGTGCGCCCCCATGTCGCGATCGTCACCGCCATCGCGCCCGCCCATATCGAATTTTTCGGGTCGGAAGCGGCGATCGCGCAGGCCAAGGCGGAGATATTTGAGGGGCTGGAACCGGGCGGCACCGCGATCATCCCCTATGACAGCCCGCATGTGGCGACCCTCTACAACAAGGCGGAGCGTCATGCCGCGCGCATCCTGACCTTCGGCCTGTCGCGCGATGCGGATATTTGCGCGACCGAGGCGGTGCCGGTGGCGGGCGGGGGTACGCTGGTGACGGCGCGCCTGCCCGAAGCGGAACTCTGCTTCACCGTCGCCGCGCCGGGCGATCATTGGGTGTCGAACGCGCTCGCCGTGCTGGCGGCGGTCGAGGCGGTGGGGGGCGATCTGGCGGCGGCGGGACTGGCGCTGGCGGAGATGCCGGGGCTGGCCGGGCGCGGCGAGCGGCGGATCGTGCCCGTGGCGGGCGGCGAGGCGCTGCTGATCGACGAAAGCTATAACGCCAATCCGCTGTCGATGACCGCGACATTGAAGCAACTGGGCCGTGAGAGCGCCGACCGGCGCATCGCGGTGCTGGGCGGCATGCGCGAACTGGGGGCGCAGAGCGCGGACCTGCATGCCGCGCTCGCCGAGCCACTGGCGGCGGGCAAGGTGGATTATGCCATATTGGTGGGCGATGAAATGGTCCCGCTGGCGGACGCTCTTAATGGCGTGATCGCTTATGATCATGTGCCGGACGCCGCTGCGGCGACCGACCGGCTGAAGGCGCAATTGCGCGGCGGCGACGCGGTTCTGGTCAAGGGATCGAACGGCGTCGGCCTGTCGCGCCTGATCGCGGCGTTCCCGGACTCTGGTCGCGACGGAGAAAATGACTGATGCTTTACTGGCTGGCCCAGACGCTGGATTTCGCGGGTATTTTCAACCTTGTGCGCTATCTGAGCTTCCGTGCGGGCGCGGCGATCTTCACCGCGCTGCTGATCGGCCTCGTCATCGGGCCGCGTTTCATCGGCTGGCTGCGCGTGCGGCAGGGCAAGGGCCAGCCGATCCGCGACGATGGCCCGCAAAGCCACCTTGCCAAGCGCGGCACCCCGACCATGGGCGGCCTGATGATCCTGACCTCCATGATCATATCGGTGCTGCTGTGGATGGACCTGTCGTCCACCTATGTCTGGGCCTGCCTGTTCGTGACGCTGGGCTTCGGCGCGATCGGCTTTCTCGACGATTATGACAAGGTGACCAAGGCCAGCCACAAGGGCCTGTCGGGCAAGGTGCGCCTGATGTTCGAGTTTCTGATCGCCGGCGTCGCCGCCTGGATGATCGTGACGACGCATGGCAATACCGCGCTCTATGTGCCTTTCTATAATGGCCCGGCGATCGAACTCGGACCTTTCTACTTCCTGTTCGCCGCCTTCGTGATCGTCGCGTTCGGCAATGCGGTCAATCTGACCGACGGACTGGACGGCCTCGCGACCATGCCGGTGATCATTGCCTGCATGGCCTTCATGCTGATCGTCTATCTGGTGGGCCGGGCCGATTTTGCCGAATATCTGGGTATCCCACATGTGCCGGGCGCGGGTAATCTGACCATCCTGTGCGGATCGATCATCGGCGCGGGCCTCGCCTTCCTGTGGTTCAACGCGCCGCCCGCCGCTGTCTTCATGGGCGATACGGGCAGTTTGGCGCTGGGCGGGACGATCGGCGTGATCGCGGTGACCGCGCATCATGAGATCGTGCTGGGCATCATTGGCGGGCTGTTCGTGGTGGAGGCGATGAGCGTCATCATCCAGGTCTTCTTCTATAAACGCACCGGCAGGCGCGTGTTCAAGATGGCGCCGATCCACCATCATTTCGAGCAATTGGGCTGGGCCGAACCGACCGTGGTGATCCGCTTCTGGATCATATCCTTCGTGCTGGCGCTGGCGGGCCTGGCGACGTTGAAGCTGCGATGATTATCTCCAGCGCCTTTGCGGGGAAGACCTATGCGGTGCTGGGGCTGGCACGCTCCGGCCTCGCCACGGTCGAGACGCTGGCGGCCAGTGGCGCGCGGGTCGTGGCGTGGGACAGCCGCGAGGAAGCGCGCGATGCGGTCGCGGGCAAGGCGGAAATCGGCGATCCGATGGAGATCGACCTTGCCGGGTTCGACGGCGTCGTCGTGTCGCCCGGCGTGCCGCTCAACAAGCATCCGATCGCGATGCGCGCCAAGCTGGCGGGCGTACCGATCATCGGTGACATTGAACTGTTCGCGCTCGCCCGGCCCACACTGCCGCCGCACAAGGTGATCGGCATCACCGGCACCAACGGCAAATCGACCACCACCGCGCTGATCCACCATATCGTCGAACAGGCGGGCTTCCCCACGGTCATGGGCGGCAATATCGGCCTGCCGATCCTCAGCCAGCCGCCGCTGGAACCGAACCTGCACGGCGTAGGCGTCTATGTGCTGGAACTGTCGAGCTATCAGATCGACCTGACCCAAAGCCTGGACTGCGACGTCGCGGTGCTGCTCAATATCACGCCGGACCATCTGGATCGTTATAATGGGTTCGAGGGTTATGTGGCGTCCAAGGCGCGGCTGTTTGCCATGCAATCGGCGAAGCATGTCGCGGTGATTGCGACGGAGGATGAGCAGAGCAAGGCGATTGCCGAGAAGAACAATGTGGTGCGGGTCGCCTCCATCGACATAGATCCCGCCGCCCAACGCACCTGGCCCGCCCTGCAAGGCCCGCACAACGCCCAGAATGCGGCCGTCGCCATCGCCGTCGCGCGCGCGATCGGTATTTCGGACGACGATATCTTCCCCGCCCTCGCCAGCTACGCCAGCCTTCCCCACCGGATGCAGGCGGTCGGCACGCATAATGGCGTCCTCTACGTCAACGACAGCAAGGCGACCAATCCCGCCTCCACCGCCCCGGCGCTCGCCGCCTGGCCGCCCATCGACGGCAAACCGCGTATCCACTGGATCGTCGGCGGCCTCGCCAAAAGCAACAATCTGGACGAGTGCGCGCCGATGTTCGGCCATGTCGCCCATGCCTATACGATCGGCGAAGCGGGCCATATGTTCGCCGACCTGCTCCGCCCGCATATGGCGGTGGATGATAGCGAGATGCTAAGCGCCGCCGTCCGCCGCGCGGCGCGGGTCGCGCAGCCGGGCGACATCGTCCTGCTGTCGCCTGCCTGCGCCAGTTTCGACCAGTTTCGCGATTTCGAGGCGCGGGGCGATGCTTTTGCCGCGGCGGTCGATGCCCTGAGTGAAACATCGAGTGAAGAAACGCTATGAAGGGCGGGGGGCGCGACATGCGCAAGGAAGGTTCGACCAGAATGTTGAAGGCCGGCCGACTGGTCAAAGGGTTCAAGGGCGGCACCGTGCCGCGCGAACGGACCGCGCTCGCCATCTGGTTCTGGGAGATCGACCGGGTTCTCCTGTCGCTGATCGTCGTTCTGATGGCGATCGGCTTGGTCGCGGTCGCTGCCGCATCCCCGGTCGCGGCGATCGATCGGTCGACCGACGCCATCGCGGTCAATCCGCTCATCTATTTCTACCGCCAGCTTATCTGGGTGTTGCTGGGCCTGCCGGTGATGCTGGTCATCTCCATGCTGCCCCGGCAGCAGGCGCGCAGGCTGGCGACATTTCTGTGCATCGCCTTCATCGGGTTGCTCATTCTCGTGCCGCTGCTTGGCAGCACGGTGAATGGCGCGAAACGCTGGATCGACCTGCCGGGGATGCGATTCCAGCCGTCCGAATTTCTCAAGCCCGTGTTCGTCGTGACGATCGCCTGGCTGTTGTCGCTGCGCGCGCGCGATCATACGCTGCCGGTCATCTCGCTGACCGGGGTGTTGACCGCGCTGATCGCGGTGCTGTTGATGCGCCAGCCCGATTTTGGTCAGACGGTCATCTTCGGTGCCTGCTGGGCGACGCTGCTGCTGCTGTCGGGCGTATCTATGCGGGCGATCGGCGCGCTCGGGCTGGCGGCGCTGGGACTGCTGGTCGCGGCCTATATGTTCTATGAAAATGGCCGCCAGCGGATCAATGATTTTCTGGGGATCGGCGTCAATCTGGACGCCGGGCCGGACCAGAGCGACCTCGCTTTCCGCACCATCACCAATGGCGGCTTCACCGGCGTCGGGCCGGGCGGCGGCCAGGAGAAATTCCGCCTGCCCGAAGCGCATACCGACTATATCTTCTCGGTCATCGGTGAGGAGTTCGGCCTGCTCGCCTGCATTGCCATCGCGCTCGTCTATCTCGCCATCGTCGTGCGGGTGTTGCTGCGCCTGCTGGATGAAGAGGATAATTTCACCATCCTCGCCGCCGCCGGTCTCACCACCGAATTCGGTTTGCAGGCGATCATCAACATGGGCGTCAATGCGCAGATATTTCCCTCCAAGGGCATGACGCTGCCCTTTATCAGCTATGGCGGCTCCTCTATGCTCGCGC
>CAZLSU010000028.1:0-32436 GCA_964562225.1 uncultured Sphingobium sp.
GCTGGCCCGCGCGCTGCGGCAGGCGGTGGAGATCGACCCGCGCAAGGCGGACGCCATTCCGTCCACCAAGGGGATATTGTGAGCGGGATCGCGCTCATCGACTATGGCGCGGGCAATCTCCATTCGGTGCATAATGCGCTGCGCACGGCGGGCGCGACCGATGTGATCATCACCGCCGATGCCGATATGGTGCGACAGGCCGACCGGATCGTGCTGCCCGGTGTGGGCGCGTTCCGGGCGTGCCGCGACGCGCTGGTGGCGATCCCCGGCATGGTCGAGGCGATGGGCGAGGCGGTGCATGCGCGCGGCGTGCCTTTCCTGGGGGTGTGCGTGGGGATGCAGTTGCTGGCCGACGCGGGCGAGGAATTCGGCACGCATGCCGGGCTGGGCTGGATCGGCGGCACCGTGCGGCGGATCGCGCCGGGCGATACGGCCGTCAAGATCCCGCATATGGGGTGGAACGACGTGACCCTGCATGGCGCGGTGACAGGGGCCGGGGCGCTGATCGAGCCGGGCGAAGCCTATTTCCTGCACAGCTATCATTTCGATGCAGCCGATCCCGCCGATATCGCGGCGGTGACCGACCATGGCGGGCCGCTGGTCGCCGCGGTGGCGCGCGACACGATCATCGGGTGCCAGTTTCATCCCGAAAAGAGCCAGCGTTACGGGCTGGCCTTTCTGTCGCGTTTTCTGGAGTGGCGGCCATGAATGTCTACTACTCCACCTCCGTTCGGTTCGAGCCTGTCGAGAACCCTGCGCGTGGGTTCTCGACAGGCTCGAACCGAACGGATTTTGGGAATATCATGTGGCACTGATCGTCTTTCCCGCCATCGACCTCAAAAACGGGCAGGTCGTCCGCCTGGCCGAGGGCGATATGGACCGCGCGACCGTTTATGGGGATGATCCCGCGGCGCAGGCCCTGCTGTTTGCCGGGGCGGGCGCGCAATATCTGCATGTCGTCGATCTGGACGGCAGCTTTGCGGGCCATGCGGTCAATGCGGATGCGGTCGAGAAGATCGTCGCGGCATTCCCCGGCCATGTTCAACTGGGCGGCGGCATCCGCAATCGCGAGGCGGTGGAGCGCTGGTTCGATCTGGGCGTATCGCGCATCGTCATCGGCACGGCGGCGCTGAAAGACCCGGCCTTCGTCAAGGCGGCGGCACGCGACTTTCCCGGCGGCATCGTCGTTGCGGTCGATGCGCGCGACGGGTTCGTCGCGACCGACGGCTGGGCGGAGAAATCCGACATGGCGGTGATCGACCTGGCGCGCCGGTTCGAGGATGCGGGAGTGGCGGCGCTGCTGTTCACCGATGTCGGGCGCGACGGGATGCTGAAAGGGTGCAATGTCGACGCGACGGTCGAACTGGCGCGCGGCACGGACATTCCGGTGATCGCCAGCGGCGGCTTGGCGGGGATCGCGGACATCCGCATCCTGAGCCTGCATGCCGATGACGGGATAGAGGGCGTCATAACCGGGCGGGCGCTGTATGACGGGCGGCTGGATTTGAAGACCGCGCTGGCGGTGGCGCAGGCAGCGGCGTGAGGAAACGGATATGACTGTCCGCACGCGCGTCATTCCCTGTCTCGACGTCGCCAATGGGCGCGTGGTGAAGGGCGTCAATTTCGTCGATCTGAAAGATGCGGGCGATCCGGTTGAGCAGGCGAAGCTGTATGACGCGGCGGGGGCGGACGAGCTTTGCTTTCTGGATATCACCGCGACGCATGAGGCGCGGGGGACGATATTGGACGTGGTGCGGCGCACCGCAGAGGTCTGCTTCATGCCGGTGACGGTGGGCGGCGGGGTGCGCAGTCCGGAGGATGCGCGCGCGCTGTTGCTGGCGGGGGCGGACAAGGTGGCGGTCAACAGCGCGGCGGTGGCGCGACCGGAGTTGGTCAGTGACATAGCGGACCGATTCGGTAGCCAGTGTATTGTTGGATCGGTCGATGCCCGGCGTGTAGGAAATGCGCGGTGGGAGATATTCACCCATGGCGGGCGTCAGCCGACCGGGATCGACGCGCTGGAGCATGCGATCCGGCTGGCGGAACTGGGCGCGGGCGAATTGCTGGTGACGTCGATGGACGGTGACGGGACCAGGGCGGGCTATGACCTGGCGCTGACCCGCGCGATCGCCGACGCGGTATCGGTACCGGTGATCGCCAGCGGCGGGGTCGGCACGCTCGATCATCTGGTCGAGGGGGTGACGCTGGGCCATGCCAGTGCGGTGCTGGCGGCGTCGATCTTCCATTTCGGACAGCACACGATCGGGCAGGCCCATGTGGCGCTGGCGCGGGCCGGGGTCGCGGTACGGACGCCGGTTTGATCTTTTCCGTTGACGTGTGAGGCCCGCACGGCTTGATGCGGGCCATGCGCGATACGCTCCCACTGCTCGAACAGACGATCCTCGCCCGCCGGGCGGCCGATCCTTCGCTTTCCTATGTCGCCAAGCTGGCATCGCGCGGGCGCGGCAAGATTGCCCAGAAAGTCGGCGAGGAAGCGGTCGAGACCGTCATCGCATCGCTGTCGGGCGACAGGCAGGCGCTGACCGGGGAGGCGGCGGACCTGATATTCCACCTGATGATGTTGCTGGCGGATGCGGATGTGCCGTTCGACGCCGTGCTCGACGAACTGGAGCGGCGCGAGGGCGTGTCCGGACTGGCCGAAAAGGCCGCGCGGGCGCAGGATTGAGCTTTGGGGACGGATCGCATGGGCGAGGTGATCAATCTGCGGCAGGCGCGCAAGCGCAAGGTGCGGGCGGATCAGGCAAAGGTGGCCGAGGCGAACCGCGCGAAGCATGGCCGGACGCTGGCCGAGCGCCGGATCGCCGATATGGACAGGGCGCGGGAAGCGGCGCGGCTGGAGGGCCTGAAATTGTCCGATGAGGATCGCCAAGAATAGGCAGGCTAAAACTCGTCAAAATATCGACTATTAGGCGGGTTTTTCCTGTTCCTGACATTATATTCAGTCAAGTTGAACTATTAATATTTGTTCATATTGGCGTCGCAATGGCATTTCAACGCCTGCGAGGCTCGATTCGCCGTAAAATCGGTCCGATCATGGGTCTGAATCGCCGGGTCGGTGAGTTGTTGCTGATACTATGACATATATCCTTAGCTCAGCTCGCCCCGCCAGGGCCGCGATTGCCGCTGTTCTGGCCTTCAGTGCAACCCCGTTGTTCGCCCAGGATGTCGCGCCGCCCGCGATGGTGCCGACCGCACCCGCCCCCGCGGTGTCTGCCCCCGTGCCGGTCGCGCCCATGACGAGCGCCCCTGCGCCGGTCATGGCTGCCCCCGCGCCGGTGGTGCAGGCGGTGCCGACAGTCGAGGAACGCCGCGCCGCGGCCATCGCCCAGTCGGAGGCCGAAGCAGCGCCCCAGGCGGCGCAGCGTCCGGCCCGCACCGAACGGGCGCAGGCCGCGCCTGTCCGTGAACGCGCACCGGTTGCAGCGCGCGCCGCAGTCCCGGAGGAATCGACACCCGCACCCGTGGCAGCGACGCCCGTAGCGGTTGCGCCCGCTCCAGTCCCTGCTCCTGTAGAGGCGGCTCCTGCGCCTGCCGTCGTTCCGCCTGCGGCTCCGCAAGCCGCTGATGGCAATGGCGATGCACTTGGCTGGGGTCTGGCCGGTGGCGCGCTGTTGCTGGTCGGCATAGCCGGGACGATGGCGATGCGTCGTCGCAAGCGGGTCTCGCCCGCCGATGAGGCCGTGGTGGCGCAGACCACTTATGTGCCGCCTGTGGCCGCGCCGGAAGCTGCAATGCCCCTGATGGCGGCTCCTGCCGCCCGCCCGCTGGCGCAGGCCGCGCCGCACGGTTCGATCGAACAGATGGTCGCCGCGCAGCCAAGCGCCGCCAATCCGTTCCTTACCCGCCGCAACCGTTTGCGCCGCGCCGAATTCCTGGCCCGCCAGTCGGAGAAGCGGATCGTGCCGTCGCCTGTCGCTATGGCCCCGGATGAACGCGAGGATCGCTCGCAGATGGTCTATCGCTTCGGCAAGGATCAGCCGCGCACGCGCTGGGTGCCCGCCAAGCAGTAACGCCTGGTACCCAGTTGGGTTGATTGAAACCTGTATGTTGATTGAAACCTGTATAAGGTTGTTCCCCGGCGCAGGCCGGGGTCCAGACCCCATGCTTTGGGACTGGACCCCGGCCTGCGCCGGGGAACAATTATCGACTGGGAATGCGTCCTGCTGAATGCAGATTGCTATTATGAGATGACAAGACGGGGCGGGCCATGATGGTCCGCCCCTTTTCGTTACGCCCTTTTCGTTGCTTTGGCGGCCCTTGCCTGATACCGGCCCGCCGGTAATCGCGCCTGTCAGAAAGGGTCCGCCACTATCATGTCCGACACCGTCAATCGCATCGTCCTGGCCTTTTCCGGTGGGCTGGACACCAGCGTGATCCTGAAATGGCTGCAACAGACCTATCAGTGCGAGGTAGTGACCTTCACCGCCGATCTGGGGCAGGGCGAGGAACTGGAGCCGGCGCGCGCCAAGGCGCGGCTGATGGGGGTCAAGGAAGAGCATATCTTCATCGACGACCTGCGCGAGGAATTCGTGAAGGATTATGTCTTCCCGATGATGCGCAGCAACGCGCTCTATGAGGGGCTATACCTGCTGGGCACGTCGATCGCCCGGCCGCTGATCGCCAAGCGGCAGATCGAGATTGCGAAGATGGTCGGGGCCGACGCGGTGAGCCATGGCGCGACTGGCAAGGGCAATGATCAGGTCCGGTTCGAGCTGGGCTATTATGCGCTGTCGCCCGACATCAAGGTGATCGCGCCATGGCGTGAATGGGATTTGACCAGCCGCACCCGGCTGATCGAGTTTGCCGAGCAGAATCAAATTCCGATCGCCAAGGACAAGCGCGGCGAAAGCCCCTTTTCGACCGACGCGAACATGCTGCACACCTCTTCGGAGGGCAAGGTTCTGGAAGACCCGTGGGACGAAGTGCCCGACTATGTCTATTCGCGCACGGTCAACCCCGAGGATGCGCCCGACGCGCCCGAGACGATCACCATTGATTTCGAGCATGGCGACGGCGTGGCGATCAACGGCGTCGGCATGTCGCCTGCGAGTCTGCTGGAGACGTTGAACGATTATGGCCGCAAACATGGCATCGGGCGGCTCGACCTGGTGGAGAATCGCTTCGTTGGGATGAAATCGCGCGGCATGTACGAAACGCCGGGCGGCACCATCTATCATCTCGCGCATCGCGGCATCGAGCAGTTGACGCTCGATCGCGGCGCGGCGCATCTGAAGGACGAGCTGGCACCGCGTTATGCCGAGCTGATCTATAATGGTTTCTGGTTCAGCCCCGAGCGCGAAATGTTGCAGGCGGCGATCGACCATAGTCAGGAGAAGGTGACGGGCACCGTCCGCCTGAAGCTCTATAAGGGCAATGTCTCGATCACCGGGCGCAAATCGCCTTATTCGCTGTACAGCGAGAAGGTGGTGACGTTCGAGGATGATGCGGGCGCCTATGACCAGCGCGACGCGGCGGGGTTCATCAAGTTGAATGCGTTGCGGCTGCGTTTGCTGGGGCGGCGGGATCGGTAAAGTGAAAAGTCGTACCCCGGCGCAGGCCGGGGTCCAGTCCTCACGGTCGGGACTAGGCCCCGGCCTGCGCCGGGGAACAGTGAGAGTGATATGATCGACCTGCCTGTCGGCTTCATCATCGCGGCGCTGGCGGCGGCGATCGTCGTCGGCCTGACCAAGGGCGGGCTGGTCGGCCTCGGCGCGCTGGCGCTGCCGGTGTTCGCGCTGGGCGCCCCGCCGGTGCAGGCGGCCGCGATATTGCTGCCGATCCTGATGGTGCAGGATCTGATCGGCGTGTGGGCGTTCCGGCACAATTGGAACCGGCATATCGTGGCGGTCATGCTGCCGGGATGCCTGGTCGGGGTGGCGATCGGGTGGGTCTTTGCCACATTGGTCGCGGTCAATGCGGTGATGGCGGTGGTCGGTGGCATTTCCATGCTGTTCGGCCTGTGGCGGCTGTGGGTCGAACGCGGCGGGCGGATCGTCGCGGCGTCCGATTCGCCCGGCTGGGTCGGCACCTTGTTCGGCGTGGTGAGCGGCTTTACCAGTCAGCTTGCGCATGCCGGTGGCCCGCCTTTCCAGATGTGGGTGATCCCCAAAAAGCTGCCGCATATGGAATTTGCCGGGACGACGGCGGTCATGTTCACGATCATCAACTGGGCGAAGGTGCCCGCCTATGTCGCGCTGGGCCAGTTTTCGCGCGAAAATCTGATCATCGCGGCCTGGCTGATGCCGCTGGCGATCCTGTCGACCTTTGCCGGGGTCTGGCTGGTGCGGCGGCTCAACGGGCGACTTTTCTACACGATGGTCAATATATTGCTGGTGCTGTTGGGGGGTAAGCTATTGATCGAGGGGGCTTTCTACTGAAGGCGGCGCGCTGTTTTTAAGGGATGGTTAACCTTGGATTAGCTCTTTGTGGTCGATAAGGTCCATAACGGAGGAAGTCGTGCAAGGCATAAATATCGAGCCATCCGCCATGTGGCGGGCCATGGATCGTTCGACGGCAATCGTCACATTCGACATGCAGGGATGCGTCACCGGGGCCAACGATAATTTCCTGGCGCTGTTCGGCTACAGCTTTCCGGACATTGTCGGGCGGCACCATGAGATGTTCTGCGATGCGGCCTATGTCCAGTCGTCGGACTATGCCGGGTTCTGGGCGCGGCTGCGATCGGGCCAGTTCGATACCGGCGAATATGCCCGGCGCGACCGGGCGCAGCGCGAAATCTGGATCAGGGGAAGTTATAACCCCACATTCGGCGAGGATGGCAGGCAGACTGGCATCGTCAAATTCGCCCATGATATCAGCGCGGAAAAGGCGGCCCTGGCGGCGCAGGCGACGGTAGAGCGGGCGTTGCGCGTGCAGCAGGACGAACGGCGGTCCTTGATGGAATCGGTGCTGACCGAAGTCGCGGCGCTGGTGACGACAATCGACGTGATCGCGCGGCAGACCAATTTGCTGGCGCTCAACGCGTCCATAGAAGCGGCAAGGGCCGGATCGGCGGGTCATGGCTTTGCCGTCGTCGCGGCCGAAGTGAAGAAGCTGGCGGTCGATACCCAGGTGGCCACGCGCCGCGCGGGCGCCCTGCTGGAGCACTGACGCGCGGGGGCGGCGGCTTCACCGCTTGCTTACCATTTGCGATTAAAGGCGGTCATCATGGCCGTTTCTTCCCCATTGCAGGATGATCCCTGCCCGCCCTCCGCCGTCAGTCATGGCGTGGGCATCGTCGGCATCATCGGGCTGGCGCTCTGGACGCTGGTGGCGCGCCATTTCGGCATGGACGGTCCCTATGCGGGTTTTGCCGCGGTGGTCGCCTGCGGGCTGCCGATGGTCGTCTGGTCGCTGGCGGTGGACAAGGTGCATCGCAATGCGTCAACCGGGATCGACTGGAGCGCGCCGCCCCGTTCCTGGCGGCAGGCGGGCGAGACGGCGCTGGTAAAGATCGCCGGGCTGTGGGCGACGTGGCTCGCCATCGCGATCTTCTATTGCCTGGCGCGCTGGTACTGGCAGGGCAATTATCTCCATTCGATGCACCTGTTCGCCTGGGCCGCGCCGGGGCTGCTGCTATTTTCCATTCCCTATATCTGGTGGATCGACCGGCGGCTGGTCGATCCGCGCGACGCCAGCCTTTCCTTCGGCCAATGGGTGATCGGCGGCGCGGCGGGCGCGCCGGACATGGCACAGGTCGCGCATCATGCCCGCGCCTGGGCGGTCAAGGGCTTTTTCCTGGCTTTCATGGTCTCCATCGTGCCCGGCAATTTCGCCAGCGTGATCGACTGGCGGATCGACCATGCCTTCGCCAATCCGCTCAATCTGGCGCTGTTCCTGATCGCTGTCATGTTCATGATCGACGTCTGCATGGCGACGGTCGGCTATATATTGACCTTCAAGCCGCTCGATTCGCATATCCGCACCGCCAATCCGCTGCTGGCGGGATGGCTGGCGGCGCTGATCTGTTATCCGCCCTTCGTGCTGATGGGCGGGGGCGGGCCGCTCGACTATCATAGCGGTGGCGCGGAATGGGATGTCTGGGTGGAAGGCCATGTCGCGCTGCAATGGGCGCTGGGTGGCTGGCTGGTGCTGCTGACCGGGATTTACGCCTGGGCGACGGTGGCGTTCGGCATCCGCTTTTCCAACCTGACCCATCGCGGCATATTGACGCATGGGCCGTATCGCTGGACGCGGCACCCGGCCTACCTCTCGAAGAATCTGTTCTGGTGGTTTTCCACGCTGCCATTCCTCGCGCTGTCAGGCAGCGTCACCGACATGGTGCGTAACTGTGCGATGCTGGCGCTGACCAATGCGGTCTATTATTGGCGTGCGAAGACCGAGGAACGGCATTTGTCGGCCGACCCGGTATATCGCGATTATAGCGCGTGGATGGAGCGGAACGGGGTGGTGCCGAGGATTTTCGCGGCGGTTACGGGGCGGAAGCCTGCGGTGGTTTTGCAGCCGGCGGAATAAGCTACCCCCCCCGTTCGGTTCGAGCTTGTCGAGAACTTGGCGCGGGTTCTCGACAAGCTCGAACCGAACGGGGGGGGGCGCGGGTTCTCGACAGGCTCGAACCGAACGGATGTGGTGGGCGGTGTTTAGAAACTCTCTTCCGCGTAAACCCGCGACACATCGCCGCCCCATTGCCCATGATAGCGGTCCAGCAGCCGTTCCGCATTGGTCTTGCCGCTGCGGACGACCTCATCCAGGAAGGACAGATAGCCGGTCTCGTTATCGCCCGCATCGTTCAGGCGGCCGCGTGCGGACAGGCCCGAGCGAGCGATGTCGAGGACGGGGCCGGCGATGTCGCGTAACGTGCGTCCACGGCCGATCGGTGCGTCGAGGCCCAGTTTCGGCACCGAGTCGCGCAAGAGCTGCCGTTCCTCGATGGTCCAGTCCTTGACCAGATCCCAGGCCGCGTCGAGCGCGCCCTGGTCGTAGAGCAGGCCGACCCAGAGCGCGGGCAGCGCGCAGATGCGGTTCCAGGGGCCGCCGTCCGACCCGCGCATTTCCAGGAAGCTTTTCAGCCGCACTTCGGGGAAGGCGGTCGACAGATGGTCCTCCCAATCCTTTTCGGTGGGCTTTTCGCCGGGCAGGACCGACAATTTGCCTTCCAGAAAATCGCGGAAGCTGAGGCCGGAGGCGTCGATATATTTGCCGTCGCGGAACACGAAATACATCGGCACGTCGAGCGCATAGTCGGCATAGCGTTCGTAGCCGAAGCCATCTTCGAACACGAAGGGCAGCATGCCGGTGCGCTGCGGGTCGGTGTCCGACCAGATATGGCTGCGATAGGAGAGGAAGCCGTTGGGTTTGCCTTCGGTGAAGGGCGAATTGGCGAACAGCGCGGTGCCGAGCGGCTGGAGCGCCAAGGATGTGCGGAATTTCTTCACCATGTCCGCCTCGCTGCCATAGTCGAGGTTGGTCTGGATGGTGCAGGTGCGCAGCATCATGTCCAGGCCCATCGTCCCCACGCGCGGCATGTGCCGCAGCATGATCTCGTAACGCCCCTTGGGCATGATGGGCAGTTCGGCGCGCGCCTTGTCGGGCCACATGCCAAGGCCCAGGAACCCCAGGCCCAGCATGTCGCCGACATATTTGACCTGTTCCAGATGGCGGGCGGTTTCCGCGCAGGTCTGGTGCAGATTTTCGAGCGGCGCGCCGGACAGTTCGAGCTGGCCCGCAGGTTCCAGGCTGATCGTGCCGTCCGCGCCCGCGAGCGCGATGATATTCTCGCCCTCGAACACCGGGTTCCAGCCATAGCGGGTCAGGCCGATCAGCAGCGTGTGGATGCCGCCCTTTTCCTCATAGGAAGGCGCGTGATGATCCTTGCGGCTATAGACGAATTTCTCATGCTCGGTGCCGATGCGCCAGCGGTCCTTGGGCTTTTCGCCCTTGGCAAAGGCCGCGATCAGCTGGTCGCGGCTTTCGATGACGGGATCTTGGCCCGCTGAGTCGGTTCTTGTGCTCATGCCCCGCCCTTACTGCTTCCCCTCTGCCCGTCAAACAGCGGCGGGCTTCGGTCAAATAGGCTGTGTTGCTATCGGGTTCAATCCAATAGCGAAATGAAACTATTTCCAGTCGCCATTGATCGTCATCCAGGCCGCCGTAGCGGCGATGGCGGCGGTTTCCGCGCGCAGGATGCGGGGGCCAAGAGAGACCGGTACGGCTTGAGGATGCGCGCGGATCGCCTCCCGCTCGGCAGGGTCGAATCCGCCCTCCGGCCCGATCAGGAAAGCCGCCGCGCCGGGATGGGTGGCAAAGGCCTCCGTCAATGGCGCGCCGCCGGTTTCATCAGCGAAAAACAGATGCCGCCCCTGCGGCCAATCGCGCAATAGCGCATCCAGCTTCACCATGGCGGCAAGTTCGGGCAGGGCGGTGCGCCCGCATTGCTCGGCGGCCTCGACCAGATGCGCGTGCAACCGGTCGAGGTTGAGCTTGTCCACCACCGCGCGGCGGGTCAGCACGGGCTGCAGCTTCGCCACCCCCAATTCGCAGGCCTTTTCCGCGATCAGGTCGATGCGCCC
This sequence comes from uncultured Sphingobium sp., assembly GCA_964562225.1. Classification (GTDB taxonomy): domain Bacteria; phylum Pseudomonadota; class Alphaproteobacteria; order Sphingomonadales; family Sphingomonadaceae; genus Sphingobium. Next base: position 10,551 of record CAZLSU010000028.1, read on the forward strand.
CTTTTTGATCGGCGCGCAGCACAGCCAGAAATTGGGCACCGTCTCTGGCCCCTTGGTCTGGGCCACACATTCCAGCACCAGATCGCGCTTGCGGATGTCGCGCGCGCGCGCGGCCCACTCGCCCGACCGCCCATCGAACAGCAGCACGATGTCATCGGGCTTCACCCGCATGACGGCGATCAGATAATGGGCCGGATTGCCGTCGATCGACACCATAACGCCCTCGCCCAACTGGGTTTCGACATGCAGGCGCGGGGCGCTTTGCGGCGGCCAGGCGGGGGTAGCGGTCATTTCGGTCTTTCCGTATGGCGATGCGGCCCCTAATGCCGTTCCTATCGAAGCAAGTCGAGACGCGCCCCGCGATCCGCGGCGAAACGGAGATAGTGTGAGCAGTAGCATCGTCCCCGACACCCAAGCGCGCGGCTTTTTGTCGCGCCTGCCGGACACGCCGCGCGCGCTCGCGCTGCTCGCCCGATTCGACCGGCCGATCGGCTGGTGGCTGCTTTTCTGGCCTGGGGCCTGGTCGGTGGCGCTGGCGGGCGGTGCTTTTGTGCGCTGGCCGCTGATCCTGTGGTTTCTGCTCGGCAGCATCGCGATGCGCGGCGCGGGGTGCGTGTTCAACGATATCGTCGATCGTGATATTGACCGGAAAGTGGCGCGCACGGCGTCGCGACCGCTGGCCAGCGGGGCCGTGTCGGTCAAGCTGGCCTGGGTCTGGCTGATCGCGCTATGCCTGATCGGTCTGGTGGTGTTGGTGCAATTGCGGCCCTATGCGCAGGTCGTGGCGCTGGCGTCGCTGGCGCTGGTCGCGGCCTATCCGTTCATGAAAAGGATCACCGGCTGGCCGCAGATCTGGCTGGGTCTCGTCTTTTCATGGGCGGCGCTGGTGGGGTGGGCGCAGGTCGCGGGGGCGCTGACGCTGCCCGGACTGCTATTATATGGTGGAACCATTTTCTGGGTCGTGGGCTATGACACGATCTATGCGTTGCAGGACCGGGAGGATGATGCGCTGATCGGCATCGGATCGAGCGCGCTGTCGCTGGGACATTATGTAAGACCGGGCGTCGCCTGCTTCTATGGCGCGGCGCTTTTGCTGTGGGCGATCGCCTTTTGGCAGGCCCGGCCGCAGGCGCTTGCGCTGCTTGCCTTATTGCCGTTGGCCGCCCATCTGCTGTGGCAGGTGACCACGCTCAAACAGGATGGGATCGATCCCCTGGCCAAATTCCGCTCCAATCATTTTGCCGGGCTGCTCATGCTCCTGGCCTGTTTCGTGGTCGGCACCGCATGAGCGTGCCGCGCGAGGGCGAGGATTGCTGGCGCATCGCCCGCGCCGACAAGGCGACGGTGATCGTCGATGCGGAGGACTATTTCCGCCATGCGCGCGCCGCGATGATGAAGGCGCGCAAGCGGATCATGCTGATCGGCTGGGATTTCGACGCGCGTATCGCGCTGATGCGCGAGGATCAGGCCGATGATGGCGCGCCGACCGAGATTGGCGACCTGATCAGTTGGCTGGTCGAGCGCACGCCGGAGCTGGAAGTGTTTCTGCTGCGCTGGGACTTTGGCGCGCTCAAGGCGCTGTTTCGCGGCAAGACGCCGTTCACCATCCTGAAATGGATGCGGCACCCGCGCATCACCGTGAAGCTGGACAGCCATCATCCCCCGGCGGCATCGCACCACCAGAAAATCGTGGTGATCGACGATTGTTTCGCCTTTTGCGGCGGCATCGACATGACCGGCGACCGGTGGGACACGCGCCATCACCGCGATGACGATCCGGGGCGGCGGCATCCCGACGGGACGCCCTATCCACCCTGGCACGATGCGACGACCGCGCTGAAAGGGCCGGTCGCGGCGGCGCTGGGCGATCATGCGCGGGCGCGGTGGAAAGGCGCTGGCGGCGAGGATCTGGCACCGGTCGAGGGCATTTATGAATGCTGGCCCGATGCGCTGCCGGTGCAGTTCGAGCATGTCGACGTCGCTATCGCGCGTACCGCCCCGGTGATGGACGATCAGGTCGAGGTGACCGAGATCGAGCGGCTTTATTGCAACCAGATCGCTTCGGCGAAGCATAGCATCTACGCCGAAAGCCAGTATTTCGCGTCGCGCCGGATCGCCGAGGCGATCGCAAAGCGGCTGGGCGATCCGGACGGTCCGCAGATCGTCATCATCAACCCGGAAAATGCCAATGGCTGGCTGGAACAGCAGGCGATGGACACCGCGCGGGCGCGGCTGTTCGAGGCGTTGAAGGCGCGCGACACCTATGGCCGCTTCCGCATCTATCACCCGTTCACCGCGCGCGGCGTGCCCATCTATGTTCATGCCAAGATATTGATCGTCGACGATCGGACGCTGCGCGTCGGATCGTCGAACATGAATAATCGGTCGATGCGGCTGGATACCGAATGCGACGTGATCATCGATGTCGGGCTGCCGGGCAATGAAGGCCGTGAAGCGGCGATCATCGCGGTGCGCGATGATCTGATCGCCGAACATCTCGATCTGCCCCGCGAGCGGGTGGCCGCCGTGCTGGCCGACCGCGGGCTGATCGCGGGGATAGAGGAATTGCGCGACAGGCCGGGGCGGACGCTGCGGCCCTATGCGACGCCCGACCTCAATGAGGTGCAGGCGTGGCTCGCCGACAATGAGGTGCTGGACCCCGAGGGGCCGGAAGAAATGTTCGAGGCGCTGGACGAGCGCGGGCTGTTCCGGCGCATGACCGGATGGATGAAGCGGGACTAGAGACCAAGCGCCTTGCGCAATTCCGCATTGATGCGGCTTTGCCAACCGGGGCCGGTGCTGCGAAATTTATCGAGCACCGCCTGGTCGAGGCGGAGGGTCACCTGCTGCTTGGGATTGTCGGATTTGGGGCGGCCCGGTTTGGTGAGTGTGCCGGTGGCAGGGCGGATGAGACGATTGCCGATGCGAAATTCGGCACGGGCAAACATATCGTCGGTCCACTCGGGGAGGTCGTCATCATCCCATTCGGCGGGCGTAGGACTTTTGCTCTCGGTCATTGCACTTTCTCATCGAGATGACCCTAATACCAAAATTGGTAGGGGTCCAAATTACCGTCACTAGCCGACCGTCTAACAAACCAAAAGTTTGGAAACGAAGTTCCGGATAGTCATGCCGGTCATCTTCGTTCGTAAAATACGGCCCTTCAAATATCTGTCCGGCATCGGCAAAATCAAGACCGCGCTGCTCCAATGCGGTCTGACGCTTTGCCGGGTCAAAGCTAATTTCCACAGACATCCTCCTTCCTGCCTAAACGATGATCGGTTCGCGCGGCGTGGAAGGAAGGCGCAGGGAGTAAATTTCCATAATCACATAAATGAGTCAAGCATTATCGTAACTACAAAAATTACGCCCCCAACAGCGCCTCCGCCCCGCCCAAGTCGACCGACACCAGCCGGCTCACCCCAGCCTCTACCATCGTCACGCCGAACAGGCGGTGCATGCGGGCCATGGTGACGGCGTTGTGGGTGACGATCAGGTAGCGTGTCTGGGTTTGGCCGACCATGACGTCGAGCAGGTCGCAGAAACGCTCCACATTGGCGTCGTCGAGCGGGGCGTCTACCTCGTCCAGCACGCAGATCGGCGCGGGGTTGGTGAGGAACAGGCCGAAGATCAGCGCCACGGCGGTCAGCGCCTGTTCGCCGCCCGACAGCAGGGTCAGCGCCGCGAGTTTCTTGCCCGGCGGCTGGGCCATGATCTCCAGCCCCGCCTCCAGCGGATCGTCGCTGTCGATCAGTTCCAGATGCGCCTGCCCGCCGTTGAACAGGGTTGTGAACAGACGGCGGAAATGGCCATCTACCGCCTCGAACGCGGCGAGCAGCCGTTGCCGTCCTTCCCGGTTCAAGCTGCCGATCGAGCCGCGCAGGCGGTTGATCGCCTGGGTCAGTTCCTCGCTTTGTGCCCGGCTGGTCGCCTGGGTCGCTTCCAGTTCGGCCAGTTCCTGCGCCGCGACCAGATTGACCGGGCCGATCCGTTCGCGGTCGGCATGGAGGCGGTCATGATCGGCCAGTTCGGTCTGGGCGATACGGACGTCGGCGACGGCAAAGCCGAGCCTTTCGGGCAGAACGGGCGGCGGGCATTCAAAACGCTCGCCCGACAGGCGGTTCATTTCGAGCCTGCGATCGTCGGCGGCTTCGGCGCGGGCGGCGGCACCGGCGCGGGCTTCGCGGGCAAGGCCGAGCGTTTCGGCGGCGGCGGCGGCGATGCGTTCGGCATCGCGCAGCGCGTCTTCGGCCTGGGCTTCGGTCTGGCGTGCGGTTTGCGCCGCCTGTGTCAGGGTTGCGCCGCTGGCGGCGAGATCTGCGATGCGCGCCGCCAGCGATGCGGGCTGATCCTCGATCGCCCGGCGTTCGTTCGCGATGGATTCGCTGCGCGCGGCCATGGTGGTGATCCGTTTGGCCGCCTCGCCCGCGCGGGCGCGCCAGCCCCTGGCTTCGGCATCGGTGGCAGTCAGCCGTTCCCGGTCGCCGGCCATCGCGCGTTCGGCCATCGTCTTGTCGGCTTGCAGGCGGCTGGCTGCGGCGCGTGCCTGTTCGCTGGCCTGGCCCAGCGCGGCGACGAGGGCGCGGGTTTCGCCACCGTCGGGCATGGCGGCGCGGGCGGATTGTGCCTGTTCATGATCGGCGGTGGCAAGGTCGCGGTCGCGCCGCGCCTCGGTCAGGCGTTCCACCATCGCTGCGCGGCGTCCGGCGAGACGGTCCTGCGCGGTCGCGACTTCATCCGCGGCGCGCAGGGCGGTGCGCAGACGATGGTCCGCATCGCCAAGGGCGGTTCGCGCGGCCATGAGCGCCGTGTTTGCCGCCTGTTCGTCGGCTTGCGCCGTCGCCTGAGCGGCGGATGCAGCGTCGACGGCCAGCGCCAGTTCAGGGCGGGTGGCGGCGATCATATCCAGCCGGTTGAGGTGGATCAGCCGCTGCGCCGCCGCCGCGCCACCCTCCGTAGCGATATAGCCATCCCAGCGCCGCAGCACGCCCGCCAGCGTGACCAGCCGCTGCCCGACCGCAAGGGGCTGGCCTTTATCGGTTGGCGCGACCGCGACCTGTGCGAGGCGGCGGGCCAGTTCGGGCGGGCCGGTGACATGATCGGCGAGCGTGGTGCAGCCGGGCGGCAAAGGCGGGTCGCCTGCGCGGGGCACGGCACCCCCCCAGCGGCGCTTGCCCTCGCTGCCCACGGGGGCCTCCAGATCATCCCCCAGCGCGGCGGCGAGCGCGCGTTCATAGCCGGGCGCGGCCTTTATCTGGTCGAGCGCGCGGCCCTTTCCACTGCCGCTTTCGACCGCGCGCTTCAGCGCGGCCGTTTCGCTGTCGAGCGCGGCGAGCGAGGCGCGGGCCGATGACGATGCCGACTGGGCTTCGGTGCGTCGGCGGGCGGCCGTTTGCGCCAAGGCTTCCGATTGCGTGATGGCGGCTTCAGCGGTGGCGCGATCGGCATTTGCGCGGTCCTGCGCGGCCAGCGCTTCGGCATGGCGCGCGTCCAGGGGCGCCTGTTCGGGCAATCCGGCGCTTTCCGCTTCAAGCCGATCGACGGCCTGGGCGGCGCGCTCCAGGCGCGCGCGCGCGCTCACCAGTGCCGCTTCGGCAACGCGTAGTTCGGCCTGTTCGCCCGCCTGTTTCGCCATGGCTTTTGCAAGGTCCAGTTCGGCCTCGCGCGCCATAGTGTCGGCTTGCGCGATTCGCGCCGTCATGTCGGGCTGCATGGCCTGGGTCTGCGCGATCCTGGCTTTGAGCGTCGCCGATTCGGTGGTGAGCCGGTCGATCGCTTCGGCGGCGTCGTGCGCCAGCGATCCTTCGCGGGCATGATCTTCCGCCAGGCGATCCGCCTGGGCGGTCAGGTCGGCAAGGCGGCGGACGGCCGCATCATGTTCGGTGCGCAGCGCGGACAGGCGGTGGCCCGCCTCGCTGGCGGCGTCACGCGCGGCCTGGGCTTGCGTCCGACGATCGGCGAGGGTGCGGATCGCGGCTTCTGCATGAGCGGCGGCGGCTAGTTGCGCTTCCTGCGCGGCGCCGACCGCCGCTTGCGCCTGTTTCGCTTGGGCGTGGGCGGCGTCCGCGCTGGCGGCGGCTTCGCGCCAGCGGGCGAAGATCAGCCGCGCCTCGGCGACGCGGATCTGGGTGGACAGGGCGATATAGCGCTCCGCCGCGCGCGCCTGCCGCCGCAGCGCATTGCCACGCAGGTCCATGTCGGCGAGGATTTCGTCGAGCCGGGTGAGGTTCGCTTCGGCGGCGCGCAGTTTCTGTTCGGCGTCGCGGCGGCGGACGTGTAGGCCCGCGATTCCGGCGGCTTCCTCCAGCATCGCGCGCCGTTCCTGCGGGCGGGCGGCGATGACGGCGGCGATCCTGCCCTGGCTGACCAGCGCGGGGCTGTGCGCGCCGGTGGCGGCGTCGGCGAAGACCAGCGCGATATCCTTGGCGCGCACATCCTTGCCGTTCGCGCGATAGGCGCTGCCCGCGCCACGCTCGATCCGGCGGATCACCTCCACCTCGCCGTCCGCGCCGACGTCGATGGCGGAGAAAAGTTCGCCCTGTTCCTGGAAGGTCTGGAGCGAGACTTCGGCGAAGTCCCGGCGCGGGCGGGTGGCGGTGCCGGCGAAGATCACATCCTCCATGCCGCCGCCACGCATGGATTTGGCGCTCGATTCGCCCATGACCCAGCGGATCGCTTCGAGCAGATTGGACTTGCCGCAGCCATTGGGACCGACGATGCCGGTCAGCCCCGGATCGATCCGCAAGATGGTCGGGTCGACAAAGCTTTTGAAGCCGGAAAGCTTGAGCCGCCTTATCTGCATGGCGGTTCGCCGTTCTCAATTGGGCGTGTTACAGCAAGATGCATCGGTTGAAACCTATGCCAAGCTGTTCCCCGGCGCAGTTGAAGAGAGGCACGCGACTCTCATCAAGGGTCGAGGCCCGACGCTGAGGACTGGACCCCGGCCTGCGCCGGGGAACGGCACGCTCAAATCCAATTCCACCCGATACAGGTCGGCCCCCCCGGACCAATCAGAAAATACCCGCTTCGCGCAGCTTGGGCTTCAAGGTCGCCCAGTTGGCGGAATTTTCGACGAAGCTGCCGTTGATGACGAAGCCGGGGGTGCCCGTAATCTCGAACTCGCTATTCGCCTTTTCGACGCCGGCGGCCAGTTTTTCGGCGGCGGGCAGATCGGTCAGGCATTGTTTCGCCTGATCTTCCGATATGCCGCGCTGCTTGGCGAAGTCGATGAGACCCGCGCCGTTGGCGAGCATCAGCGAACGCTGCGCCGGGGGGGCGGTGTTGGCGGCCTGGAACAGCGCGTCCTTGCCCTCGATCGCGCTGAACATCGCCTTCTGATTGCCGAAAAACTGTTCGGACAAGGGGTAGAAGACATCCTTGCCGCCGCAGCGGGCGAGAAGGGCCGTGGTCAGGTCGATCGGATCGCGCACATAGGGGCGGAATTCAAAGCTCAGCTTGCCGGTGTCGACCAGCTTGCGGATTTCCTCGCTCGCCTCGGCGGAAAAGTCGGCGCAATGGCTGCAAGTATAGGAGCCGAATTCCACCAGCTTCACCTTGGCACCGGGATTGCCCATCAGGAAATTGCCATCGGGCGTTTGTGCTACCGTTTCCGACCAGCTTGTGCCCGCAGGCGCGGGCACCGCGGCGACCGGATCGCCGGTGGGCGCGCTGATATTGCCGTCATCCTTGCCGCTACAGGCGGCGAGCGACAGGGCGATGGCGAGGACGGCGACGGTGGTGATGGACTTCATGGGACGGCGTGGCTCCTGTGGGGCGCTATTGTGGCTGATCTAATTCAGTTGGCGGCGGCGGGCAATGCGGCGCGCAAACTCTCCCAGGCGGAACCTTTGACCAGCGTGCCGTTGACGGTGAAGCCGGGGGTGCCTGTAATCTTGACGCCCTGCCAGGCGTCCTGCGTCATCGCCATGATCTGCTTCATTGCGGCGGGATCGGACACGCAGGCGTCGAGCTGCTTGGGCGCAAAGCCGCGCTTGCCCATCAGCGCATAGAGACCGGTCTTCTGGCCGATGTCGCGCAGCGCGGCGATTTCCTCGGTCGGCTTGGGCGCGCTGCTTTCGTCATAGGCTATGAGCTTTGGCATCCAGGCCGTCTGGTTGGCGAACAAAGCCTCATGATTGCCCGTGAAGCGCGCCTTGCCGCCGCAACGGGCGAGCAGGGCGGCGGTCAGGTCATATTTGTCGCGCACCGCATTGCGCGCCTCGACGCTGACCTTGCCGCCCTTCACATATTGCTGGCGCAGCGGCTCGCTCGCCTCCGCGACGAAATGGGCGCAATGGCTACAGGTGTAGCTGACATATTCGACGACCTTAGTCGGGGCGAGCGGATTGCCGGTCACATGCCCGCCGATCGGCGACAGGGTGACGCGGGTCGCCCAGTTGACTGCGGGCGCGGCGACCAGCGCGGCGGGGATGGCAAGGAGGGCGAGGGCGAGGCGGCGCTTCATCATGGATGTCCGTTGGCAGGGTGATGCTGAATGGGAGCGGAATTCGCTGAAATCTTGTTTTGACGCTGTTTCCGACCCGCATAGCTGGGCACTATATATCCTGATATGAGCTAACTAACCTTCGGTAAACCCGCCGAATTGGCAAGCCCCTGCGCCAGCGACTCCAGCACCGCGCGCAGTTCCGGGTCGCCGATGTCGCGGAGCGAATCGCCCAAATCTATCGGGATGGGCTTCAGATTCTTCGGCGGCGGGCGGCGGTCCGACTGGCGGGGGGTGACTTCGCCCTGGCGCATTGCGATCTTGACGATCGCGGCATAGCCGAAGAAGCGGTTCACCCGTTCGATGATGTCGGGCAGCGCGTGCTGGACCATGGGCGCGTGGCCGCTGGCGACGGTGAGTTGCAATGTGCCGCCCGCCTTCTGTCCGGTCGGGAAGCGGATGAATTCGGGCATCGCGATATCGGCATAATGCGGGCCGACGATATCCGCCCAGCGGGTGACGATGCTGGACTGGACGAAACCGAATTTGCGGAACGCAGCGCGGCCGATTTCGGGCATCAGGTCCGCGATAGCGCGCGGGCCGTTGGTGCGCGGGCGTTCGGGAGGCGGCGCGGCGACATTCTTCTTCGGGGGGCGTTCCGTCATGGCTCGCTTAATGGCATAGCGCTGCCATGGCCGTCGAGACATCCGTGCGCGAAATCGCAACCGATCTGCTCGGCCATTATGACGGCAATGCCCGCAGGCTGCCGTGGCGCGCGCCGCCGGGGACCAATATGGCTGGTCCTTATCGGGTGTGGCTGTCCGAAGTCATGTTGCAGCAGACGACCGTGGCGGCGGTGGGACCGTTTTTCGATCGGTTCATGGCGCGCTGGCCGACTGTGGAGGCGCTGGCGGCGGCGGCGGACGCGGACCTGATGGCGGCATGGGCGGGGCTGGGCTATTATGCGCGGGCACGCAATCTGCTCGCCTGTGCGCGGGTCGTGGCGGGCGCGCATGGCGGGGCGTTTCCCGATACGGAAGAAGGATTGCGCGCACTGCCGGGGGTGGGCACCTATACCGCCGCCGCGATCGCGGCGATCGCCTTTGGCCGCCGCGCGGTGGTGGTGGACGCCAATGTCGAGCGGGTCGTGGCGCGGCTGTTCGCGATTTCGACGCCGCTTCCCGCCGCCCGGCCCGCGATTCGGCAAGCTGTCGACCGGATCACGCCGGATGCGCGCGCAGGCGATTTCGCGCAGGCGATGATGGATCTGGGCGCGACCATCTGTACGTCGCGCAACCCCGCCTGCGGCATCTGCCCGATTCGCGTCCATTGCGCGGCCGTACGCACCGCCGACCCCGCCGCCTTCCCGGTCAAGGCGGCGAAGAAGGTGCGGCCGCATCGGGTGGGGCATGGCTGGTGGATCGAGCGCGCCGGGCAGCTCTGGCTGGTGCGGCGACCGGACAAGGGGCTGCTCGGCGGGATGCGCGGGCTGCCGACATCGGACTGGAGCGCCGCGCCCGACGCGACGCCGCCGGTCCTTGCCGACTGGCGCACATTGGCCGATCCCGTCGATCATATCTTCACCCATTTTTCGCTGGCGCTGCATGTCCATCATGCGCAGGTCGATGCGCAGCCGCCGGGCGAAGGCGAGTGGTGGCCGGTCGAGCGGATCGACGAGGCTGGGTTGCCGACATTATTTCGCCGCGCGGCCGACGCGGTTGTAGAACAGAGGAGAGCGCATGACGTCTAAAATGCCCGGTTTCGTCGGCGGCACATTGGACCGCGCCGATCATGTGCGGACCAGCCCGGCTTCGCTGGCGCAGGCCTTCGCCTTTCCCAGGGCGCGGCGGCTGGTGCTGGACGGGCTTGATCCGGTGGCGGAGGGCGAAAGGCTGGCGACGGAAGCGTTGCCGCGCGATGCGGAGCTTGGCGGGCATGTGCTGCTCGGCGTCGATGATGATGTGCCGATCTTCGTCGCGCTCAACCCGAATGTGCCGCATGGCGCAATCTATGCGCCGCAGGTGTGGGCGCTGGCCGCCGATCTTTCGCCGGATCAGCTCGCCCTTTACGGTAGCGCGCGCAGCCTGATCGACTGGCACAGGCGGCACGGTTTTTGCGCGGCGTGCGGCGCAACGACCCTGCCCGAGAAAGGCGGATGGGCGCGGCGCTGCACGGCCTGTGACACGGAACATTTCCCGCGCGTCGACCCGGTGACGATCATGCTCGCCGAACATGAAGGGCGCATATTGCTGGGCCGCCAGCCGCGCTTTCCCGCCGGGCGCTATTCCGCGCTGGCGGGTTTCGTGGAGCCGGGCGAGACGGTGGAGGAAGCCGTCGCGCGCGAATTATGGGAGGAGGCGGGCATCACGGTCCATTCGGTCCGCTATGTGATGAGCCAGCCCTGGCCCTTTCCTTCCTCGCTGATGATCGCCTGCATGGCGCAGGCCGACAGCGACGTGCTGACGTTGGACGAGACGGAGATCGAACATGCCTTCTGGTGCGACGCTGCGGGCGTCCGCGCGGCGATGAACGGGGAGCCGGACGCGCCCTTCGTCGCGCCGCCGGTGATGGCGGTCGCATGGCATCTGCTCAATCACTGGCTGGAAGAACAGCCCTAGCCACCCCACATTGCACCCCCCGGTTCCAGCGCGTAAGGCGCTGGTCCTGTCTCAACTACGGAACCGCCCTTACTCATGCTCAGCCTGGACGAAGCACAGACGCGCGCCGAAGATCTGGTGAAGGCCGCGCGCCGGGTGGGGGCGGACGCCGCCGACGCGGTTTATGTCTGCAACGCATCGACCAATATCTCGGTGCGGCTGGGCGATCTGGAGGATGTCGAACGGTCGGAGGGCGAGGAGATCGGCCTGCGCGTGTTCGTGGGCCAGCGGTCGGCGACGATATCGGCGTCGGACATGAACCCGGCGACGCTCGCGACGCTGGTGGACCGATGCGTGGCGATGGCGCGCGAGGCACCCGAAGACCCCTATGCCGGTCTGGCCCCCGAAGACCGGCTGATGCGCAAGCGCGGCCCGTCGCTCGACCTGACCGACGCGGAGGAGCCGGAGCCCGCTACGCTCAAGGAACGCGCGTTGATCGCCGAGGAGGCCGCGCGCAGCATTCCCGGCATCACCAACAGCGAGGGTGGCGGCGCGTCCAGCAGCCGCAGCCAGATGGCGCTGGTGACCAGCCATGGTTTTGCCGGCGGCTATGCCGGGACCGCCCATTCCACCTATGCCAGCGTGCTGGCGGGCACCGGATCTGACATGCAGCGCGACTATGCCAGCCATTCGGTGCGGCATCTGGAAGATCTGGACGATGCCGAGGCGATCGGCATACGCGCGGGCCAGCGGGCGGTCGCGCGGTTGAAGCCGGTCAGGATCGACAGCGGCGTCATGCCGATCATCTTCGATCCGCGCGTCGGGTCCAGCCTGGTCGGCCATTTCATGAGCGGCATCGTCGGCCCGGCGATTGCACGGCGGTCCAGCTTCCTGTTGGAAAGCCTGGGCGAGGCGTTGTTCGATGCGGGGATCACCATCATCGATGATCCGCTGCTGCCGCGCGGTCTGCGTTCGCGCCCCTTCGATGGCGAGGGGCTGCCGACCGCAAGGCGCGCGCTGATCGACAAGGGCGTGCTGACCGGGTGGCTGATGGACAGCGCATCGGCGCGGCAATTGGGGCTGGAGCCGACCGGCCATGCGAGCCGGGGCGCGAGCGGATCGCCGGGCGCGGGGGTCAGCAACGTCCATATGGAACCGGGCAGCCTGTCGGCGGGCGAATTGATGAAGGACGTCAAGCGCGGCCTCTACATCACCGAACTGATCGGCATGGGCGTGAATACCGTGACCGGGGATTACAGCCGGGGGGCGTCGGGTTTCCTGATCGAAAATGGCGGCGTGGCGCAGGCGGTGTCGGAAATCACCATCGCCGGGCATCTGAAGGATATGTTTCGCGCGCTGGTGCCGGCCAACGACCTGCATTTCCGCTACGCGGTCAATGTGCCGACGCTGCGGGTGGACGGGATGACCGTTGCTGGCGGCTGAGCTTCCGATCCGCGCCATCGTCGCGGCGGTCGCCGACGCGGCCGACCGCGCGCTGACGCTGTGGGCGGGCGGCGACACGCAGGTGCGCCAGTGGGAAAAGACGCCGGGCCAGCCGGTGTGCGAGGCCGATCTGGAGGTCGACGCCATGCTGCGCGCCAGCCTGTTCGCGATTGATCCCGACGCGGGCTGGCTGTCGGAGGAAACCGCCGATACCGTGCATCGGCTGGGCATGTCGCGGGTGTGGGTGGTCGATCCGATCGACGGCACGCGCGACTATCTGCGCGGCCGGCCGGGCTGGTCGGTGTCGGTGGCGCTGGTCGAGGATGGGCTGGTGCGCCTGGGCATATTGGCCGCGCCTGCGCGCAACGAATTATGGGTGGCGCAGGTCGGGCAGGGGGCGACCCGCAACGGCAGGGCGCTGGCCGCCGGGTCGCGCGCCCTGCTGCCCGGCGCGCGCGTGCCCGCCGATACGCTGCCCCGCGCCGACCGCGACCTGATGGCGGTGCACAAGCCCAACAGCATCGCGCTGCGCATGGCGATGGTCGCGGCGGACGAGGCCGATCTGGTCGCGACGATCCGCTGGGGCAATGAATGGGATATTGCTGCCGCCGCCTTGATCGCGACCGAGGCGGGGGCGGTGGTGACGGACGCGCTGGGCGATGCGCTGGCGTTCAACCGGCCCCGGCCCACGGCGTTCGGCGTGCTGTGCTGCGCGCCGGGCATCCACGCGGCGGCGGTCGATCGACTGTCGGTGCGGGCGCGCGATATATTGGGCGGGTAGGGCAGCCCTCCACCCTTGCGCGGTCCCTGCAAAACCGCTCTCATCGCGCTTTGCGTTGCTGGTCGCGATCAAAACGCCGTTCGGCCTGGTGCCGGGTTCCTGTGGAGATGGGGTCGATATCGGGATGGATGATGCTGGGTGCAGCGCTGGTGGGCGCGCAACATATGCTGGCGCGGACGGCTGGGCCGCTGGCGGTGCAGGGATGAGGCATGTGGCGGTTCTCGCCCTGGCGCTGCTATGCGCTGGTGCCGCGCCTGCGCGTGAGCCGGTGGAGGTCGCGGCCATGCCGCAGATGTTCGATGGGGCGATGCGCCCCGACCTTGCCGTCGCGACCTTTTCGCACAGCGATCGCCTGTTGCCGACGCGCATGGTGCGGCGCGCGGGGCCGGTTTCGCCCTTGCCCAAAAGCGACCGGGCATTGCCGCCGATCATCATCGAGGATGGTGCGGGCCGCTATGCGTTGACCGATTATCTAGCGGTGAACCGAGTCGCGGGCATGCTGGTGCTGAAGGACGGCAAGGTCGTGCTGGAGGATTATGAGCTGGGCACCGGGCCGCAAACCCGCTGGCTCAGTTTCTCGATGGCCAAATCGGTCACATCCACCCTGGTCGGGGCGGCGGTGCGCGACGGCCATATCAAAAGTCTGGACGATCCGGTCGAACGCTATGTGCCCGCGCTCAAGGACAGTGCCTATGCCGGGGTGCCGGTGCGCGACGTGCTGACCATGGCATCGGGGGTCGGTTGGGACGAGACCTATACCGACCCCGCGTCGAACCGGCGCAAGATGCTGACCGAACAGTTGAAGGTGCAGCCCGGCGTCGCGCTGCGTTATATGGCCGGGTTGATGCGGGTCGCCGCACCGGGGACGCGGTTCAACTACAGCACCGGCGAAACGCTGATTTTGGGCGCGATAGTCGAAGGGGCGGTGAAAAAGCCGCTCGCCGATTATCTGAGCGAGACGATCTGGTCGAAGGTGGGGATGGAAAACGATGCGAGCTGGTGGCTGGAAAGCCCCGGCGGCATGGGCTTTGGCGGTAGCGGCATCGGCGCGACGCTGCGCGACTATGCACGGTTCGCGCGTTTCGTGCTGGATGAAGGTCGGGTCGGCGGCAATCGGGTCGTACCCGATGGCTGGTTCCTGGAAGCGGGCGCACCCCGCATGATCGGCGGCAGCCAGGTCAATTACGGCTATATGTGGTGGGTGCCGCCACAGGACGACCCGATCCATCACGGCGCGTTCATGGCGATCGGCATCTTCGGCCAGTTCATCTATATCAACCCGCGCGAAAAGCTTGCCATCGTGGTGCTGAGCGCCCGGCCCAAGCCGCTCGACAAGGGCATGCCGCATATCGACGATTATGCGATGTTCGCGGCGGTGACGAAGGCGTTACGGTAGCAGCCTGGTGTGCCCCGGCGCAGGCCGGGGTCCAGTCCAGATGGCGGAACTGGACCCCGGCTTGCGCCGGGGACCGCTCAGTTGCGGAGCATTGCGCCCAGGCTGGCCAGCATCGCGTCACTTATCGGGATGCCATCACGTCGGGACTTTGCGCCCGCCGTAAACCGCCGATCGCCCCGTGACGAACCTCCCATATGCATCCTTCCATTCCAACGAAAGGATCTAGCATCTAGCGAGATTTCGCGGGACTCCACACGGCAACGATATCCCCTCGCGTCGCTCTGATAACGCCCTGTAGCGTGGCGGCATACGCGATCAGGATATCGACCAGGGCGGCTATCGGCCCGCGCCGCATCGCTATGCCTGCGGCCAAAAAGACCAGGGCGGTGATCGCAAGCGTCAGCAACAGCCAGGGCGAAAGGCGCCACGCCAACGCTGCCGCCGACAGAGCGCCCAATGCCAGGAAGACGCCGCCAAACCAGCGAATGATCTTGCGCGACGCATATTTGAACCGGTCGATTCCATCCATTTGGCGCAGCAATGGCGCGAGGTGGCGATGCGTATGCCAGGCGCGCGCGGCGATCCGCACCTTGCGCCGATATTCATCGCCGCGCCCCGCCACCAATCGTTCCCGCGCGACCGCATCTCTGGCCTTGATCAGTCGTTTGCCGGCAAATATCACCGCCATCGATACGGTCAGGTCGTCCAACACGGTATCGGGGAAATTGGGATAGAGTGCCCGTCGGATCGAAAAGATCGATCCATCGGCACCCAACACGTTGCCGGTGCGCGACTCCTCGTCCTTCAGCCGCTCCTCGATCCGCCAGTAGAGCGACCCGACCGATGCCGTCGCGCTCTGTCCATCGCCAATATAGCGCAGCGATCCAAGCACGCCGCCCACGGCGGGGTCGGCATAGCGGGCGAGCAGCCGGTCCACCGCGTCATCGTCCAGCAGCACATTGGCGTCGGTGAAAATCAGTATGTCCTCGCTCGCCAGCGCGGCGAGCCGTTTCATGCCATGCGCCTTGCCGCTCCTCCCTGGCCCTTGCACCAGCGTGACGAGGGGTCCGGTCGCGGCGATCTGGGCAGCGGTATCGTCGGTTGATCCGTCATCGAATGCCAGAATCCGCAAAGCGGGATGGCGCGCCTTGAGCATCTTCAGATTGGCGAGCTTCTCGGGCATCGCCGCGCCTTCATTATAAGCGCAGAAAAGTAGCGCAGCGCTGGGCGGCGCGCCTGCCACCGGCTGTTCGGGCACGGACGGCAGGCTGCGCAAGATCAGCGGGTACGGCGCGAACGGCCATGCCAGTGCGATGAACGATCCCAGGAGGACAAGCAAAAGCAGCAGGTCGATCATAACCGTTCAATAGGCTTTGTGATGAACGAGGACGCCCAGCGTCAGAATGATGATGCGGATGTCACGCAGGATCGACCAGGCCGCGACATATTCCAGGTCGGAATGAAGCCGGTCGATCAAATCCTGATGATGGTCGGTCGCGCCGCGATGACCGCGCACCTGGGCAAGGCCGGTCATGCCGGGCTTGATGCAATGCCGTTCCCAGTAACGATCGTCCACTTCCCAATAGAGGCTTTCGCCTGCCTTCGCCGCGGCGGCATGGGGGCGCGGGCCGACGATGCTCATGTCACCGCGCAGCACGTTGAACAATTGCGGCAACTCGTCGATGCTGGTTTTCCGCAAAAAATGGCCAACGGCCGTCACGCGATCATCGTCACGCCGGGTTAGCGTTTCCGCACGATGATCCGACCGGTCCGCCCGCATCGAGCGGAACTTGAAGATCTGAAACGCGCGCGCGTCACGGCCGATGCGCGGCTGCCGAAACAGCACTGGCCCTGGACTGCTCAGCTTGACGGCCAGTGCCGCCCCGATCAGCAGCGGCGACAATATCAGTGTCGCGCAGCTCGCCACCACTATGTCGAACAGCCGTTTGATGATCCGGTCGCGGAACTCGAACGGCCCGCCTGCCACGACGATGGTCGGTTGCCGCTCATATTCTTCCATCCGTGCAGGGGCGAAGCGCAACATTTCGGGCACGACGATCTCGCCCCGCGCCGCCAGCGATTTGAGCGCCACCGACCAATCATCCATCCGCTCCAGCGGGCAGGCGACGATCACCCGCTCGGCGTTGCCGACCACGGACGCCAGCCGTTCCGCCATATCGGCGTCATGCCGTTCGGGATGAAGGTCGGCCGTTGCCGCCTGAATGACATCAATATGGGGGCCAACAGCGATTTCGACGCCGTCCATTATCACAGCGGTCAAATGGGGTACCTCGCCCAACACCCGCTCGCCCAACCGCGCGATCGCCAGCCGGACCAAGGTGACGGCGCCTGCCGACAGAAGTAGCCCGACGATGAAGGTCAAACGGGACAATTTATCCGCAATCTTGCCCAGATATACGATCAGCAGCATTAGCATCGTCGCCTGGAGCAGCGCCCATAATGCGCGGATGACGCCGCGCCGGACATTGCCGAATGTGCGGATGCCATAGGCCCCGCCCTGTATCGCAATGAGTGCGTAAAGCGGCGCGATCATCGCGAACATGATGATGCCATGGGGCTTGCCCGGTTCCCCCCAGATCGCGCCAAGCACGACCCAGTTTGCCGCGGTAAAGGCCAGCAAAAGCCCCATCATGTCGCCCAGCAGGCATAGCAGGTACAGCCGTAGCCGAACGATTTCCTTGGATACTTTCACTGGGGCTACTTTTCGCTGACCGGGCTTGACGGTTGGCACCGCCGCTGCGCAGTGGCAAGCGGATTTACCGCGCGCCTGCCCAGCCGCGTCGATGATGGCCATAGCAGCGCGAGCGGCCATAAAATGGAGGTTCCACGTCATGCGCATGGCGAAGGTCGATGCAGGTGGATAGCGGCCACTATGGATTGAGAAATGCTGGCGCTGCCCATCGGCACCTATCTGGCTATGGCGCAGGCTCGGCGGCCAGCAGGCTCATCCACTCAGCCGAAGATCATCAGGCCGACCGCACTATATGCTGCGACGAGCGCCGTGTAGCCGGCCAGCCGCGAAATCAGTCGCAGCGCGCCATCGAGGCGCTGGTCCGAGGCGCTCGCGTCGCCGAAACGCGCTTCGATCATCCGGTGCCAGTCGGCGACGACGCCGCCTTGCGCGACCGCGCCGTGCGGCGATGCCTCTTGCGGGGCAAGCAACTCGTCAAAACGGGGAAGCCTTTGATCGGGACGCATTTTTTGGACTCCAACGGTGGACTGTCCATATCGGTGAAAGGCTAAAAATTCGCTACCGAACCGCCTGCGGGTCAGCGCCCGCATTGCGAATCGCCGGAAACCCAGGATCAAGAGGGGATGGCGATGAGGCTGGGTGACAAAAAAGCGACGTTTGCCGCGAAAATTTGTACCATATCGACACAGAACTATGATAAGATGCGTTGTCGGTTCGCTAAAAAATAAGACGAGAGGATGTTTGTGATGAAGACGTATTCGTCGTCAGCGTCGGTTGATTACCCTGAAAGTTATTTGCGTTCTCATGAAATGTCGGCGTCTGAAGCCATGATTCACTGGGCTTCGCGAGCCGCTGGCTATGTGGCGCTCGGCGGCGTGGTCGTGGTGGGTATGGCCGTAGTTCTGCTGATGTAGAGCAGTCAAAACGGCCGGTCTGCATTTCGCCGCGAAATAAGCGCGTTCGGCCAATATTTGCTTTTGGACAGGCTTGTCCTATAGTCATACTTTGTTAGTCCGGCTGCGTTATACTCTGCTCAGAATGATTGCGGATTATGCGCGGCATGCGGTGTGACGACATGTCATGGGACAACATCTGAATATGGGGGTTAGCAGTTGGCGGTGGAGTTAGGGCTTTCGGTCCGTTCGCCACGGTCGAGGCGGGGTGGTCCCCTGTCTACGCAATCGATTCGTATGACCATCTATTTGATGCAGATGGCATTCGATCTCGCAGCCCTGATCGTTGGGTTCGGCCTTGCCGGGCTGATCCGCCATGGCGGTCTGGTCTTCGACACGACGGCCTTGCTCAGTTTGTTGCCGGTATTCCTCGTCATCAGCTTCTACGCCGGCGCTTATTCCTATGAAGGTGTGGCGTCTCGCGAGGGCATTCATCGGGTTCTTACGTCGCTTGCGATCGCCCTCGCTTTCTATGCGCTCGTGCGTTTCGCGATTAAGGAAGCGCCGACACTATCGCGCACCTATATGTTCATGGGTGTCGGCTGGGCGGGCGTTCTGCTCGTGGTGCAACGCCTGCTGCTGATACGGTATATCAGGTTGCGGCTGGGCACCCGCTTTATGAAACTTTTGCTGGTCATCGACGGGCAGCCGATCCCGGTGCCTAAAGGCTTTGACGTCATCGACATTGCCGAACATGGGGTGACGCCCGACCCCAACGATCCCCATGCCTTGCACAAGATATCCCACCTGCTGCTGGGCGCCGACCGGGTCGTGGTCTCGTCCGCAGTCGAACGCCGGGAAAGTTGGTCCCTGTTTCTCAAGGGCATCGGCTGTAACGGGGAATTGCTGCTTCCTGAACTGCACACCATTGGGCAGCTTCATGCCTCGGACGGTTCCGCTTTGGTGGGAATCCCTGTATCGACCGGTCCGCTCGATATCCGCAGCCGTGTCCTCAAGCGGACGTTTGACCTTTGTCTCACCGTACCCGCCATCATCATGCTGACTCCGGTGCTGCTGCTGACGGCGCTGGCGGTCAAATTGTCCAGCCCAGGACCGGTTTTGTTTCGACAGCCGCGCATGGGGCGAGGCAATCGCCTGTTCCATGTCTACAAGTTCCGATCGATGCGGACCGAGGCAGCCGATAACGCCGGCAGCCGGTCGGCATCACGCGACGATGATCGCATCACGATGGTAGGGCGGGTCATCCGGCGGACGAGCCTGGATGAGCTGCCCCAGCTTTTCAACGTGCTGGAAGGGGATATGAGTCTGGTCGGGCCGAGGCCGCATGCTTTAGGCTCGCTGGCGGGGGATGAATTATTCTGGCGGATAGACCAGCGCTACTGGCTGCGCCACGCGATCAAGCCAGGGATCACCGGCCTTGCCCAGGTGCGTGGATTTCGCGGAGCAACTGATCATCGAAACGACTTGATGCAGCGTTTGCAGGCTGATCTGGAATATGTCTCCGACTGGTCGCTCACGGGCGACGTCACGATCTTGCTGCGCACATTGTTGGTGCTCGTCCATAAGAATGCCTATTAGGTTATGGTGACATTTTAGGAATGCACGGCATCTAGGATTTGATGGGAAGGTGAGGGTCTTCCAAGCGATCAATGGGAGCGGCTGCGCGAGTTTGTGCCGGGCGGACGCAAGGGCAAGCGCGGTGTGCGTAGCGGTGGGCACCGGTTTTACGATGCGCTACTGTGGCCGGTGCGCTCGGCTTGCCGATCCGCTTCATGCTGGAACCGGGAAGCAGAATGACATGGTCCCTGCCTGTGATTTGATACCCGGCATAGCTGCCGGCAAGGTTCTGGCCGACCCGCGCCTATGATGTCGACAGCCTGCACGATCTGGGACTGTCAGGATTTCCGTCTGCGGCGAGGCGGTCATTCCACCCCGCCGCCATCGCAAATAGCCGCACCGCTATGATCGCATCGCCTATAAGCAGCGCTGGGGCATCGAGGGTGTCTTCGCCAAACTCAAGCAGGGGCGTCGCATCGCAACCCGATATGAGAGGCTTGCCGCCAACTTGCTCGGCTTCGTAAACGCGCCGGCATCATGCTTTGGCTCGAATGATTAAATCGCCACTATTGCTTAGTCCGATCCAAAAAGATCGCGGGTGAATATCTTAGCCTTCACATCCTCGATATCGGCAGTCATGCGGTTGGCGATAATGACGTCGCACTGCTGCTTAAACATGTCGATATCAGCGACGACCTTGGAACCGAAAAACTCTGCGGCGTGCAGAGCCGGTTCGTAAATCACGACCTCAATGCCTTTGGCCTTCAGGCGCTTCATAATGCCTTGGATCGACGATTGGCGAAAATTGTCCGAGCCTGCCTTCATCGCCAAACGAAACACGCCGACCTTGCGCGGTTTCTTCGCGATGATTGTGTCGGCTAGGAAATCCTTGCGGGTGCGATTGGCATCGACGATCGCCTGGATCAGGTTTTGCGGCACCCTCGAATAATTGGCGAGAAGCTGCTTAGTATCCTTGGGCAAACAATATCCGCCATAACCAAAGGACGGGTTGTTATAATGCGACCCGATGCGGGGATCCAGGCCGACGCCCTCGATGATCTGGCGCGAATCCATGTCACCAGATATCGCATAGCTGTCCAGCTCGTTGAAGAAGGCGACGCGCATGGCGAGATAGGTGTTGGCGAACAGCTTGATCGCTTCAGCCTCGCGCGATCCGGTGAAGAGGACCTCTATATTCTCTTTTTTCGCACCCTGCACCAGCAGGCCCGCGAAGATCTTGGCCGGTTCCGATTGTTCACCCACGATAATGCGCGAAGGGTAGAGATTGTCGTAAAGGGCGCGACCTTCGCGCAGGAATTCCGGGCTGAACAAGATGCGATTGCTATTATAACGCTTGCGCACATCATCGACGAAGCCAACGGGGATTGTCGATTTGACCACGATCGTCGCTAACGGGTTGATCGCGACGCAAGATTTAATGACAGCTTCGACAGACGATGTGTCGAACTTGTTGGTTTCTACGTCGTAATTGGTGGGCGTCGCCACGATCACGAAATCGGCATCTGTCAGCGCGACCAATGGATCAATCGTCGCCGTCAGTGAAAGATGCTGATTGGAAAGAAAATTCTCCAGCTCATCGTCGATAATCGGAGATTGACGGGTATTAATCATCTCTACGCGTTCGGCCAAGACATCGACAGCGACCACATCATTATGCTGAGCAAGCAACACCGCGTTAGAAAGACCGACATATCCCAGGCCAAATACAGCTATCTTCATATTAAAGGATACTCGCCAGAGTCATATTGATCAGATGCTTGTGGGCTGAAAATTACGCAGCCGCTGATGGGGGCGGTTCATTATACTATTATTTCCCCGGCCTCACTTATCCTGCTTGCCTTCGTTCGCGTCAACAAATTTTATGCCGCAATTGCTTCAAGCCCGATTCATCATCATCGGATGTGACGTGATGGCCGGAATTTATACGGGCATCTATAATGAAGATCAATATATGGACCGACCGAATATTTCGAGCTGGACACCCGCAAAAACCGGCACTTTGATGCTTCCGTTGGGGTAAT
>CAZLSU010000029.1:0-31767 GCA_964562225.1 uncultured Sphingobium sp.
AACCTGCGCATGGCGGCATCAAAAGCCGCTGCCTTACCGCTTGGCGACGCCCCAACAGCCGTCCCTCGGGGCGGCGCGGTCTCGGCATATAGCGGCTGATGCGCGAAAGAAAAGCCTGTAAGGGCCGGTTGCGGTGCAAAGCCCCAATCGGCTCTAGCCAGCGCCATCGGGCAGCGCCATGATGGCGTCCGCCCTTCACCCCAACGGACCTGTCGCCCCACCATGTCGTCACCCACCCCCTATCCGGCCCAGCCTGCATCCCACATGGCATCCGCATCGCCCCTGTTCCTGCGTGAGGATGAGGTGCGCCGGGGAATCGAGATGCTGTATTTCGGGTATGGCGCGCTGACGCGGTCGATCGACGAGGGGCTGGCGGCGGAGGGGCTGGGTCGGGCGCATCACCGGGCGCTCTATTTCATTTCGCGCCAGCCGGACCTGAGCGTCGGCGAGTTGTTGCGGCTGCTGGCGATCACGAAGCAGTCGCTGGGCCGGGTGCTGACCGATCTGACCGACCGGGCACTGATAAAAACCCAGGCCGGTCCCAGCGACCGGCGGCAGAAATTATTGCGGCTCACTCCGGCGGGAGCGGCGATGGAGGCCGAACTGTTCCGCACGATGCGCGAGAAGATGGCGGCCGCTTATGGTCAGGCCGGCCAGGGGTCGGTCACGGGCTTCTGGCGCGTGCTGGAGGGCCTGATCCCCGAAGCGGACCGCGCGATGGTGTCCGGCCTGAGCGGATAAACAGACAGTCCTCACGCAACCATCTCGCGATCCCGGCGCTTATCCCTTCCCGAACATTATGTGCAAGGAAGCTGTATATGCGTAATTTGTTTCTGGCGGGTGCCGCCCTTGGCGCGCTGATCGCCCTCCCCGCCTGCTCGGAAAAGGCCGAGAATAATGTCGAGAATGCAGGCGCCGCGATCGGCCAGGATATCGACAATAATCTGGGTGAAGCCGGTTCCAGGATCGACGCGGGGATCGACCAGGCGGGGCAAAGCATCGAAAATGGCGCGGCGCGCGTCGGTGCGGCTGCCGACGATGCCGCTGCCGATGCGAAGCGCGAAGCCAGCGAGACGAAGCAGGATGTCGGCGGTGCCATGGAGCGCGCCGGACGCGACCTCAAGAACGAGAATTGAAGAATAAAGCCCTCTCGCCCGACGCGAGGGGGCTTGTATCGGGTCCATAGCCGCTGATTGACTGCCCGGTGCATCGCCCATAGCAGGCGACCATGTCGCACCCCGCCCCCGATATGCCCGCCCGCGCTTCCCCTGCCCCACGCCTGATGATCGGCAAGCCGGAACTGGCGCTGATCGGCGTCACCATTTTGTGGGGCGGCACGTTCCTGATCGTCCATCGCGCCATGGAACAGTCCGGGCCGCTATTCTTCGTGGGGTTGCGCTTTGCAACGGCGGCGATCCTGACGATGATGCTGGCTTTCCCGGCCCTGCGCGGACTGACCCGGCGCGAACTGGTCGCCGGATCGCTGATCGGCATCGGCATCTTCATCGGCTATTCGCTCCAGGCGTGGGGCCTGCGGACCATCCCCAGCAGCACATCCGCCTTCATCACCGCCGCTTATGTACCGCTGGTGCCGGTGTTGCAGTGGCTGATGCTCAAGCGCCGTCCACGCCTGGCGAGCTGGGTGGGCGTGGCGCTGGCCTTTTTGGGTCTTGTCCTGGTCGCCGCCCCCGAAAAGGGCCTGTCCCTGGGCACCGGCGAAGCGCTGACCCTTATCAGCACGGTCGCCATCGCGATGGAGATCATCCTGATCAGCCTGTGGGCGGGCCGGGTCGATGTGCTGCGGGTGACAGTGGTGCAACTCGTCGTCACGTCGCTACTCGCCTTTGCCTTCATGATCCCAGCGGGCGAGACGATCCCGCCCTTTTCCTCCTATGTGGTCGGTGCGGCGGGCGGGCTGGGGTTGATGACCGCAATCATCCAACTGGTGATGAACTGGGCGCAGCGCACCGTGTCGCCGACCCGTGCGACGCTGATCTACGCGGGGGAGCCGGTGTGGGCGGGGATCGTCGGGCGGCTGGCGGGCGAGCGGTTGCCCGGCACGGCGCTGCTGGGCGGATTACTCATAGTAGCAGCAGTGATCGTCAGCGAAATACGCTTCGGCAGACGGCGGGGTTAGCGGCTGCGCGCCATCGCCTCGCCACGATCGCGCGCGGCGGCCAGCGTATCGGTCAGCACGGTGAGCAGCCGATCATCGGCGTCCAGAATATTGAGTCCCTCGCGCGTCATGCCGCCCGGACTGGCGACACGGTCGGCAAGCGTCGCGGGATCGACATCGCCCCGCGCCGCCATATTGGCAGCGCCCTGCACCGTCGCCAGTGCCATCCGCGCCGACTGATCGGCAGGCAGGCCGAGCGCCTGGCCTGCGCGGGCGAGAGCATCGACGAAACGGAACAGGAAAGCGGGGCCGCAGCCCGACAATGCGGTGACGAGGTTGAAGGCGGCTTCGTCGGCGATCCATTCGGCAAGGCCCAATGGCGCGAACAGGGCGTCCATCGCCTCGCGCACATCCGGGCCGGACATGTTATCGGTAAACAGCGCGGTCACGCCCTCCCCGATCCCGACCGGCAGGTTCGGCATGGCACGAATGATATCGCCGACGCCGGGGAAACGGGCGCGCAGGTCGGCGAGCGGCGTTCCGGCGAGGATGGAAACGATGCGCGTGCCGGACCCGCATAGCGGCGCCAATGCGGCGGCGACGTCCGCGATCTGATGGGGCTTCATGCCCAGCAGGACCGTGGTCGCGGGCGCTAGTGCTGCGGGATAGTACGTCACGACAGTCACATCCGGAGCCACCGGGCGTCCGCTGGGGCGCAGCACCGTGACGCGCGCCGGGTCCAGCCCGCATGCCAGCCAGCGGGCGAGCATCTGCCCGGCCATATTGCCGCAGCCGACCAGGAACAGATTTTCGGGAAAAGGGCCGGTCATGCCAGCGCCCTCACGCCTCGCCGCGGGTTTCGATGAGGCTCGCGCTGATCGCCTCGGCCGGACTCTTGCCGCCCCACAGCACGAACTGGAAGACAGGATAGAAGCGTTCGCATTCGTCGATCGCGGTTTCGACCAGCAGTTGCGCCTGATCGAGCGTCAGCGTGCCCCCCTGCCCCAGCAGCGCGCCATGGCGGAACAGGATGATGCCGCTCGACGACCAAAGCTCGAAATGGCCGAGCCAGAGCTGTTCATTGATCAGCGCCAGCGTTTCATACACCGCCGTCAGCTTGTCATCGGGCACGCGGATGTCGGGCAGCGCCAGCAACTGGAGCACCTGATCCTCATCACGCCAGATCGCGCGCAATTCATATTGCGCCCAACTGCCCTGCGTATTGCCGACGATCTCGTCCTCGCCGACATGATCGAAGCTCCAGCCGTTCGCCTCGAAATAGGCGGCGAGCATATCGATCGGCGCAGCTTCCTGGCCGGTATTTTCAAAATCTTCGCTGTCCATCATTCCATGCTTACGGCCGTCAAGCGCCGGCCATTAGCACCGAGTGGCGCGAAAGGACAGTCGGGCGACAAGCTTATTGGCTGTCGCCCGATTTGGGTGCCTTGGGCGAACGCACCGCCTTGGTCACGACCTGCGGGCTGACGCCTTCCAGCGCGTCGATCCGCGTCTTGAGCAGTTCAACCTCCTCGCGCGCGGCGGCGGCGAGAGCCTTGACGGCCTCGAACTCCTCACGGCTGACGAAATCCAGGCCGCCCATGAATGCCTTGGCCTTCTCGCGCGCGTTGGATTCAAATTCGCGCCCCATACCCGCGACCGTGCCAGCCGCGCCGTTCACCAGCTTGGCGAGATCGTCGAAGAAGCGGTTTTCACTCTGCATGGGTCATCTCTCTTGTCGGGGCGCCTTCGGCGCGAGGCATTATATCTGGGTGCGCAGCGCGGGCGCTACAAGGGTCGCCGCATTGGGATTGAGGCGGTCGATCTCATAGGTCAGCACCGACGCGAAGGCCAGCCAGGCGATATAGGGCAGCATCAGCAGACCCGCGCCCTTGCGGATGCGCCAGAAAAGCGCCGTCGTCGCAACGACCAGCACGAGCAGCACGAGGATGAGCAGCAGCGCAGGCCCAACCTGATGCGCGCGAAAGAAAAGCGGTGACCAGAGCAGATTGAGCAGAAGCTGGACAATGAACAACGCGATGGCCATCCCGCGCAGACGCGCCCCGCGTGCATGCAACAACATGGCAAAGGCGAGCGCCATCAGGATGTAGAGAATAGTCCAGGCAACACCGAACGCCCAGCCGGGTGGCATAAACCCCGGCTTGTCGAGCGCGGCGAACCAACGATTTTCATACCCGCTATTGGCGAACTTGCCCGACAGAAACCCCAACAGGACGATGATCGGCACGGTAAATAGCGCCCGGCGCAGATAGGCGAGGCGCAACTGGCCTGGGGAAGCAATCTCGTTCATCTGTCGGCGTTGCTCCAATGATCATCGTCGGCTTCATTCGGCGGCGTCGGGCGACTCCTTGAGCGCCGACTCCAGCTTGCGGCCTACGGTTTGCGGAGAAAGCGTCCGTCCCGCAACCCGCGAATAGAGGATGGGAATCAGGAACAGCGTGATCAGCGTCGCAAAGGATACGCCGAACACGATGACCACGCCGATGCTGTGCCGCGACGCCGCGCCCGCGCCGCCGCGCAGGACCAGCGGCACCGCCCCGATCACCGTGGCGATCGACGTCATCAGAATCGGCCGCAGGCGGCGCTGCGCCGCCTGGCGGATCGCTTCGGCGACCTCCAGCCCCTCGTCGCGCAACTGGTTGGCGAATTCGACGATCAATATGCCATTTTTGGCGGCCAGCCCCACCAGCATGACGATGCCGATCTGGCTGTAGAGGTTGATCGTCCCGGCGGTCAGCGCCAGCCCGATCACCCCGCCCGCCACCGCCAGTGGCACCGTGGCGATGATGACGCCGGGATGGATGAAGCTTTCAAACTGGGCGGCCAGCAGCAGGAAGACGACGACGATGGTCAGGCCGAACACCAGCCAGATCGATCCGCCGGTCTCGCGCAGCGACTGGCTTTCGCCGCGATAGCCGATCGCCAGCACTTCGGGCGATTGGCGGGCCTGGGTTTCCAGAAACGCAAGAGCCTCGCCCAGCGACATGCCGGGGGCCAGCGCGGCGGTGAGCGTAATCGCGCGCAATTTGTTGAAGCGGTTGAGCTGGCGCGGCCCGGCGACTTCCCGCACCGTCACCACCGCCGACAATGGCGCTACGCCGCCGCTGCGGGTGCGGACCTGGATGCGCTCCAGATCGGCGAGCGTCTGCCGCCCGTCCGCTTCGGCCTGCACGATCACGCGATATTCCTCGCCCCGGTCGACATAGGTTGTGACCCGGCGTGATCCGAGCAGGCTCTGTAACGCCTGGCTGACATCATTGACCGATATGCCAAGGTCACCCGCGCGCTGCTGGTTGACGTCAATCCGCATCTGCGGCTTGGTTTCCTTATAGTCGCTGTCCAGGTTGATAAGGCCCGGATTGCTGGCGGCCGCCGCCATGATCCGGTCTCTTGCGGCGACCAGCCCTTCATAGGTCGATCCGGCCAGCACCAGGTTGACCGGCAAGCCGCGTCCGCGCCCCAGGCCCGATCGCGGCGCAGCGTTGCCGCGTATGCCGGGCTGGTTGGCGATAACCCGATTGATCTCCGCGGCAACCTGCGCCGTCGTGATCGTACGATCCTCCCATGGCCGCAGGAAGGCGATGACGTTACCGCTGTTGAAATCGTCACTAGCGCCAAACCCTGCCGGGGCGCGGACGACCAGATTCTGGAGCGTCCCATCCTTGCGCAAATGCGCCAGGTCATCCTCCACCTTGCGCATATAGCCCATCATCTTGTCAAAGCCGGTCCCTTCGGCCGCGCTCAACTGACTGTCGACGACGCCGGTATCTTCAGCCGGTGCCAGTTCATTGGGTAGCAAGGTGAACAGGCCGCCCGCGGCGGCGAGGAAGAGCATCACCACCACAAGCGGCATCAGCGGGCGCGCCAGAGCGCGATCCAGCAGGCGTGCATAACCATGCTCGATGCGTTGAAACCGACGGTCGATCCATTGCGCGAACCGGCCACGCTCACTGTTCTTCAGCAGCTTGGAACAGAGCATGGGGGCAAGGCTGAGCGATATGAAGCCGGAAAATGCGATCGCCGCGACCATCGCAATAGCCAGTTCGCGGAACAACAGCCCGGTCTGCCCTGCCAGGAACATCACCGGCACGAACACGGCGCATACCACCAGCGTCGTCGAGATGATGGCAAAGCCGACCTGCCGTGTCCCGAGAAAGGACGCCACCAGCGGGTCTTCGCCCTGCTCTATGCGGTGATAGACATTTTCCAGCACGACGATGGCGTCATCCACGACCAGCCCGATCGCCAGCACGAAGGCCAGCAGCGTGAGCAGATTGATCGACAGGCCCAGCAGCCACATCACCGCGCAGGTTGCGAGCAGGCAGATCGGCACGGTGATCGCGGGAATGATCGTCGCGCGGATCGACCCCAGGAACAGGAAGATGACGAGGATGACGAGCAGCGCGGCTTCGATCAGCGTGTCATAAACATTGTCGATCGCCCGGCTGATGAATAGCGATTCGTCCGATCCGACGGCGACACTCATGCCTGCCGGCAGGTCCGGGCGCATCTGCTCCATCAGCGCCTTGGCCTTTTCCGCGACGTCCAGCGTATTGGCACCCGACTGGCGGATGATCCCCACACCCGTCGCGGGGCCGCCGTTGGACCGGAAGCTGCTATAGGGATTTTCCGCCCCTTCCTCGATCCGTGCGACATCGCCCAGCTTGACCTGATAGCCGTCCGCCCCGCGCCCGACGACGAGCGTCGCAAACTCGGCGGGCGTGGCGAAGGGCCGCTCCACCCGCAGCGTCTGGTTCTGATCCTTGGATTCAAATCGCCCTGCGGGCAGTTCGACATTCTGCTCGCGCAACGCGGTTTCAATATCGGCGGGTGTCAGGGAAAAGGCGGCAAGCCTTTCCGCATTGAACCATATCCGCGTCGATGGCCGTGCCTCACCGCCGATCGTTATGCGCGCAACGCCGTCGATCGCTGAAAAACGATCCGTGACATTGCGATCGATATAGTCGCTGATCTGGATCGGGGTCCATCCGGGCCGAGAGAAAGCGAGAAACAGGATCGGCCGTGCATCGGCGTCGACCTTTCGGATTTCCGGCGCGAGCGCATCCTCCGGCAGATCCTCGACCGCCGATCCGACACGATCGCGCACGTCGTTCGCAGCCGAATCGATATCGCGCGACGGGTCGAACTCGATACTGATGTTGGACGTGCCGTCCTGCGAGGTCGATGTGATAGCGCGGATACCCTGAACGCCCGCAATGGCGTCTTCCAATATCTGGGTGATCCGCGTTTCGACCACGGATGCGGCGGCACCGGTATAGGTTGTTTCGACCGAGACGATCGGGGGATCGGTGTCGGGATATTCGCGGATCGACAAGCTGATGAACCCGACGACGCCGACGATGCACAGCAGGATCGCGACGACGGCCGCGAAAACCGGGCGGCGGACGGAAAGGTCGGAAAGCTGCATCGCGCGCGACCGATCAGCGCGACGCTGCGGCGGGCGCGCCCGGCGGCTTTTCACCCAGCAGACGAACCGGTATGCCGTCGGACAGTTTGACGACACCCTCGGTCACGACCTGCTGACCCGCGCGCAGGCCGCTACGTATTTCGACCAGCCCATCCTGCCGCACGCCTATCTTCACTTGAACGCGTTTGGCCTTGTGATCCTGCACCAGGAAAACGAAGCTGTCCTCACCATCGCCGACGACTGCCAGTTCGGGCACGGCGAGGGACTGGCGCTGGTGCGCCTGGATCGTCACGGTCAACAACATGCCGGGCTTCAACGAACGATCGGGATTGGGCAGGATCGCACGAACGCGCACGGCCCGTGTCGCAGGGTCGATGATCGGGTCGATGGTCGCTATCGTGCCATTATAGGGCCGGTCGGGCCATGCCGCCGAGGTCGCGACGATCGGCTGCCCTTCGGCAATCGTCCCCAGCCGGGTTTCGGGCACGGTGAAGTCCAGCTTGATGCGCGAAATGTCGCTGACCGTGGCGATCGCAGAGCCCGCACTGACCACCGCGCCGGGCGAAACGGTGCGCAGGCTGACCCACCCGCTAAATGGTGCACGCACGACCCGGTCGCCGATCGAAGCGCGCGCGAGTTGCGCATTGGCGCGCGCGCTGTTGGCGGCGGCGACCTGCTGATCCAGGCTGGCGATGGTGGCAAAGCCACGATCCTTGAGCGCCTGCACGCGCGTGAGTTGCTGCCCCGCCTGCCGCGCCTGCGCTTCGGCGGCGGCCAGTTCGGCGGTCTCCTGACCCTGGGCCAGCGTGGCGATGACCTGCCCCTTCGACACATACCCGCCATCGGCGAAATTGATCGACACGATCCGCTCTGTCACCGGCGCGGAGAGTATCGCCTGTTCGTTGCCGAGCGCGGTGCCGACCGCTTCGACGCGATCGGTGAAGATCCGGGTGGACACTGCGCGCGCCTCCACCAGCGCGACGGCACGCGGCTTTTTCTCCTCGGTCCTGCCGCAGGCGGACAGGCTGAGGGCGATCAGGGCTGGAAGGATCAAGGATCGCATGACGATGCGCTAACGGGCCTTTCGCTGCGACGCAATAAGAGCAATTGTCGCAAGATGTAACTGCAAGGGATCGAACGAACCCGGCTTCAATTTCCACCAAGCCGCGCAGAAATAAGGAATTCCACATTGCCCTGCGGCCCGGTAATGGGACTGGGAACGATGCCTTCAACGATCCAGCCGCGCGCTTCGATCCAGCCCTGCACTTGAGTACATACGCGCGCATGGATGGCGGGATCGCGAACCACCCCGCCCTTGCCGACTTCCTCCCGCCCCGCCTCGAACTGCGGCTTGATAAGCGCCATGAGGCGCGCGGTGGGCGCGGCGAAGGAGAGCGGCCGGTCCAGCACCTTTTCCAAAGCGATGAAGCTGGCGTCGCAGACGATGAGGTCGATCGACTCGGGGATATGGGCGGCAGTCAGGATGCGCGCGCTGGTTTGTTCATGGACGATCACACGGGGGTCTGATCGGAGCTTCCAGGCGAGCTGGTTGGTGCCGCTGTCCACCGCATAGACTCGCGCCGCGCCATGGGTCAGCAAAACGTCGGTAAAGCCGCCGGTCGAACTGCCCACGTCCATCGCCACCACGCCGGTGGGTTCGATGCCGAAATGCGCGATCGCATGGGCGAGCTTGATGCCGCCGCGCGACACCCAGGGATGATCGCGTCCGCGCACGTCCAGCACAACATCTTCGGCGACCTGCTGCCCGGCCTTTTCGACTTTGCGATCGCCGATATAGACGAGGCCCGCGAGAATCAGCGCCTGCGCGCGGGCGCGGCTTTCGACCAGACCCCGGTCGACGAGCAATTGGTCGATGCGCCCCTTGGCCATCATTGCACCAGATTGGTCAGGGTGGTGGGAGTCAGCAGTTGCGGCAACGTCTGCGCCTGCTTGCCGGGCGCGTACCACAGGTAAAGCGGCACGCCCGAGCGACCCTGCGCTTCAAGGAAACGGGTGATTGCCGGATCGGCGCTGGTCCAGTCGCCGACCATGACCGTCACGCCGCCTTTGTCGAACGCTGCGCGGGTTTCGGCGCGGTCGATCGCGGCGGCTTCGTTCGCCTTGCAGGTCAGGCACCAGTCGGCGGTGAAATAGAGAAAGACCGGCTTGCCGGTGCGGCGCAGGTCGGCCAACCGTGCTTCGTTGAAGGGGATATGGTCGCTGACGGTTGCCGCCTGCGCGGGGCGATCGGTCGGCAACAGCGCGATGCCGAGGCCGAGCGCGATCGCCGCGGCGGCGGTGGCGATCAGCATGCCGCCCTTGCCCTGGCGCTGGCGGCTGCCCAGCCACCAGAGCGCAAAGGCCATGGCGAGTGTCGCGGCCAGACCGACGGTCATGCCCGACACGCCCCGCTGCTGGCCGAGCAGCCAGGCGAGGCCCAGCGCGGTGATGAACATCGGGATGGAAAGGATCGTCTGCACCCGGCCCATCCAGGCGCCCGGTCTTGGCAGGCGGGCGCGCAGCGATGGCAGCCAGGCGATCGCGACGAACGGCAGCGCCAGACCCAGCCCCAGCCCCGCGAAGATCGCCAGCGCGGCCACCACCGGCAGCACCAGCGCCGCACCCATCGCCGCGCCCATGAATGGCCCGGTGCAGGGCGTCGCGACGAAGGCGACCAGCACGCCGGTCCAGAAGGCCCCGGCGATGCCGCCGCGCCCGACGAGCGTTTCGCCGCCACCGAAGGCGCGCAGCTCGAACAGTCCGGCGAGGTTCAGCGCGATGCCCGTCACCAACAGCAGCAGCAGCAATATGATGCGCGGGTCTTGCAACTGGAACGCCCAGCCTGCGGCCGCGCCGCCTGCCCGCAATGCCAGCAACAGGCCGCCCAGCGCGAGGCAGGCGAGGATCACGCCCGCCGCATAGGCCAGCGCCTCGCGCCGCACCGTCCGCTTGTCGCCGCCCGCCTTGGCGAGACTCAGCGCCTTGAGGCCCAGGATCGGAAAGACGCAGGGCATGATATTGAGCAGCAGCCCACCCAGGATCGCGCCGCCCAGCGCCAACAGGATCGTCGCCATATCGACACCCGCAATGCCCTCAACCGCGCCCGGATTCGCCTCGACCAGGAAGCCGACATGGTCGCCGGTGCGCAGCACAGCCTTGACCGGGCCGGACGCGCCCTCACCCGCCTCCGTTTCGACCAAAAGACGGTCGCCTGATCGTGTCACCGTCTGCGGCGCTGCATAGCGCGCAAGCCCTTCGGCGAGCGGGAACAGGTGGATTGCCACCGCCGTCGCACTTGCAGGGAATGGAACGGACAAACGCAGCCTGCCGTCCCGAATGGCGTAGGTCGCAGCGCTCCCCAACGGTCGGGGCAGATGCGTCCGCCATGCGTCGAATGCCACGCGATCGGACGGCGTGACCTCCCCGTCGCCGACCACCAGATCCATCGCCAGGTCGGCACCATCGGGCACGCACACCTTGTCGGTACAGGCCAGCCAGTCGGCGCGTACCCGCACCGGCAGGCGGGTTCCGACCGCCAGTCCCCTGTCCAGCGTCAGCGTCGACAGGATCGCATAGGGGCCATCATAGACATGGTTCATCAGGCTGGAGATCAACAAAGTTTCGGGCACCGGATAGCGTAGGGCGCCCACCGTGACGCCGGGCGGTAGGGTCCATTTGACGGTCATGCCCAGCCCCGCGTCGCCGGGATTTTCCCAATAGCCGTGCCAGCCCTGCTCGGGCTTCATCGCAAAGGCGATGGTCATGTTCTGCCCGGCCTTCGGCGCAGCACTCTCGGCCACCAGCCGCGCCGCGATCCGTGTTTCCCCGCCGCCGAACGCGCCCTGCGCCAGCGCGGGAAACGACATAGAGCCGATCAGCGCCGCCAGCGTCATCAGAAGGACATGAAAAATCCGCATCGGGCCTCTGTTCGGGTGAGTGTGAGCGGGCTAGGTCCGGGGGCGTTCGCCGTCAAGGCAAGAGGAGTGTTCCATGTCCCTGTATCATAAAGCGGTCGCCCTGCTGCTGCTGACCGCTGCTCCCGCCGCGCTTGCGCAGACCGGCACGCCGCCAAAGCTGATCGTCGCCATATCGGTCGACCAGTTTTCCGCCGATCTGTTCAGCGAATATCGCCAATATTATAGCGGTGGACTGAAGCGTTTGACCCAGGGCGCTGTTTTTCCACGCGGTTATCAGAGCCATGCCGCGACCGAGACCTGTCCCGGCCATTCGACCATCCTGACCGGAAGCCGCCCGTCGCGCACCGGCATCATCGCCAACACCTGGTTCGACCTGTCCGCCGCGCGTGAAGACAAGGCGATCTATTGCGCGGAGGATGAGCGCGCGCCGGGCAGCAGCAGCGGCGATTATGTCGCATCGCCCCTGCACCTGAAGGTTCCGACGCTGGGCGGCCGGATGAAGATCGCCAATCCCGCCACCCGCGTCGTGTCGGTCGCGGGCAAGGATCGCGCCGCGATCATGATGGGCGGTGCGACCGCCGACCAGACATGGTGGCTCGGCGGGGCGCAGGGCCATGTGAGTTATAAGGGCATCGCCATCCCGCCGCTGGTGGCAAAGGTCAACGAGGCGCTTGTCCTGCGCCTCGCCGCGCCCAGCCCGGCCATGGAACTGCCGCCGCAATGCGCAGCCAAGGACTTCCCGGTCGCAATCGGCGAAGGGAAAAGCGTGGGAACCGGCCGGTTCGCGCGGGCGGCGGGCGACTATAAGGCTTTTCGCGCCTCGCCCGAGCAGGATGCGATGACCCTTGTCCTTGCCGCCGCCGCGATCGAGAGCATGGCGCTGGGCAAGCAGGCGCAGACCGACATCATATCGGTCGGCCTCTCCGCAACCGACTATATCGGCCACACCTATGGTACCGAAGGCGCCGAGAGCTGCATCCAGATCGACCGGCTGGACCGCGAACTGGGCGCGTTCTTCGACAGGCTGGACAATGATGGCATCGACTATGTCGTGGTCCTGACCGCCGACCATGGCGGCCACGACCTGCCCGAGCGTCACCGCGAGAACGCCATGCCGATGGAGCAGCGCGTCGACGAGGCGCTGACGCCCAAGGCACTGACCGCCGCGATCGGCGCAAAGACAGGCCTTTCGGGCAAGAAGCTGATCTGGGGCGACGGACCGCAAGGCGATCTCTATTTCGACAAGGGACTGACGGCGGCGCAGCGCGCCAGGGTCGAGGCCGAAACGCTGAAACTGCTGCGCGCCCACCCCCAGGTCCAAACCGTCTTTACCAAGGCGCAGATTGCCGCCACCCCCAGCCCGTCCGGCCCGCCCGAAAGCTGGAGCCTGATCCAGGAAGCGCGCGCCAGTTTCGATCCCCAGCGATCGGGCGACATCCTGCTGCTGCTCAAGCCGCGGATTACGCCGATCGTCGATCCGACCAAAGGCTATGTCGCGACCCACGGATCGCCGTGGGACGCGGACCGCCGCGTACCGATCCTGTTCTGGC
This sequence comes from uncultured Sphingobium sp., assembly GCA_964562225.1. Classification (GTDB taxonomy): domain Bacteria; phylum Pseudomonadota; class Alphaproteobacteria; order Sphingomonadales; family Sphingomonadaceae; genus Sphingobium. Next base: position 13,030 of record CAZLSU010000029.1, read on the forward strand.
GCAAGGGGATGCGCGGTTTCGAGCAGCCGCTGGGGGTCGAGACGGTGGACATCATGCCGACCCTTGCCGCACTAATCGGCCTGCCGGTGCCCAGGGCCGAGATTGACGGCCGCTGCCTCGACCTGATTGCGGGGGACGGCCATAGTTGCGCCGGGCGCTAATCCTGCAACGCTAGCCTGATTTCCGCCCGCAGCCCGCCTTCGCGCCGGTTGGCGAGCGAGAACAGGCCGCCTTCCTGATCCACCGCCCGGTCGACGATGGCGAGACCCAGGCCGAGGCCACGGGTATTACGCTGTCGCGCGGTATCGAGCCGGGTAAAGGGCTTGAGTACGTCGGCCAGCCGATCGTCGGGAATGCCGGGGCCGTCATCATCGACGCGGATCACGACCTGCTGCCCATCGCGGTGCAGCGACAATCGCGCGCGCTGGCCATAATGGAGCGCGTTTTCGACCAGATTGCCGATCGCGCGGCGTATGTTCATCGGACGCAGCGCCATCTCCAGATGGTCCGGTCCCTGATAGACGACGTCGGCCCCCTGGTCCTGAAATGCGTCGGCGATCGTCGCGATGGTGACGGCGATATCCGAGTGGACCGGCGGTTCCGGGTCTCTTTCGCCACCCAGGAAGGCAAGCAGGGAGTCGATCATCGCGCTCATCTCGGCGACATCCGCGCCGATCGTCTGCGCCGCGTTCTCGTCGGCCAAATTGTCCAGCCGCAGCCGGACCCGCGCCAATGGGGTGCGCAGGTCGTGCCCGACTGCCGCCAGCGTCTCGGTGCGTTCGTCGATCAGGCGGTGGATACGTTCCTGCATGGCATTGAAGGATTGGATCAGGCGGCGCACGTCCACGGTGCCTGCTTCCTCCACCTCGACCCGGTCGGAAAGGCCGAACTGCTCGGTTGCGCGGGTCAGGTCACGCAGGGGCCCGAGCGTTCGGCGGATCAGCATGGCAGCCGCGATCAGCAGCGCCAGTACCGGGATCAGCGCAAGCCCCATCCTGCCGAGCGTGAATTCCCATTTGCCGCCCGCATGGTGCATACCGAAATAGAGCCAACTGCCGTCGGGCAATTGCAGCCCGCCACTGATTTCCGATGCGCGACCGGGCGATGTCAGTCGTAACCGCAGGTTGGAGCGCGCCAATGCCGGTTCCCACGCCAATATCTGCTTACGCATCTTGTCCAGTTCGGGGGCCAGCGGCGGCGCGGGGAGAGACGGCGTCCAATGCACATCGTAACGATCCGTGGTCAGTTGCACGCCCAGCGGCCGCCGTTCCTCGCGCGGGGTCTCCTCCATCAGCTTGCGGGCGATGACGAGATGTTCGGCCAGTCGCCGGGCTTCATCCTCCTGCAAGGACAGGTGGCTGGCACGCTCGTAGATCAGGGTACCGACCGCGAACTCCAGCACGACCGTCAGCAATAATATGATGAACAGGCGGCCCACCAGCCCCAGAGAGCTGTTGAACGCGCGGCGGCTCAAGCGCGATTGACCTCGGCATTGAACATATAGCCTATGCCGCGCACCGTCGTGATCGGCGCGACATTGTCGCTGGTCGACAGCTTGCGGCGCAGGCGGCTGACCAGCACATCGATGCTGCGATCGCTACTGTCGCCCATGCGGGTGCGCGACAGTTCGATCAGCCGTTCGCGCGCGATGACGCGCTGCGGATGGCTGAGGAAGCTGCCCAACAGGTCGAATTCCGCGCCGGTCAGTTCGACGATAGCACCGCCGGGCGAGCGCAATTCGCGCCGGGGGAAATTGACCACCCATCCATCAAAATGCGCTTCGCTCTCCCGCACATCGTCGGGACCGCGTTCCAGCCCGGCGCGGCGCAGGATCGCGCGGATGCGAGCGATCAGTTCGCGGGTACCAAATGGCTTGGCGAGATAATCGTCGGCACCCAGTTCCAGGCCGACGATCCGGTCGGTCTCGCTGCCCTTCGCACTGATGAAGATGATCGGAATATCGCTTTTGCGCCGAATCTGTCGGCAGAGGTCGATACCGTTGGTCCCCGGCAGCATGACGTCCAGCACGACCAAGTCGGCAGGGCCAGCGTCGAAGGCGACCCACATTTCAGGGCCGGACGATGCAGGCCGCACCTGATAGCCATGTTCCTGCAATGCGCGCGCGGTCAGTGTCCGCAGCGGCGGATCATCTTCGACCAGAATAATCGTTGGAGCGGTCAAATGCGAATAGCCGGAATGAAAATCTTACCCATGTCAGGCGAGATAGGGTTGCGTCCTTGCCCGGTCAACCAAGGCGGTGATCCGCGCCCGCCCGCCCATGGATTAGCAATATTTTGTTGCATGCATGACCGCATAAAGCAATGTTTTTACACAATTCTGTGCTGCGACACGGCTTGGGAGCACCCCCACGGCAATTGCGTTTTAAGCGAAACCGCTTATGGCGCGCGCACAGCGGGTCAGGATAACCGTCAACGAACCTGGGGGCACAGCTATGATATCGATCGGACGGTCCGCACTGCTGATTGCCGCTCTTGCCCTCCCCACGCCGGCCCTGGCGACGGTGTCGGAAGCCGAGGCGCAGGCATTACGCGATCAGATCAGAGCATTGACCATGCGGCTGGAGGCGTTGGAGCGGCAGATGGCGACGCGCGATACGCCGCCGCCCGCCTCGGCTCCGACAACGGTGACCCCAGCCGCTTCCAGTCCGGCTCTGGCCCGCGCTCCTGCCCCCAGCACCCAGATCGGCTGGAAAGGTTCGCCGCAGTTCAAATTGGGAGACCGTCTGTTCAAAGTGAAGGGCCGCATCCAATATGATGCTGGTTATGTCTCCCCGCCACCCGGATCGACCGATCGCGGCTTTGGCTTTTCGACGGAGGCGCGCCGCATCCGGCTGGGCGGGGAAGGCAAGCTGGGCGCGGGGTTCGGCTACAAGCTGGAACTGGAGCTGTCCGACAACAGCGTCGATCTGGTCGACACATTCATTTCCTATGAAAAGGGCGGGCTGCTGCTGACGGCCGGCAATCATAACCAGTTTCAATCGCTCGACGAACTGATCGGCGATACCAGCGGATCGGTGATGGAACGCGCCGCCTTCACCGACGCATTTAATTTCGAGCGCAGGCTGGGCGTGTCCGCCCAATATCAAAGCGGCGCGTGGCTGGCCCAGGCGGGGCTGTTTGCCGATGATATAGAGGCGCTGTCGAACCAGTCGGATGGACCGGCGGGCGGGGACGAGAATGACAGTTTCGGCATGGATGGCCGCATCGTCTTTGCGCCCAGGCTGGCCGGTACGCAGTTGCATTTCGCTGCGTCAGGCCATTGGCGCAAGCTCAACCGGGTCGCGGAAGACGGCGTGCGCTATCGCCAGCGCCCCTATCTACACAGCAGCAACAGCCGCATTTTGGCGACCCCGGAACTGATGGTCGATCGCGAATTTCATTATGGCGTCGAACTCGCCGCGGTGCGCGGTCCCTGGCATGTCGCGGGAGAGGCGCATTGGCTGACCGCCTATCGTCCGGGCCTGGCTGACCCGACCTTCTTTGGCGGTTATGCCGAGGTCGGCTATTTCCTGACCGATGGCGACAGCCGGGCCTATGCCAAGGGCATGTTCGACCGGACCGATCCGAAAAACGCCCTGGGCGATGGCGGCATTGGCGCGGTGCAGATAAATGCACGGTACGACATGCTGACACTGAACGACGGACCGATCATGGGCGGACGGCAGGACGGCCTTATCGGATCGCTGATCTGGACGCCGATCGCCTTTCTGCGCTTCAACCTCAATTACGGCTATCTGACCTATTCGGACCTACCGAATGGTACCGATGATTTCGGGCTGCACATAGGCGGAATGCGCGTCGAGCTGGATTTCTGACGCGCCTGCGCCACACTATTCGTGCGGCAGCAGCGCCTTGTTCAGCCGGTCCATGACTTCGGCGATCGGTTCGGTGACCGTAACGCTACGCCCTTCGCCAAAACGGATGCGCGTGCCGTCCGTCACGGAAGAGACAAAGGTGACCTGACCGGCATTGACCGAGGTTTCGGAACGATCCGCTCCGATGAACATCACCATCATTGCATTCTCTCCTGGCTGTTATGGACAGGCAGCTTAGCCGCTCCCGCCGCGCAAGCCAGTATTTTCTATAGGAAAAAGGGCGAGGCCGGCGAACCGGCCCCGCCCCTTCACCAAATCAGAAGGCCGCAGTGACAGAGAATACCACCTGGCCGCTCGAAATCGACTTGCCGTTGCCCTTGCTGTTTTCGATCACCTCGAAAGCCCCCGCCAGATAGGCGCGGTCGGACTTGGAGATGTCGGTGTCGACATAAGCGACCCCGACCGTCAGCGGCGTACCCGGAATGGCGGCGTCCGCGCCGATCATCCAGTCGAGATATTTGCCGGTCGGCGCGATCGACGTGCCGCGCGGGCCAAGGCCGGGGTTGCCGTCCGAATAACCCAGATGCGCCTTCAGCGTAACCGGCGTGTTAGGGATGGCCCCGCTCACGTCACCCCAGATATAGAGGTTGTCGCCCTTGGCGCCCGGATCGAAGACCGTGCAGGCCGAATCGCTGCAAACGGTGCCCAGTGCTTCCTGCTTGGGCGCATAAGCGACGCCCAGCAGACCCTTGACGGGACCGAAGGTGCTCGACAGCTTCACATAGGGTTCGGCGAAATCGGTCGTGTCGGCGCCCGACGGATACATATACCAGGTCAGACCGACATCCAGCGTCGCGCCGCCCAGCGGAATCGCGTAGCCGGCGAACAGATCCAGCTCCATGTTCGACCCGCCGAAACGACCCCAGCCACCCAGGTTGGAACCCCATGTGCCGGCATAGAGGCCGCTTTCATGGGTCGCGGTGATGCCACCCTGCACGGCCATGCCCTTGTCGGACTGCGACACGCCACGGAAGCGATAGTCGGACACCAAAGCGACACTGCCGGTCACGGTGACGGGGCTGGTCGGTGCGTCCTGCGCAAAGGCCGGTGCGCTGGACATAAGCGCCAATGCGGCACATGCGATCTGATATTTCATGAACATTCCCCTTGAAAAAGAATGTTCCTTCCTGCGTCCGTATGACTTCGGAATCTCTTTGGTTCCGAATATCTGCGGTCGGATCGAGCGCTATTTACTTGAAGCGCACTATGCAATTGCTGATTGTTGCAACTGCGAAGAGTAGATAATCACTGTTGTATATTGCGCACTGTTCTTTTCTATTTTGATAACATATGTTTCTGATGTGTTTCTGGGTGGAAACTAAATATGTTTCGCCGCCTTGCCGTGGTGGGGAGGCAAGGCGGCGAAACAGAGCGCCCGATCAAATCTTGAAATGTTCAAGTCGGCCGGTCGCACCTAATAGTTCAACTTCACTGCCCGACTTGCGACGCCGGTCGACCCACTCCCGCAGCATTTCCGCACAGGTATGGTCGATATGACTGAGCCGTTCGACATTCAGGACAACCAGTCGCCCGACCGGCAGCGATTCGAGTTTTGCAGATAATTTGGGCAGGGTCAGGAAGGTCGCCGACCCATCGAGCGCAACCTCATGCGCATCGCCGCCGCCGCCATCCACCACATGAAGCCGAAGCTTTCGGACATGGGGCAGCAGTTCCATAAGCGACAGGGCAAGGCCGACCAATACGCCTGTCAGCAGGTCGGTCGCCACAACCATGATCAGCGTCGCAGCCCATACGATCGCCGGCAACGGTCCATAAAGGTGGAGCAGATGCCTGACATGGGCGAGACTGACTAGGCGCACGCCCGTCACCACCAATATGCCCGCCAGCGCCGCCATCGGAATCTCGCGCAGCAACCAAGGCAGCACCGCGACGAACGCCAATATCCACACGCCATGCAGGATCGCTGACAGGCGCGTCATCGCGCCAGCCTGCACATTGGCCGAACTGCGCACGATCACACCGGTCATCGGCAGGGCACCCGCCGCACCGCACAGCAGATTGCCGATGCCCTGCGCGCGCAATTCCTTGTTATAATCGGTACGCGGTCCATCGTGCATCCGATCGACCGCTGCCGCCGACAACAGCGTCTCTGCGCTGGCAATGAAGGCGATGGCGATGGCGGTGGTCAGGATGGTCGGATTGAAGATCTGGGCCAACCAGTCCCCCGTCGGTGGCACGATTGCCGCGACGATGGAGGCGGGGACTTCGACGCGCGCGACCGACAGCCCCAGCGTGAAGGCGACCAATGTGCCCAGCAGCACGCCTACCAGCGCGCCGGGCACCAGCTTCATCGATGCGGGACGGATTTTTTCCCATCCCAGCATGGCAATGATGGTCGTCATGCCGACGGCAAAGGCAGTCGCCATGCCGCTGTCGCCCAGGCCCAGCATCTTGCCCGGCATCGCGACCAGATTGGCAAGGCCGCTCGGCAGCGGCTTATGATCGAACAGCACATGGAACTGGCCCACGACGATCAACACGCCGATGCCCGCCAGCATGCCATGAACGACCGCGGGAGAAATCGCCCGGAACCAGCCGCCCACCTTCAGCACGCCCGCCAGCACCTGGATGATACCCGCCAGGATCAATATGGGTCCGAGCGCCGACAGGCCCTGTTCGCGCACGATTTCAAACACGATAACGGCAAGGCCGGCGGCGGGGCCGCTGACCTGCAAGGGCGATCCCGCCAGCGCGCCGACCACGATTCCGCCGATGATACCGGTGATCAGCCCCTTTTCGGGCGGTACCCCGGACGCGACCGCAATGCCCATGCAAAGCGGCATCGCCACCAGGAAGACGACGATCGACGCCGTGAAATCACGGCTGAAGGTTGCGGACAGGGATTTGAACATGGCTTATTCCGCTGCCTGCGCATAGGCGATGTCGGCTGCAAGCCGCTGGGCGTGGGGAAGCGCGACCGGCATAGGCACGCCTTCGCGCAGCGGCACGAACCGGCCCGTATCGCCGTCCAGACCCATAATCATTCCAGCATGGATATCGACGAACCAGCCATGCAGGGCGATTTCGCCGCGCGCGATGCCCGACGCGACAGATGGGTGGGTGCGCAGATGCGCGAGTTGCGCCACGATATTCTCAAGGCTGACGTTGCGCACTTTTTCCGCGTCCGACAGGTCGGCGGGATAGCTTTCGCGCGCGACCTTCTGTGCGGCGTGTGAGTGGCGCAGCCAGGCCGCGACATTGGGCATGGCGGCAAGCGGCTCTTCGTTGACCAGCGCCTTCATCGCGCCGCAGTCGCTATGACCGCACACGATGATGTCGCGCACGCCCAGCGCCATGACCGCATATTCGACGGTCGACGACACGCCGCCATTCATATTGGAATAGGGTGGCACGATGTTGCCCGCGTTCCGGCACACGAACAGGTCGCCGGGGGCGGCCTGCATGATATGTTCAGGGACGATACGCGAATCCGCGCAACTGATCATCAGCGCCTTGGGGCTTTGCCCGTCGCTGGCGAGACGATTATAGAGCGCGCTCTGGTTCGGGAAGACGTGGCTTTCAAAGCTGAACACGCGGCCGATAAGCTCGTTCATGGGTCAATATCCTTATGCTGGGCCGACCGGGGGCAGGGTCGGGGCCTGCATGTTAGATAGCGCCATGACTTTGCTGCGGCGCAGCAGCTTTGTTAAATTATATGTCTGACTGGATTGGGCTGCCTGACACGCATTTCAGCGATAATCGACCGACGCGCTGAACATATAGCCGATGCCGCGCACGGTTACGATCGGCGCAGAATGCGTCGCGCTCGACAGCTTGCGCCGCAATCGGCTGACCAGCACATCGACGCTGCGATCGGACGATTCACCGCCTCGCGGGGATGACAATTCCATCAGTCGTTCGCGCGCGATCACGCGCTGCGCCTGTTCCATCATCGCGGCCAGCAGATCGAATTCCGCACCGGTCAGGTCGATGGCCTTGCCTGTGGCATCGGCTACCGTGCGGCGTGAAAAGCTGACGGTCCACCCCTCAAACCGCGCCTCCTGCCGCCGCTGCGTGCCGGGTCGCGTCTCGGTCCGACCGCGCCGGAGTACCGCGCGCAACCGGGCGACCAGTTCGCGCGGAGAATAAGGCTTGGATAGATAATCATCCGCCCCCAATTCCAGCCCGACGACCCGGTCGATCTCGCTGCTGTTGGCACCCACCAGAATGATCGGCAGGTCGCTGCGGTCGCGCACCTCGCGGCACAGATCGGTGCCGTGCGGCTTGCGCAGGGCGGTATCAAGCACGAGCGCGCCGGGCGACATCTCGTCCAGCGCGCTCCACATATCGGCGGCGGTTTCGACCGGCACGGTACGGAAGCCGCTCTCTTCGAGCGACCGCCGCACCGCAATCCGCATGTCAGGCTGCGCTTCGGCAACCAGTATCAGTGGTGCCGTCATCCGCCCTTGGACATCAGCGCGTGGAAGCCGTCCATCTCGGCAGCGAGAGCGCCATGATCCTGTCGTGCGATCATCACGGCCTGCGCCTGCGTCGCGCTGCCATGGCGTGCGACCTGCTTGTCGATGCGACCGCGCACATCCTTGCACTTGCCCACTTCGGTGCCGCCGATCGGCGCGAAGCTGTGAACCGCCTTGCCCATGGCGGGCATAGCGCGCCCGTCCTGGCCCGCGACGGCGCGGGTCAGCACCATGCTCGCCTGCCAGCGGCACAGCGCGTTGGCCTGGCGCGTGACCGGGCGGGCATCAATGTCCTTGAGGCGGATCGAGGACTGGGTGGCGTAGACAGCATCGACCGCGCCGTTGGCGTGAACGACGGGTGCCTGATGGATAGGCGCAGACGTGGCGAGCGCCACGGAACTGGTGAGAAGGGTCAGAAACATGTCGGCATCTCCTGGTCGGACAAATGTCGCCGGCGGTGCCGGACGAACATCATCTACGAACCAAGGATTTCCGCCGAATTGGCCGTTGGTAACAAAATGTTGCTCCTGCGAAATAGCAGCAGCAATCCAGACTTAAAGGGCACCCGCCATCATGCAGGCGGGTTGCGGCATGGCGGCGGGGGCGTGCAGATATTCCACCACGGCGGACAGCCAGCGGGCGTCGTCGCGCGCGCGGTGACGGACGGGATGACGCTGATCGGCCTGATCCACGGCCGCGCGGATCGCGCTTTCGCCGGCGCGCGATTCGTCGATCACCAGCGAGACATGGTCGATCCGGAAGGGTCGCGGCGCGCCCGCGGCGTCGGCCAGCGTATCGAGCCAATATTGATCGATCAGGCCGTCGGCGACGACGCGGTTGGTGCCGACCGCCGCTATGAGTTGCGCCAGCACGACATTGGCGGGCAATCCTTCGCGAACGATGCGCTCGTGGGTCAGGCCGTGGAGGGATTGCGCCTCCTGCGTCCATTCCCACCCTGCCCAGCTGTCATGCGGCCGGATGATCCAGTTATGGCTGTAGCGCGCGCAGGCGATGCCGACTTCGATCGGATAGGAGCGGCCATGCCGGGGCAGGCAGGACGCCTCGAAATCGATAGCGGTGATAGGCACGGGGCAGGCTCTCCAATTGTCGATCGACCACCGGCCAATGACGTGTCGTCGGTACCCCCTTCGCGCTCAACTATGTCAAAGCGGCGTCATTGACCATCAACTTTTGCCAAAGCAAGATCGACCGGGCTTTGCGCAGGATCATCGGTTGGCCTCAGCGCAACGCCGTTTCGCGCTTCACGTCGGCGATGATGTCGCCCAGCGAACGGCTGGATGGGGTGGCGTCGGCATATTCGACGACGAACGGATCAACCGCCAGCCTGTGCGGCGCGGCGCGGCGTTCGGCGCGCGGTTCGCGTACCGCTTTGACCGCATTGTTGCTGGCCAGCCTGATGCTGGCACCCAGCGAATCGTAGGGCTTGAAGTCGTGGAGCTTGCCTTTGGCCGGATAGATGAAGCCGTAGGTCGGATTGGTGCGCGCGCCCATCTGCCCGGTCGGGCTGTGCCAGACGCGCACCGCGCTCCAATCGCCATCGTCGGATACGTCGATGGCGAGCACATCCTCCTCGATCGCGCCGGGGACCGACCAGTTGGCGTGGCGGATCAACACCTCTCGGTCATCCAGAACCTTGCTGACCACCGCGACATGGCCCAGCACCATCGGGCCTGCGGGGCGAAAGGCGAGCACCGCGCCCTTGCGGGGGGTGTGCCCCCGCTTGAAGCGGGTTTCCGCCTGATCCCACCAGGTCAGCGCATCGCCGCGAATGTCGACGCCCGACACCTGGCGGGCATAGGGGACGCATTGGAGAACGTCGGCAGCGCCTGCCGATGACGCGAAAAGGAATAGCCCGGCCGCACCGATGGCCGCGCGCAAACTCTTGTAAAAGCCCATATTTGCGACTCTTAAAACCCGAACCGCCCCACCGGGATCGACCTTAAGGCAGAGTCATTTTAGAATGGGTTAAGGCGGGCTGCTGTTTGCAGCGTGGGGGGCGAATCAAGGCTTGGCGGGGACTGGACCCCGGCCTGCGCCGGGGAACATCGGGGCTTAACTTCGCATATTTCCCGCCGAATGCGACATATTATTGCGCGTGCTCGATCCTATCCGACGTTCGATGAGAAGAGCCTAACGATGCGAAATAACCCGGACCCCGTTTGTAGCATGAATGATGGATTGTAGGACAGAGTTTACCTTCGCGAACGGTCCGCGCTCCACTCCTTTTCAACTTAGCGCCAGCCCACCCCCAACCCCCTCCCGCTTGCGGGAGGGGAGCAAGGAGACTTGCCGAGCCGATCAGTAAGCCGAACGCGCACCCATGACGCTGCTGGCGTCGGCGATCTGGACTGGGGCCATCTGGACGCGCTGGACCGGGGCTGCGGGGGCGTTGGCGTAGATGAAGCCGTGGGCGGGATTGGAGCGGAGGCCGAGGTCGCCGATCGGGCCGTACCAGACGCGCACGTCGGTCCAGTCATTATTGGCCGAGACGTCCACGGCGCGAACGTCACGCTCTATGCCGCCGCGATAGGACCAGTTGGCGTGGGTCAGGCGGACTTCGCGATCGCTGACGACCTGGCTGACCATCGCGACATGGCCGACGCGCATCGAACGGCTGGAGGAGAAAGCGAGGACGGCGCCGACGCGGGGTTGCTGGCCGCGATCATATTGCCCGGCGGCCTGGTCCCACCAGGTGTTGGCGTTGCCGAAAAGCTGAATGCCCGATACCTGCCGCGCATAAGGCGCGCATTGCAGGGTTCCAGCGGCGGCGGGGGCGACAATGGCCAATGTTCCGAGCGCAAGCATCACCGACGCGAAAATCGCGCGCAAACCACTGATCATATTGGAAAACCCCGACCCGCTTCTTCTTTTGTCCCGCCGCCCTTAGGGCAGACGCCGGACGGATTGACCATGACGAAGCGACGAAGCGTTGCTGCATTGCGTCATGGTGCGGAACGAAACACCTGACCGGACGTGACCTCAAACCCGCTGCAAGAGGTTAATTCCTTGAAAAGACTGGTTTCTGTTCCGGTCATCCAGACCTGTCCGCCGGTTTCCACGAGTCGGTCGAACAGCGCGGCCCGGCGCGCCGGGTCGAGATGGGCGGCGATTTCGTCGAGCAGCAGCACCGGCGGGCGACCGATATGGTCGGCGATCAGCGCGGAATGAGCAAGGATGATCGAGAGCAGCATCGCCTTCTGCTCTCCGGTCGAACAGAGCGCGGCCGCCTGTTGCTTGGCGACATGAACGACGCCCAGATCGCTGCGGTGCGGGCCGCTGAGCGTGCGACCGGCGGCGGCGTCGCGGCGGCGTTCCTGCGCGAGGCGGGTGGCGAGCGGGGGATCGCCCTCCCCTGCCCCGCGCTCGATCGCCCCCCCTTCGATCGCCAGATGGGGGCGGGCGAAGGGGGCGTCGGGCTGGACCTCCAGCCGGGCGTTGAGATGCGCGACAAGATCGGCGCGGGCGGTGGCGATCCGCTCACCATGGTCGCCCATCTGCGTTTCGAGTGCGGTGAGCCAGGCGGGATCGGCGCGGCGCGGATCGACGAGCAGGCGGTTGCGGCTACGCATCGCCGCTTCGTAACGGGCGCTGTGCATCGCATGGGCGGGGTGCAGCGCCAGCGTCAGCCGGTCGAGGAAACGCCGCCGCCCGCCCGGACTGTCAAGGAACAGCCGGTCCATCGCCGGGGTCAGCCAGGTGATCGACATATGGTCGGCGAGCGCATTGGCCGACGCGGCGACGCCGCCGATCCGCACCTGCCGCCGTTCCGGCGTGGCGGGGGTGACGCCGGTGCCCAGCATAACCCCGTCCACTTCGGCCGCGATGCCAAAGCCCCCCTCCCCATCCTGCCGTGGCATGGCACCGAGCGCCGCGCCGCGCAGGCCGCGTCCGGGGGCGAGCATCGAAACTGCTTCGAGAATGTTGGTCTTGCCCGCGCCATTGTCGCCGGTGAGCACGATCATCCGATCGTCGGGCACGATCAGCGCATCGGCATGATTGCGAAAGTCGCTGAGCGTCAGGCGGCGGATCATGCCCCGCTCTAGCGGCGGCGGTGCGCCAAAGAAAGCGCGCTCAACAGCGCTTGCGTGTGGTGCTGGTGCCATCGCCCCGGATGGTCAGCCGGGCACCATCCGCAGATTGGGTCAGGAGCATCTGCCGGGTCCAGCTTTGCCCCTCCCCGGTGAAGGCCGCCTTGACCGACACGCTGCCATCATCGTTCGCCTCCACCGCCAATATCTTGCCCTCGCTTTCGTGGAACAGAAGCTGCGTCGGCCGCATGTCCAGTTCCATGTCCGCCGCCGGATCGCCGCAATCCTGCGCAAGGCCGGTCCAGCGCCCCTGAAACGCAACCGGTATGGTGTCCGCGCGGTCGGCCGCGACGCTTTCGTTGGGACCAGGATCGACCGGCGTCGCTTCATTGGCGGGCGTGTCCGGAACGGGCTGGGGCAGGTCCATCGACAGATTGGCCTGATTGTCGGCAGGCGCAGACCGATCGTCGCAGGCGGCGAGCAGCAGGAGGGCGAAGACGGCAAGCCTGGTCATGTCATCCCCAACCAGCCAGCATGGTCCCGGTTCCAAGCCGCGTCCGCCCATGCTAGGTTCTACGCATCAGTCGAGGAGGATGCGATGCCGGTATTGGGAATGGGCGGCCTGTTCTTTCGGGCGGCGGACCCCGATGCGCTCAACGCCTGGTATCGCACCCATCTGGGCGTCGGCGCGGGCTGTACGGCCGATCCCGCCGCGCCCGCCGATGAATGGGCGTGGACGACGCAGGGCGGGCCGACCATATTCGCGCCGTTCAAGGCCGACACCGACTATTTCGCCGCCGACAAAGCCTATATGATCAATTTCCGCGTAGCGGAACTGGACGCGATGCTGGAAGGCTTGCGCGCCGCCGGCATAACGATCATCACCAAGCCTGAATGGGATGATCCTTCCGTGGGGCGTTTTGCGCGCATTCATGATCCCGAAGGCAATGCCATCGAATTATGGGAGCCGCCGGTTCCCGCGCCGACCGTTCCGCCCGCTGAAGGACATTGACCGATGAAGACCCGCATCATGGCTCTGGCGATCGCCGCCACCCTGCTTGGCTCCAGCAGCGCGATGGCGGCGCTGGCGGTGGGGGCGAAGGCCCCCGATTTCACGACGCGCGGGGCGATCGCGGGCAAGACCTTCACGGTGACGCTGGCGCATCAGTTGAAGCGCGGGCCGGTTGTGCTCTATTTCTTCCCCAAGGCGTTCACGCCGGGCTGCTCCGCCGAAGCGCGCGAATTCGCCGAGAATATCGACAAGTTCAAGGCGGCGGGCGCGACCGTCATCGGCATGTCGGCCGATCCGGTCGATGATCTGGTCGCTTTTTCCACCAAGGAGTGCGCGGGCAAGTTCGCCGTCGCCTCCGCCGGGCCGGACATCATCAGCGGCTTCGATGTGGCGTTGAAGATGCGGCCGGGGATGACCGACCGCACATCCTATGTCATCGCGCCGACCGGGCGGATCGCCTTCGTGCATAGCGAGATGAGCTATGCGGGGCATGTGAAGAGCACGCTGGCGGCGGTGGAGGCGATGAAGGCGAAATAGGGATCAGCCTTTTTTCACTTTCCTTACATAGGTGTCGAACCAGTCGATCGTCGCGGTCCAGGCCGTAGCGGCGGCCTCTGGGTTATAGCTGGGGCGATAATCGGCCATGAAGCCGTGGTCCGCCCCCGGATAGACGGTGATCGCGTCGGGTGGCGACTTGCCGGCGGCTTTGAGCGCGGCGCGCATCGCTTCGATATCGGGCATCGGGATGCCCTTGTCGCGTTCGCCATATTGGCCGAGCACCGGAGCCTTTAATTGCCCGGTGACGTCGATCGGGTTGTGCGGTTGCAACGCGGTTTTTTCGCTTTCCAGCCGACCGTAGAAAGCGACGCCCGCGTCCAGACTGGCGCTGTGTGCGGCGTAGAGCCAGACGATCCGCCCGCCCCAGCAGAAGCCGGTGATGCCGCGACGGGTCGCGTCGCCGCCATGGGCACCGGCAAAGGCATAGGCGCTGTCGATGTCGCGGAAAACCTGATCGTCGGGGGCCTTGGAGACGATGGTTTCGCGCAAGACCTTGAAATCGCTGATCTTGGTCGCATCGCCATGGCGCGCGAACAGGTCGGGCGCGATCGCGTGATAGCCCGCGGCGGCGAAGCGGCGGCAAATATCCTTGACCCATTCATGGACCCCGAAAATCTCATGCACCACCATGATGACCGGGGCGGGCTTGCCCCTAGCGGGCCGGGCGACGAAGGCGGGCAGCGCGAAGCCGTCCGACGCAGGGATCGACACGCTTTCTTCGGTAAGGCCGGTCGAGGCGGTCTTTATCGTGGTGGCCGATACCGGCTGGCAGGCGGCCGCGAAGCCCGCGACGAATGCGCCGCCGAGCAAGGCGGAGCGGCGGTCAAGGCCGGTGGAGGCGATCCAGTTCCGGTCATCGGGCAGGCGTTCGATCGTCATCCACTCATCCTTTTTCCGTCCCCCGACAGAAGCGGGAGATTAGGGCGGCGGAGCCAGCACGCAAGCCTATCGGCCAAGAAAGTCGCCGCTTTCGATCCGTTCGAGGCCGCGCACATCATGGGCGAAGATATAGGTCCAAGCCTCGACCGGTCCCTGCGGCCCGGCCACGATCAGCCGTTCGCGGCGATATTCGCGCGGCCGGGGCCAGGCGTCGGAACATTGTTCATAATCGTCGAGGATGGCGAAGGCGGCCGGAGGATCGGCGAGCTGCACAAGGTCGCCGACCACCTGCCCCGACCCGCCGGGCACGAAGCCGGGATAATGATCCACGCGATACAGCGCGCCATTCGCTTGCGCCGGGCCGATCAGGCGGGATGCGCCGTGGAGCCAGCGCGCCATCGCATCGTCGCAGCCCATGCGCAGGGTGCCATAGACGAACAGCAGATCGCTCAACGGGGATGGCACGGAATTTTTGCCAAGGACTGGTACAATTTCCCAACAGCGCGGAAAATGTGCGCGGAAAAATGCGGTGGCGCGGCGAAATATGCCGGATTTCCGGGCGAAATCGAAACTGGCACGGCTCCTGCAATCTCCCTGGCATGACGCCGGATCGTCCGGCAGTTCACTTAAAGGGAGTTAAACACATGTTCGTAGCCAAGTTCCAGAACGCCGCCGTCGCCTTCGTCGGCGCCATCCTCGTCGCCGCGATCTTCGTGGGCGCCGCTGTCGGTCCGGTCGTCTCGCTCGCCTGAGCCGACGACCCACTTCTCTATCTCAAAGGCCAGACATCATGAATAACAGCTTCACCCTCGACCGCAGCAACGCCAAGATCATGGGCGTGTGCGCCGGGATCGCCAACCGGACCGGCATTGACGTGACGATCGTGCGCGTGGCGCTCGTGCTGCTGACGCTGTGCGCGCTGGGACCGATCGGCGTGGTCGCCTATCTGCTCGCCGGCTGGCTCGCCAAAGGCTGAGCGCCAAAATTCCTTGATCTGCACCCAGGCGCAGTTCCCCGGCGAAGGCCGGGGTCCAGTCCCCTCGGTCAGAACTGGACCCCGGCCTTCGCCGGGGAACCATGCGGATGCAAGACCGGGATGGCTTCCCAAACGCCATCCCAAACAAAAAGCCGCCCCGGCCGATGGCCATGGGCGGCTTTTTGTTTGGCCGGACGTGTGTCCGACGGCTTGGGTCAGGCGTACAGCACCGAGTAGAAGGTGAGCATCTGCACACCGATCGCTACCAGTACCGCTGCGCCCTGAATGGTATGACGCATGGGTAAGCTCTTTTGGTTTTCCGAGGGGGTGCCTCGGGGAGCGCGCCTATGAGCCTGTCATGACTTTGTAACAATCGCAAAGTGTGACGGTACGATTGCAACAAACGCAAGACAGGAAATTTTAACTAAGTTCGGAAATCAACGCCTGCGCCGCTGCCGGATTACGGACCTTGTCGCCGCTGATGAAGAAGGCGAAGACGTCGCCTGCCTTGGCCCAGGCTTTGGCGCTTTCCGCCCAGCCCGCGATTTCCGCGTCGCTGTATCCGGTCGGTTCGGCCTCACGCGCGCGCATCAGGCGGGCGTAGGTGAAGCCGACATCATGCCCTTCTATGCGCGGATAATCGGCATGGTCGGCGAGGACGACAGCCGCCCCCGCATCCTTCGCCATCGTGAGGAAGGCCGGGTCGTCGAAGCTTTCGTGCCGCACTTCGAGTGCGTGGCGCAAAGGCACGCCGTCCACGCTGGTGGGGAGCAGTTGGAGGAAAGCGGCGAAATCGTCAGCGTTGAATTTCTTGGTGGGCATGAATTGCCATAATATAGGCTCGAGCCGGTCGCCCAGTTCGGCGATGCCCTGATTCACGAACTTCTGCACCGACTCGCCCGCTTCGCCCAATATCTTGCGGTTGGTGCAGTAGCGCGACGCCTTGACCGCGAAGGCGAAGCCGTCGGGCACCGCTTTGGCCCAATTGGCGAAAGTCGCGGGCTTTTGCGAGCTATAATAGGTGGCGTTGACCTCGGTCGCGGTCAGATGCTGCCCGACATAGGCCAGTTCGTCCTTCTGCCGCAGTCCTTCGGGATAGAAGGTGCCGCGCCACGGCTCGAACACCCATCCGCCGATCCCGACCCTGATCCGTCCGCTCATCCTGGCTCTCCTTATTTCTTGCGGTTGAGACCCATCAGCCAGGGCTTGATCCGCCCGGTCGGCTGCGGCTTGCCGTCGATGCGGACGGCGCGGATGATGCGTACCGGCCGCTTGATCATCTGCCCGCGCATCACGCCCGATCCGCCGCCGGTCGGCACCGCCAATATCCGTCGCACCACATCCATGCCGCCGACCACATGGCCGAAGGCGGCATAGCCGATATAGTCGCCGCGCGCGTCCATGTTGGGCGTGGGGCCGATCGTCATGAAGAAATTGCCCATCGCCGAATCGGGCCGGTTGGGCCGCGCCATCGACAGCGTGCCGTCGAGATGGGTGAGGCCGGTTTTCAGCGTCGATTCGTGGCGGATCGGCGGGATCGCGCGGCGCGCGTCGGTGTCGATGCCGCCCTGGATCAAGCCATAGGCGGGGGCGCTCTTGCGCCGGGCCGAACGGTAGAAGGTCGTGCCGTCGAACCGCCCGTCATCGACATAAGCGAGGAAATTGGCCGAGGTCAGCGGCGCGCGCTTGCGGTCCACCGCGACGGTGATCGCGCCGAGATCGGTTTCGATGCGCACCCGGACATAGCCGGGGGTCGGCCGGTTGGCCGGGGCGGCTGTGGCGAGGGTGGGGAGGATGAGGGCGAGGAGGAACAGGAGAAGATATTGGTAACGAACGATCAATCTGCCGTTCCCCGGCGCAGGCCGGGGTCCAGTCCAAAGCGGGGGGACTGGACCCCGGCCTGCGCCGGGGAACGGTCTGGTGTAGCTTGCAATCCAATGAAGACGGGTGATCATGGAGGTGGTTTAGCGTGATGGGTGGGGGATGTTCAACCGGGGGTGCGTCTGGACGAGGGCGGCCCCGGCCTTCGCCGGGGCGACGAGTTGGGTGCGTCGCCCCAGCGCAGGCCGGGGCCGCCCGGATCGACGCGCTTTCCGTGCCGCCATAACACTGGCCCCCTGCCCGCCAATGCCCTAGTCGCCCGATCATAAACCGGAGACTCATCACCCCCATGCGTTATTTCCTCGACACCGAATTTAACGGCTTTGGCGGCGCGCTGATCAGTCTGGCGCTGGTGCCTGAGGATGGCGACCAGGAATTCTATACCTCCATCCCGGTGGAGGGCGAGGTTCACCCATGGGTCGCGCTGCATGTGATGCCCTATCTGCGCCATGTGCCGCTGGGCGTGGATTACGAGCTGAGCCGGGTTCATGCCGCCGAGCATGTCGCAGCCTATCTGGAGGGTGATCCCGCGCCGGTGATCATCGCCGACTGGCCCGACGATATCGCCTATTTCTGTCAGTTGCTGCTGGTAGGCCCGGCGCAGATGGTGACGGTGCCGCATCTGCGGTTCGAGTTGATCAACGCGGCCGGCTTCAGTTCGGCGGCGACCAGCAAGGTGCCGCACAATGCCCTGCATGATGCGCGCGCGCTGCGGGACTTTTACGAGGTGTTCGGGACGGAACGCTGAATCTGGACTTGGGGCTTCAAAAGATTATAGCCGCGCGCAAAGACAGGACCAAAAGGACCAGGGTATATGACACTCATCAAGGCAGCCGACCTGATCGAAAGCGTCGCCGACGCATTGCAGTTCATCAGCTATTATCACCCGATGGACTATATCCGCGCGCTGGGCGAAGCCTATGAAGCCGAACAGTCGCCCGCCGCCAAGGATGCGATCGCCCAGATCCTGACCAACAGCCGCATGTGCGCGGAAGGGCATCGCCCGATCTGCCAGGATACCGGCATCGTCAATGTCTTCGTCAAATGGG
>CAZLSU010000030.1:0-27476 GCA_964562225.1 uncultured Sphingobium sp.
CCGCCATTACCCCAACGGAAGCATCAAAGTGCCGGTTTTTGCGGGTGTCCAGCTGACTTACTGATACTTCTATCCATGTAATCAAAAATAGATTCCCGCATATCTGCTAGAAATTCTTCGCCATCCTTGTTAGATGGATCGCCAGGCGCGCAGTGCGGAACAACATATCCTGATAACGCCTGATTAAGTTCAATTTTATTGAACTGCCCTATAAACATATTTTCGATATTATCTTGCAGCAACACAAATTTCTTTTTGTATATAACATATTTTTTATAAGCTGCATTTAATCCGATGAATGCGCCCACCAGGCCGACAAGGGATGAAAAAACTTTGATCCAAATCGGAATTTCGCTGAGCATTTTGTCCCCCTGACCTTCTGTATGATAGGCCGCTACATGAAAAAAGTGCAATGATTGGATGACGTGCGAGGAATTACGATGACAGGCGCAACAATCCCCAAATCAAACCTAAATATGTCCGATACAGATCAATCGCTGGCGCGACATCCCGCGCGATATGGATTCGCCCGGACCGCCCTGCTATAATGAATCCATGACCAAGCTAACCCCCATCGAGTCCGAATTCGCGACGACCGAAGAGGCCGAAGCCTATGACGCATGGTTCCGTGCCGAGGTCGAGGCTGCGATGGCGTCGGACGAGCCAGACGTTCCGCATGACGAAGCGATGGCGAGAATGCAGGCCATCATCGACAGACGCAAAATCGTTGAACCGCGCAAGACGGCCTAATGCTGCCTGTCGTCTGGTGAGCCAGCGCGCTGCGAAAACTCGAAAGCGTCATCGCCACCATAGAAGCGCACAACCCGGCCGCCGCCAAACGCATAGGCGCTGCGATCCGCCACACCGCCGATCACCTGCCCGACCATCCCTATATGTATCGGCCCGGCCGCGTCCCCGGCACGCGGGAAGCCTTGGTCACGCCAAACTACGTCCTCATCTATCGCGTAAAGGCTGACGCCATTCAGGTGCTGGCGCTTCATCATACCCGCCAGCAATATCCCTGACCCTTGTTGTTCCCCGGCGAAGGCCGGGGTCCAGCCCTGCCGCCTGAACTGGCCCCAGCCTTTGCCGGAGAACAGCCACACTGGCAATATCGGCCAAACCCTATTCCCCTGTCCTACACCCGCGCACCGATGCTACGACGCGAACAGGCTCTTTCCACCGTCCACCCGGCCCGCTCCACGCCCCCGCGCAGCAATATTTCCAACACCGCTAACAAAATTGCCGATTCAGCAGGAATTATGCGAAGTTAAGCGCCGACCGCGACGATCAATAGCTCCGCCCGACCAGCACCCGCTCGACCGCCGCGTCACCCGTGAACAGGCACACCCCGTCCGCCGCCGCCGCATCGACCGGCACGTTGCGCAGCGTCAGCTTCTCGCCCTTGAGCCAGGCCACCACCTTGTCGAGCGCCGCCCCGGTCGGCCGCGCCCATTGCACCTCCGCCCAGCCGGGCCGCGCGCTCGCCGCGAAATGCGCCTTGAGCGCCTCCAGGCTGGTCACATCCCGGTTGATCGCGCCATGCAGACGCCCATGCGCCTGTGCGAACAGCGCGGCCTGGATCTCCTCCAGCATCGCCGCCGCCCCGCCGACAAAGTCAGCCTTCGCCACCACTAGGCTGTCCAGCTTGCCATCGGCCCGGTACAGCCGGTCGCGCCGGATCACCGACACATTGCCGCCCGCGACATCGCGCCCGCCAACCTCGATGACGATCGGCGCGCCCTTCTTGACCCAGCCCCACCGCTTGGTCGCCGCCTTCGCCGCCCGCCGGTCGAGCAGCGCCCGCACCGGCTCGCGAAACACGTCCAGCCGACCCAGCGCACGCACCAGCTCGCCGCAATAGTCCAGCACCGCCGCATCCTCGGGCACATCGCGCAGCATCGGCACGACGACGATCTGGTACGGCGCGACCCGCGGCGGCACCCGCAGCCCGTCATCGTCGCCATGCACCATGATCAGCCCGCCGATCATCCGGGTCGACATGCCCCAACTGGTCGTCTGCGCCAGTTCCTGCTGCCCCTCGGCATTTTGGAACCGGATATTCTGCGCCGCCGAAAAAGTGGTCCCCAGAAAATGCGACGTACCCGCCTGCAACGCCTTGCCGTCCTGCATCATCGCTTCGATCGAATAGGTCGCGACCGCGCCGGGGAAACGCTCATTCTCCGGCTTCTCGCCCGCAATCACCGGCAGCGCGACGCACTCTTCGGCAAAGCTGCGATAGACTTCCAGCATCTTGAGCGTTTCTTCCATCGCCTCGTCGACGGTGGCGTGCGCGGTATGCCCCTCCTGCCACAGAAATTCGGTGGTACGCAGGAACATCCGCGTCCGCATTTCCCAGCGCACCACATTGGCCCATTGGTTGATCAGCACCGGCAGGTCGCGCCATGACTGCACCCAACGGCTGAACGCCGCGCCGATCACCGTCTCGGACGTCGGCCGCACCACCAGCGGCTCCTCCAGCTTGGCGTCGGGATCGGGCACCAGCTTGCCGTCCTGCTGGATCAGCCGGTGATGCGTGACCACCGCCATTTCCTTGGCAAAGCCGTCAACATGCTCGGCCTCTTTCTCGAAATAGCTTAAGGGGATGAACAGCGGGAAATAGCAATTTTCATGCCCCGTCGCCTTGATGCGATCGTCGAGCAGCTTCTGGATGCGCTCCCATATGCCATAGCCCCACGGGCGGATGACCATGCAGCCGCGCACGCCGCTTTCCTCGGCCAAGTCGGCTTCGGACACGACGGCCTGATACCAGGCGGAAAAATCCTGTTCGCGGGTAACGGAAAGGGCATGTTTCACGGGTCGGCGGCCTGACTGCTGGAGAGGAACTGCGCGGCCAATAAGCCCGCACCGTCCCCCTGTCGACCCGGAAAGCCTTTAGGCCAGCTTGTCGATCTTCGCGTTGAGCGCCGCCAGTTGCGCCTTCAGCTCGGCAATCTCGTCATCCTTGTCCGCTTCGACAGAGGCCGCCCCGACGCCCGGCACCGGCATACCGGTCTTCGCCTTGAATGCGGCCGCCGCCGTCTCGAACATCTGAAGGTTGCGCTTGGCGATCTCCGCCAGCGGCCCGCCGCCGAACGCGCCCTGCATCGCTTCCTGGAACTGGAGCTGGTTCTTGCGAAACGCATCCATCGAGGATTCGAGATATTGCGGCACCATCGACTGCATCGAATCGCCGTACATCGCGATCAACTGGCGCAGGAAATTGACCGGCAGCATATTCTTGCCGCGCTGTTCCTCTTCCATGATGATTTGCGTCAGGACATTATGGGTGATGTCCTCGCCCGATTTCGCATCGACGACAGTGAACTCGCGCCCCTCGCGCGTCATCTGCGACAGCAGCTCCAGCGTGATGTAACTCGATGTTTCGGTATTATAAAGACGCCGGTTCGCGTACTTCTTGATCACCACCGGTTCCGACTCGCTTGCCGTTTTCGACTTCGCCATGAAAAACCCTCCTTCTCCTGTAGATGCTGCAATAGCACAGGCCGTTACCGCGCCGCAACATGGCCCCCGGCCGTTGCCGCTGTTTCTCGATCTTTTATGGCGTAGGACGCAGGATGATGCGGATTTGCGTCGCCGCGCCTTTCAGGGCGTGCGCAAATATCAGGCGGCATTGCGCCCCCCACCGGCCCCGGCCGCACCCGTTCATGCTGCGGCACGCCCTGCGCGATTGCTGCGCTATGGCGAACCGAATGATCGCGCGCCGATCATCTTCATTCCCTCGCTGATCAACCCGCCCCAGGTGCTCGACATCTCGCAAAACCGTTCTTTGCTGCGCGGCATGGGTGCAGCAGGGCATGACGTCTACCTCGTCGACTGGGGATATCCGACGCGCGACGACGCCACGCTCGACCTTGGGGGGCACATCGTCCACCGCCTGCTCCCGCTCATCGCCAGCCTGCCGCAACCGCCCATCCTGGTCGGCTATTGCCTGGGCGGCAGCCTGGCGATCGGCGCGGCGCATGTCGCGCCGGTCAGGGCCGTCGCGGCCATCGCCGCCCCCTGGGAGTTCGATGGTTTCCCGCCGGCCGACCGCCAGCGGATCGCGGCGCTCTGGCAAGGTGCGCGGGCCACTTGCGCCACGCTCGGCTATGTTCCCATGGAGGTGCTGCAATCGGGCTTTTGGGCGCTCGATCCGGATCGGACGATCCGCAAATATGCCGCCTTCCTCGACATGCCGCCCGGATCGGACAAGGAGCGCGCTTTCCTGGCGGTGGAAGATTGGGCCAATGCCGGGCCGCCGCTCACTTTCGCGGCGGGGGCCGACCTGTTCGACAATTTTTACGCAGGCAACGCACCGGCCAGCGGGGCATGGCGCGTGGCGGGACAGCCCATCGCCATCGCCACGCTCCCCTGCCCCGGCCTGTCGATCCGCTCGTCCACCGACCGCATCGTCCCCGCCGCCGCCTCGCCGCTGCTGCACGAAACGGAGACGCTGGCGCTGGGGCATGTCGGCATGATCCTGGGCAGCGAAGCGCCAACATTGTTGTGGAAACCCCTGTCCGACTGGCTTGGCCGTCAAGGCGGTTGATCCTGCGCCCGCCTGCGCCTAAATCCGCTTCACCTTCCTCGCATAAGGATCATGATCGTGGCCGATATCGTCATCACCGGTGCCAAGCGCACGCCCGTTGGCAGCTTTCTGGGGGCGTTTGCCACCACCCCGGCGCATGAACTGGGCCGCATCGCGATAGAGGCGGCGCTGATCCAGGCGGGCGTCGCGCCCGACGAAGTGGACGAAGTGATCCTCGGCCATGTGTTGACCGCCGCGCTCGGCCAGAATCCCGCGCGCCAGGCCGCCGTCGCCGCGGGCATCCCAGTCGATCGCACCGCTTTCTGCATCAATCAGGTCTGCGGATCGGGCCTGCGCGCCGTGGCGCTCGCTGCCCAGTCGATCGCCAATGGCGACGCGGCGATCATGGTTGCGGGCGGCCAGGAAAGCATGTCGCTTTCCCCCCATGCGCAAAAGCTGCGCGCAGGCGCCAAGATGGGCAATCTCAGCCTGGTCGACACGATGGTGCTGGACGGCCTGACAGACGCCTTCAACGGCTATCATATGGGCATCACCGCCGAGAACCTCGCCGAAAAATATCAGATCAGCCGCGAAGCACAGGACGCGTTCGCCGTCGGCAGCCAGAACAAGGCCGAAGCCGCCCGCGCATCGGGCCGCTTCGCCGATGAGATCGCGCCCGTCACGGTCAAGGGCCGCAAGGGCGACACCATCGTCGCCGATGACGAATATATCCGCGCCGGCGCGACGATCGAAGCGATGCAGGCCCTCAAGCCCGCCTTCAAGAAGGACGGCACCGTCACCGCCGCCAATGCCAGCGGCCTCAATGATGGCGGCGCGGCGCTGGTGCTGATGACCGCCGACGAAGCCGCCAAGCGCGGTGCGCCGATCCTGGGCCGCATCGCCGCCTTCGCGACCTGCGGCGTCGACCCCTCGATCATGGGCATCGGCCCGGCCCCGGCCAGCCGCAAGGCGCTCGCCAAGGCAGGCTGGTCGGTCGCGGACCTCGACCTCATCGAAGCCAATGAAGCCTTCGCCGCGCAGGCACTGTCGGTCGGACAGGAAATGGGCTGGGACACGGGCAAGGTCAACGTCAACGGCGGCGCGATCGCCATCGGCCACCCCATCGGCGCATCGGGCGCCCGCATCCTCACCACCCTGCTCTACGAAATGGGCAAGCGCGACGCGAAAAAGGGCCTCGCGACGCTCTGCATCGGCGGCGGCATGGGCGTGGCGATGTGTATCGAGCGGTAATGCCTATCGGGGCATGATGTCTTCAGTTTGCAAAACCTCCGTTCGTGCTGAGTAGAGACCGAGCTTGTCGAAGGCTCGTATCGAAGCATCATGCGCGGTACGCCCGGCCGCAAACCGCCTTCAATCCTCGTCATCCTGAACTTGTTTGAGCGCAGCCGAGGCGCGTGTTTCAGCTACGCTCAAACAAGTGCAGCATGACGGAGGAAAATACCGGGGAGCGACATTTGTTGCCATCCCGAGATCGAGTCCTGCCGTCCCAAAGCGGCCCCCCCTTGTCGTCGCCCCAGCGAAGGCTGGGGCCTCAGGCGGCTATATGATCTCGCCCGAGAGATAGCGCCAATTTGGGTTGGCCCCCTCGTTAAGGCGGATCTTCCATTCACGCTTCCACGCCTTAAGCGCCTTCTCACGGGTGATGGCGGAAATGATACCCTCCCGCCTCAGGGATCGGGCGTGGGACGTAATATCTATTTTCACCCTCCCAAAGCCTGTCGCCCAGCTATTAATATTCGCTTTGGTGCCAGACGCCGGTTGGCGCGATCATGACGATACGGCGGACTTTCCATTTCCCCTTGTCTGGATGAACTTCATAGTCGATTTTCAATTCATACTTGCAGTAGAAGCCTTTCAGCGATTGCGGCCTG
The DNA here is from genome assembly GCA_964562225.1 of uncultured Sphingobium sp. Taxonomy (GTDB): domain Bacteria; phylum Pseudomonadota; class Alphaproteobacteria; order Sphingomonadales; family Sphingomonadaceae; genus Sphingobium. The sequence continues at coordinate 6,424 of CAZLSU010000030.1, forward strand.
CAAATAACATTCCGAATGTTGATATCACGGAGCGCAATCTCAGCATAAGGCGTCTTGGGGGGATCAGAGTTTGGTAATGAGACTTTTCCCAGCCTCTCCACCTCCTTCTGCCTCAGTTCCAGCATCGTTGGTTGAACCAGGCCAGGGTTCTTCTCCGCCACCTCCTTCTCGAAAATCGTGTAACCGTCTTTTTCACCACAATTTTCGGGTATCGGTGACGAGATCGGAGCAGCTAGAATCTTTGCAACGTCATCATCATAAGCCTCCGGCACGATATGGTCGAAATCTGTGCCCCAAAGCTCTTGTGGCTTGCAGTATAGCGAGTACACCACCTTCGCGCACGCAACCTTGCTAATAGGTGTAGGATCATACCACCGAACGTCTCGCCTCACTATGTCGACGTTCGTGCCACAGGTGAAACCTAACGTGCCTTGAACCCTCGAAAATTCCCAACGGGCATCATTCATCTGCGCTTTGGTGAAGTAACTCAACGCTATGATTATTCCCTTTCCATTAGGAACAAACTTGCTGATGTCCGCTGGACCGCGATAGAAGTTTGCCGATAGATATTCCGGTGGCTCGCCAATCACGCTCGGCGGATCGCTAACCTTGGCACACGAGGCAAGCGCAGCAGACATCCCGCATATGCCCAATAGCCGGAACCAGAATTGCATCGTCAAATATCCCTTCGCCGCATTTACGTTCAGCGGACCCTACAGGACATTTCGTAAATAATGGGCGATACGCTGCGATCGGCGTCCGTTCGGTTCTACCTAAAAGAAAATGTCCACCACCCACCCTTTTACCCATTCCATTTAAGGATTTACGACCTACCACCCCTCAACCAACCCGGCCCGAACGGGGACAGGAAAATCAGCCTTCTGGCCCCTCGGTCGAACCCCTACCGCCCCAAAACCCCCGCAAAGGCCGCAACCCCCGCGCCCGGCCCATCGGGATGCGCCCACACCGCGCCACTCACCGCCAGGAAATCCGCCCCCGCCGCCACCAGCGGCGCGGCGTTGTCCGCCGTCACCCCGCCGATCGCCACGCAAGGCAGCTCGAACAAGGTCGTCCACCAACCCAGGATCGACGGCTCGGCCCGATGCGTCGTTTCCTTGGTCGTCGTCGGGAAAAACGCGCCGAACGCCACATAGTCCGCCCCGGCCTCGCCCGCTTCCATCGCCAGATGGCGGCTGTCGTGACAGGTGACGCCGATCTGCACTTTGGGACCGAGCTGCGCGCGCGCGTCGCGCGGGTCGCCATCCTCCTGCCCCAGATGCACCCCGTCCGCGCCCAACCGCTTGGCAAGGCCGATGCTGTCGTTGACGATGAACGCCACCTCCCGGTCGGCGCACAGCTTCTGGATCGGATCGGCCAGCGCCGCGATCGCATGATCGTCTATGCCTTTCAGCCGCAACTGGAACGCCGCCACCTCCCCCCCGTCGAACGCCGCCGCCAGCCGATCGACGAAGGTCAGGTCGATGGTGGGCGGCGAAATCAGGTAAAGCTGGCAGGCCGGGCGAAAGCCCCGGTCGAACTGGTCGGCAAATTGCGGGTCGAGCGCAAGCTCATCGGGCGTAAAATCAGTCATCCGCCGCCCTTAACCCGCCCATGCCCCGATAGCCAGACTATCGGTGCGATGCGGACCATCGGAAAAACCCATCGACCCCGCCTCGCCAGCGCCCTATATGCGCTCCATGATCCTAGTCATCGACAATTATGACAGCTTCACCTGGAACCTGGTCCATTATCTGATGGAACTGGGCGCCCGCGTCGAAGTCGTGCGCAACGACGCCATTTCGGCGGGGCAGGCGCTGTCCAGCGGCGCGCAGGCTTTCCTGCTGTCGCCCGGTCCCTGCACCCCCAATGAGGCGGGCGTCAGCCTCGATCTTGTCGCCGCCTGCGCCGACGCGGGTGCGCCCCTGCTCGGCGTGTGCCTGGGGCATCAGGCGATCGGCCAGCATTTCGGCGGCAAGGTCGTGCGCGGCGGGCTGATGCACGGCAAGACGTCACCGGTCAGCCATGACGGCACGGGGCTGTTTGCGGGCATCCCCTCGCCCTTCATCGCGACCCGTTATCATTCGCTGATCGTGGAGGATATTCCCGCCGACCTGATCGTCAACGCGACCAGCGAGGACGGATCGGTCATGGGCTTCCGCCACGCGACCCTGCCGATCCATTCGGTGCAGTTCCACCCCGAAAGCATCGCCACCGAACATGGCCATGACATGCTGGCCAACTTCATGGGCATTGCGGGCATCCCGGTGCGGCGGCGCGTGGCGGCCTGATTTCGCGCTGTCCTACATTGGGGGGCATAGGCTATAAGGGGTGCTGGTCTTTGCCATCGTCCGCCCGCCCTCTTTCCGATAGGATCATGACGGCGTAACAAAATGTCGCAACGGGCGGGAAATATGCGAAGTTAAGCGCGCGCCGCCCCTCGACTCACCGCCCCGGTCGCGCTTAAGGCAGCGGCGATGACCCGGCTCCCCGACCCCACCCTCCCGCTCGAAGCGGACGAAGCCGCCCGCGCCTTCGACCTGCTGTTCGACGCCGACCTGCCCGAAGCCGACATCGCCGCCTTCCTGATCGCCCTGAGCGAACGGGGCGAAACCGCGATAGAGATCGCCGCCGCCGCCCGCGCCATGCGCGCCCGCATGATCCCCGTCGTTGCGCCCGCCAATGCAATCGACGTCTGCGGCACCGGCGGCGATGGGCACCACACGCTCAACGTCTCGACGGCGGTCGCATTGGTCGTCGCGGCCAGCGGCGTCCCCGTCGCCAAGCACGGCAACCGCGCCGCCTCCTCCAGCGCCGGTGCCGCCGACACGCTGGAGGCGCTCGGCCTCGACCTTGCGCGCGCCGCCGACCGCGCCGAAGCCTCGCTCGCCGACATCGGCATCACTTTCCTCTTCGCGCAGAACCACCACCCGGCCCTCAAACGCCTCGGCCCGATCCGCAGGGCGATCGGCCGCCGCACCATCTTCAACCTCATGGGACCGCTCGCCAATCCCGCCGGGGTCCGCCGCCAGTTGATCGGCATCGCACGCCCCGCCTACGTCCCCATCTATGCCCAGGCGATCGCCGATCTGGGTGTCGATCACGCCATGATCGTATCGGGTGACGAAGGGCTGGACGAACTCTCGCTGGCGGGCGGCAACGATGTCGCGCAAGTCACCGCGGACGGCCTCGTCGCGATGCGCCGCCTCACCGCCGCCGACGCCGGTCTACCGACCCACCCGGTCGAAGCGATCCGGGGCGGCGACCCGGCGCACAACGCCGCCGCCCTGCGCGCGCTGCTGTTGGGCGAACCGGGGCCTTATCGGGACGCGGTGCTGCTCAACGCCGCCGCCGCCCTTGTCGTCGCGGGCGCGGCCACCAATCTGCGTGATGCCGCCGAAGAGGCTGCCGAGACGATCGACAACGGCCTCGCCAACGCCCTGCTCAATTGCTGGATCACCTACTGATGGCCAACAAGCTCACCGAGATCATGGACTTCAAGCGCGAGGACGTGGTCCGCCGCAAGGCCGCCACCACCGTTGCCGCGCTCCACGCCCGCACCGCCGAACAGACGCCCCCACGCGGCTTCCGCAAGGCACTGGATGACGCGGCGCGCACCGGCTTTGGCCTGATCGCGGAAATCAAGAAGGCCAGCCCGTCCAAGGGCCTGATCCGCGCCGACTTCGATCCCCCCGCCCATGCGCAAGCCTATGCGGCGGCAGGCGCAGCCTGCCTTTCGGTCCTGACCGACGCGCCTTATTTTCAGGGCCATGACGATTATCTGATGGCCGCCCGCTCGGCCTGCGCGCTACCGGTCCTGCGCAAGGACTTCCTGGTCGATCCTTGGCAGGTACTGGAAAGCCGTTCCCTCGGGGCCGACGCGATCCTGATCATCGTAGCGGCGCTCGACGACAACCAGATGGCGGAGATAGAGGACGCCGCAATCGGCCTCGGCATGGACGCCCTCGTCGAAGTCCATGACGAAGCCGAACTGGACCGCGCGCTCAAGCTCCACTCCCGCCTGATCGGCGTCAACAATCGCGACCTGCGCGACTTCTCGGTCGATTTCGCCCGCACCTACGAACTGGTCGGCAAGGCGCCCGAAGACTGCACCTTCGTCGCCGAAAGCGGCCTCAACACGCACACCGACCTGACGGCGATGGCCGAACATGGCGTCCGCTGTTTCCTGGTGGGTGAAGCGCTGATGCGCCAGAGCGATGTGGAAAGTGCGACCCACGCACTGCTGACCGGCGCATGAGCGGCCTCACCCATATCGACGAGCAGGGCGCAGCGCATATGGTGGATATCTCCGCCAAGGCACCAACCGTGCGCGAGGGTATTGCCACCGGCCGCATCACCATGAGCCGGGAAGCCGCCAAGGCGATCGCCGATGGCCATGTGAAGAAAGGCGACGTCCTGTCGGTCGCGCGCATCGCGGGCATCATGGCGGCCAAGCGCACCGCCGACCTGATCCCGCTGTGCCACCCCTTGCCATTGTCGGCGGTGACGATCGAGTTCGACATGGATCTGGACGGCGTCACCGTCACCGCCACTGCGCGCACCAGCGCCCAGACCGGGGTCGAGATGGAGGCGATGACCGCAACCAGCGTCACCCTGCTCACCATCTACGACATGGCCAAGGCGGTGGATAAGGCGATGGTCATCAGCGGTGTCCGCCTGTTATCCAAGACCGGCGGCAAGTCTGGAACCTGGAAAGCCCCATGAGCCTGCTGCCGGTCGAGGATGCGCAGGCCCGCCTGCTTGCGCTGGCGAGGCCGCTGCCGCCCGAAACCATCCCCATCGCCGAATGCGCGGGCCGTATACTAGCAACCGATGTCATAGCCCGGCGCGACCAGCCCTGGGCTGCACTGTCGGCGATGGACGGCTACGCGATCCGCGCCGCGGAATGGCCCGGCCCATGGCATCTAGCCGGAGAAAGTGCGGCAGGCAGCGCCTTTCCCGATGACCTTGCGCCGGGCCACACCTGCCGCATCTTCACCGGCGCGCCCCTGCCGCCCGGCGCGGATGCCATATTGATCCAGGAAAATGCCCAGTGTGACGGCGGCCGGATCAAAGGGATCGGTACCCCACCCGAATTCGGCAAGCATGTGCGGTTAGCGGGTAGCGACTTTTCCGCAGGCACCCCGCTGATTCGCACCGGATCGCATCTCGGCCCCGCTCAACTCGCCCTCGCTGCACTCGCGGGTCATGCCGCGTTAACCGTTGGAAGACGACCCCGTGTCGCCCTGCTCTCCACCGGCAATGAACTGGTTCCCGTGGGTGTACCCATCCCGCCAGGCGCATTGCCATCGAGCAACGCCCTGATGATCGCCGCGATGCTGGCGACGCTGCCCTGCGAGGTGATCAACCTCGGCATCGTCCCGGATGACATGGATGCCATGGTCGATGGTTTTGCGCGCGCCGCGAGCGCGGACATCATCGTCTCGACCGGCGGCGCATCGGTGGGCGATCATGACCTCGTCCGGCCCGCCTTCGCGCAGGCTGGCGGCCATCTCGACTTCTGGAAAATCCGGATGCGGCCCGGTAAACCGCTGATCGCCGGAACATTGGGTGAAACCGTTTTTCTGGGGCTTCCCGGCAATCCCGTGTCGGCCTTCGTAACGGCATGGCTGTTTCTGTTGCCATTGGTCCGCCACGGGGGCGGTGACCGATCTCCCCTGCCAGCCTTTCGCACCGCCCTTATCGAAACGCCATTGCCCGCAACTGGGGATCGGGACGAGTATCTGCGCGCCTTCCACAGCGGCGACCGCATCGTATCGGTGACGTCACAGGACAGCGCCGCCACGGCGTCACTCGCCGCTGCCGACTGCCTGATCCGCCGCGCTGCCGGTGCGCCCCCGGCCAAAAGCGGGGATCAGGTCATCATCCTTCCTTTCTGACGGCATTCGTTCCGCTCCTGCTTGACTTGCATCCTTTTGTTGCCTAGTTGTTCTTCATCCGTTCCATAGGACAGGGATCAGGCGATGCTCACCACGAAGCAACAGGAATTGCTCCGGTTTATTCATGACCGGCTGGAGATTGGCGGCGTCTCCCCTTCGTTCGAGGAGATGAAGGATGCGCTGGACCTCAAGTCCAAGTCGGGCATCCATCGCCTGATCAATGCTCTGGAGGAACGTGGCTTCATTCGCCGTCTGCCCAATCGCGCACGCGCGCTGGAGGTGGTGAAGTTGCCTGAAGCGATGGGCCGGGTTGGCAAGCCTGTGCTAGTGACCAAACCGGAGCGTTCGATGCTGCCGACGGCGGCCAATGATGTCATCGAAATCCCATTGCATGGTCGCATTGCCGCAGGCGTGCCGATCGAGGCGATGGAGGGGCAGGCGATGCTGTCTGTTCCTGCCGCCTTGCTTGGCGCAGGCGATCATTATGCGCTTGAAGTATCCGGCGATTCCATGATGGAAGCGGGCATTCTCGACGGCGACTTCGCGCTGATCCAGCGGACGGACGTGGCGCGCGAGGGACAGATTATCGTCGCGCTGATCGACGAAGCCGAAGCGACACTCAAATATTTCCGCAAGGAAGGGCCGCGCGTCCGGCTCGATCCCGCGAACAGCGCCTATGAGCCGCAAATTTACGACGCAGCCCAGGTCCGCATTCAGGGCAAACTCGCCGGGCTGCTCCGACGCTACAACTGACCTAAGGCTGGCGTGGTCGGCGCGATCCTTTTCGGGCTATCCAAGGGTGCTGGTCGCCGGGCGTCGATACCATGCGCATTGTTCCGCGGGTCAGATTGATGGCTACGCCACCGGTTTGTGACAGCGTCCGCCGGTCCAGTTTCAGCCAGCGGGGCTTGCAGGTGCGCGGCAAGCGGCGGTCGCTGACGACGATATCGGCCCATGCGCAATCGCGGCCCAGCACGTCGGGTGCAACATGTACGGCGCTCAGCGTCGCCAAAATGCGCCAGTCTCTATTGCCCGCGCGCAACGATGTGGAGCAAAGATCTTCACTACATCGTACCTGCGGCAGATCGGCGAGTATTTCCAGCGCCCCGTCATGCCCGGCGCTTTCGCTCAGCACATCGCGGACATAATCGCCCGCACCCGGTCGCAGCAGCGCCATGCGCCCGTCGGCCAGACGCAGCGCCATATGGCGGCCATCGCCGGTCACTACCAGATCGGGCGGCGGCGTCAGCAGGATCGCCACCACCCCGCAAAGGATGGGTGGCAGTCCCAGCCAGCGCGAACGACCGCGCCAGAGCAAACACCACAGCCCGCCGAGCACGACGGCGGCAAAAATCGTCATACCGAACGCAGGTGCCAGCATGACCGCTAAGGGGCTGGCGGCAACGCCGTGCGCGACCAGTAACAATAAACGCAGCGCCTGGCTCACCACCCACCATGCAGGCGCGCCTAGACCTGCGACGTCCAGCAACAAAGCCAGTGCCTCGAACGGCATGACGATGAAGGTCGTCAGCGGAATTGCTACCAGATTGGCCAGCGCGCCCAGCACCCCCGCCTGATGGAAATGATAGAGCGCGATCGGCATCAACGTGATTTCGATCACCAGCCCCGTCAGCATCAGCCCCAGCACGGCGCGTGCCCCCTTGCGCACCAACCCCTCGTCGCGCGCGGCGGTCAGCGCGCGAAAACGCGGATGCTCACCGAGCGCCACAAGAGCGATCACAGCAGCGAAGCTCATCTGGAAACTGGGACCGACCAGCGCCTCCGGCCAGAAGGCGAGCACGACGAGTGCTCCTGCCCCGACCAGCCGTAACGTAAGCGCGTCGCGCCCCATCGCAAGACCCGCCAGCACCAGCATTGCCGCCACGCAGGACCGCACGGTCGGCACCTCAGCTCCGGTTAACAGCGTATATCCAATACCCGCCAGCGCGCCCACGCCTGCCGCGATCAGCATCAGCGGCCAGTGCAGCGCCGCATAACGACTGAGCGCCATCAACCGCAGGCATAGGAATATGATCGCCCCGATCAGTGCCGTCACATGCAGCCCGCTGATCGATAGAAGATGCGCCAGCCCGCTACGCCGCATCGCCTCGGCATCAGCCTCCGGGATCGCGCCCTGATCGCCCGTGGCGAGCGCCGCCGCGATGCCGCCCGCGCCGCCGTCGACGCGGCCCTGGACATGCGCCGACAAGCGCGTCCGAAGGCTGCGCCCATCGCCCGGTGCAGGCTCTAATATCTCGATCGGCGGGATTGCCCGCCCGGTGGCACCGATCCCCTGGAAATAGGCGCGCCGCGCAAAGTCATAACCGCCGGGCACTGCGGCGGGCGCAGGCGGCATCAGCCGGACGCGCAGCCGTACCACCGCCCCCTCGCCAAGGCCCGCCGGTGCTTGATCGCGCGGCACATTCACGCGGACGGTCGCGGGCAGATCAGTCCGCTCGGTCGGCCGCAACATCACGCGAACCATCTCCTGCGCGGGCAGGTCCGCGACCGACTGTACAGGGCCCGTCACCTGCGTGAAAAGCGGCCGCGCGAGTGGCGGAGCGCCCATCGACTGCGCCTTCCCCCACACCAGCAGGCAGCCCACACATGCGAGCATTCCGCCAGCCACGAATATACGCGCCAGCCGCCCGCCGATCGGCAGCAAAGCCCCGGCGCAACCCACCGCCAACGCCAGGCAACAAAAACCTAGCCAGCCGACCCGGTCCGGCAGCGCAAACCAGGCCGCGATGCCCATAGCCAGCGCCACTGGCGCCCATAAGGGCAACTGTTCGCGTTGCCCCTCCAGCCAATTTTCGCTTCGCTCAACCAGTCGCGCCACAACCCCGTAGACCCCGCGCCAAACAGTGGTTTGTCGTGGCTCCAAAGCCATGCTAGGGGGCGTCACATCCATGGGTCAGCCACGCGAATGTCGAGGAAATAAAGGTTGAGTGCAACCACCGATCACAAGAAGGTCGTGACCCGTTTCGCGCCGTCGCCTACAGGGTTCCTGCATATCGGCGGCGCGCGCACCGCATTGTTCAACTGGCTGTTCGCCCGGCACCATGGCGGCACTTTCCTGCTACGGATCGAGGATACGGACCGCGCCCGATCGACCGATGCGGCCGTCGCCGCGATCTTCGATGGCCTGAACTGGCTGGGGCTGGGTGGCGATGAGAAGCCAGTGTTCCAATTCGCCCGCACGGCGCGTCATGCGCAAGTCGCCCAGGCGATGCTGGACAGCGGTCACGCCTATAAATGCTACGCGACGCCAGAGGAACTGACGACTTTGCGCGAACTGCAGCGCGCAGCGAAGCAGCCGATGCGCTATGATGGCCGTTGGCGTGATCGCGATCCGGCAGAAGCGCCCTCAGATGCCGCCTATGTCATCCGCATCCGTGCGCCCCGTGAGGGTGAAACGGTTATCGAGGATGCAGTACAGGGCCGCGTGGTCGTGCAGAATGCGGAACTGGACGACATGATCCTGCTCCGCTCTGACGGCACGCCCACTTACATGCTCGCAGTCGTGGTGGACGATCATGACATGGGTGTCACTCATGTCATCCGTGGTGATGATCATCTCAATAACGCTTTCCGCCAACTTGGCATCATCAAAGCGATGGGCTGGGAAGAACCCGTTTACGCCCATATCCCGCTGATCCACGGATCGGACGGCGCGAAACTGTCCAAGCGCCATGGGGCGCTCGGCGTGGACACCTATCGCGACGAAATGGGCATGCTGCCGGAGGCCGTGCTCAACTATCTCCTCCGCCTGGGCTGGGGTCATGGCGACGAGGAATTGATTCCTATCGCCCGTGCCATCGAACTGTTCGAGATTTCCGGCGTAGGCCGGTCGCCATCGCGCTTCGATATCAAGAAGCTGGAAAATCTGAACGGCCACTATCTGCGCGAGGCGGACGATGCGCGCCTCGCCGCGCTGGTCGCTCCGCGCGTCGCGTCGCAACTTGGCATCGACCTGCCGGAAAGCGCGCCTGCCCTTCTGACAGCCGCCATGCCCTCGCTGAAGATGCGGGCGAAAACGCTGAACGAAATGGCCGATGGCGCGCAATTTCTGTTCAAAAATTGCCCGCTGGATTTTGACGAGAAGGCATCGGCTCTGCTAGACGATGCTGCACTTGCGCTGCTGACAAAGACAGCCGACGCTCTTGGCAAGGTCCAGTCCTGGACCCTCGAAGCGATCGAAGAGGCGATACGGTGCGTGGCGGAGGATGCCGGACTAGGTCTGGGCAAAGTTGCACAGCCCCTGCGCGCGGCGCTGACGGGGCGAACGACTTCGCCGGGAATATTTGACGTACTCTTCCTTCTGGGCAGGGAAGAAAGCTTATCAAGACTGATCCATGTCGGGCACGCAAAGGTCGGTTGAGGCACTAAAGGAGAACAATATGTCGGATAACAAGGCCAGCCTGACCCTTGGAGGGGAGACCAAGGATTACGGGATTCTGAACGGTACGGTCGGCCCTCAGGTCATCGACGTACGCAAATTGTACGCCAATACCGGCATGTTCACCTATGATCCGGGCTTCACCTCGACCGCGAGTTGCGAATCGGGCCTTACCTATATCGACGGCGACGAAGGTGTGTTGCTGCATCGCGGCTACCCCATCGGCCAGTTGGCCGAACAGTCCAGCTTCATGGAAGTCTGCTATCTGATGCTCAACGGCGAACTGCCGTCCAAGAGCGAGTTGGACAGCTTCATCAACACCATTACGCGCCATACGATGGTGCATGAGCAGTTGACGACCTTCTACCGTGGCTTCCGCCGCGACGCGCACCCCATGGCGATCATGTGCGGTGTGGTGGGTGCCCTGTCTTCCTTCTACCATGATTCGACCGACATCAACGATCCGCAGCAACGCACCATCGCAAGCCATAGGCTGATTGCGAAAATGCCGACGCTCGCGGCGATGGCGTATAAATATTCGGTGGGCCAACCCTTTGTCTATCCGAGCAACGACCTGTCCTACACCGCCAATTTCCTGCGCATGACCTTCTCGGTCCCGGCGGAGGATTATATTCCCGATCCGGTGATCGTGGATGCCATGGACAAGATTTTCATCCTCCATGCCGACCATGAGCAGAACGCGTCGACCTCGACCGTGCGCCTTGCAGGATCGTCGGGCGCCAATCCATTCGCCTGCATCGCAGCGGGCATCGCCTGCCTGTGGGGCCCGGCGCATGGCGGTGCGAACGAAGCGGCGCTGAACATGCTGCGCGAAATCGGCACGGTCGATCGTATTCCGGAATATATCGCGCGCGCCAAGAATAAGGACGACCCGTTCCGCCTGATGGGCTTTGGGCACCGCGTGTACAAAAATTATGATCCGCGTGCGACCGTCATGCAGAAGACTGCCGAAGATGTGCTCAAAACGATGGGCGTCACCGATCCGGTGTTCGATGTCGCGCGCGAACTCGAAAAGCTGGCGCTCAGTGATCCTTACTTCATCGAAAAGAAGCTGTTCCCCAACGTCGATTTCTATTCGGGTGTCATTCTGTCGGCCATCGGCTTCCCGACGGAGATGTTCACCGTGCTGTTCGCCCTCGCCCGCACGGTGGGCTGGGTTGCCCAGTGGAACGAAATGATCTCCGATCCAGCGCAGAAGATCGGCCGTCCGCGCCAGCTTTACACCGGTCCGACCGCGCGTGACTATGTCCCCGTCGACGCGCGCTGATCCACGGCCTTAGCGGTATAAGGAAACGGCACCCCTCATTCGGGTGCCGTTTTCGTATCAATTCGGCGCGGGCAAGGTGAATGTGAAACGCGCGCCCTGCCCCGGCGCGCTATCGATCATTATATCGCCGCCCATCGCCCGCGCCAGACGGCGCGAGATGTAGAGGCCCAGGCCGCTGCCGCCCGCGTCATCACGGCCCAGTCGCTCGAATTTTTCAAAGATCCGTTCATGCGCGTCGCCCGCAATGCCCGGTCCCTGGTCCGCGACGGTGACGCGCGCGATATCACCCTCGCGGTCCACCCGTACCCAAATCTGCGATCCTTCGGGCGAATAGCGCACGGCATTGCCGATCAGGTTCACCATGACCTGCAACACACGCCGAAATTCACCGATCGCGGGCATGGTCTCGTCCATGTCGGGCGGATCAATGCGAATAGTGCGATCCAACGCCTTGACGCTCAGCAGCCCTGCGGCGCGGCGCGCGACATCGGCCAGATCAATATCTTCCGCGATGACAGCAAAATCCGGCCGATCGATCGCCTGCAAATCCGCCAGATCATCGACCAGCGCCATCAAATGCCGCCCGGCAGCAGCGATGTCGGTGGCATAGCCTGCATAATCGGGTCGTAGCGGTCCTTCCAGTTGGGCGCTGATCGTATCGGCATTGGCGATGATCCGGCCCAAAGGCTGGCGCAGCGATCGATCCAACCTCCGTCCGAATTCCGCCGGATAGCTGGCGGCAGGTTGCTGGACCGCCGCTGGTGCAGCACCGACCGCCATCGCCTTGCCGCGATATCCATCAAGCCGCCCTGCCGCATCGAATAGCGGAAAGCCGGAAAGGGTGAAGCCCTGCCCAGGGTCGTCAGCCAGAACAGCGCGTTGTCCGACAAAGGCGCGCCGTTGCGCAAAGGCGCGCAGGATTGCCATGTCGCCATCCTGATCGGCCATGATCGTAAAATATCGCGTGATGGGACTCCCGACTTCCGGTGCCGGATCGGGCAAAACATCCTCCGGCGCGTCGCCGGGCAAAGCTATTGCGAAACGCATCTGCGTATCGACCTGCCACGTCCATCCGCCGTTGAGCGCGGCAAGTTCAGCATCGCGTGCTACCGCGTCGCCTGCAGGTACGGAGGATGGGCGCTCCAGCCAGTCGATGATCGACAGTTCGATGCTCCCGCCGGGCTGCGGACGCGCCCGCACCCACATGTCGATATCGCGATCTCGTCCCGCCGCAACGACGGGGCGCGATACCGTGATCGCCAGTCGTCCGGCCAGCCGCGCGATCGCCGCAAGCTGCGGGATAGCGAAAGCTTCGCCCAGCGCGCCCCCCGCCTCCTGCTGCAACGACAGGATAGGCGCGTCGGCGCTCGCCAGAACACCGTCCAATGTAACGGAGGCCCGCAATATGCTGCTTTGCGCTGCCCGGCTCATGACGGATCACACCTGTCGATCAGCGCGAGACCCCGCCGCAGCGCCGGCGGCGCACGCAATTCTGCAACGATTGCATCCGCTTCGCCCGCTGCCATAGCGTCATAACGCTCCGCCTCGTGCACGATAGCCGCATCGCTCAGCGCGACCCGCACCGGGCGCAAAGCCACCAGCAAATGCCGGTAATCCGCCGCGGAGCCGCCCAATACATGACAAATGGCGGCGACCTGCGTTATCGGCCCGCCCAGCATCACGTCGAGCAGACCAATTGTGTCGAGGCGCAACCGGCGTGCGCCAAGAGCGGCGAACAGAAGATAACGGCGCTGCGCCAAAGCAGACCCCAGCAGCGCAGGCGCATCCGCGCGGTCGCCCAGCCGCCGCACCAGCCGGTCCGCGATCGCGATCGCCCCCATGCCCTCGTCATGATCGGCCAGCATCGAACGGCCCGCGCCATCGACCGCCGCCAGCACCGAATCAGCGGGCAGCAGGCCCGTGCGCAACAGCGCCGCGCACAAGGGTGCCGACGCAGTCCAAAGCAGATCGACGAAATGATCCGCCGGCAGGTCCGCACGCGTCGGTTGCCCCTCCAGCCCGACCATCGACCAGCGCGCCTCAGCCATGTTGAGGGCGATCGCGGCCTCGCTGACCGCGCTGTCAGCGCTTGCGGTCAGGTCCAGCCGATCCGCCCTTTCATCGGCATCGGCATCGGCATCGGCATCGGCATCTTCATCCGCCCTGCCATATTGGCGCAGCAACAGACTGACGCCTCCGCGCAATCGCATATGGTTGAGCAATGCCGGCGCGACCAGCGCGGGATGCGCAGAAATGCCTGGCCATATTACCGTATCGGGCAAGGCGCAAAGGGCCGACGCCATCAATGGATTGGCAGCCAATGATTGGCGCAGCCCGATCTCGATCGACAGCAAGCATCCAGAAAGATGCCGCCGTGTCTCGAACAGCAGTGCATCGGGCCAGTCGGGCGCATCGCAGGGGAACAGCCGCATCAAGTCGACCGCATGGCGCGCGGGCGCGACCGACAATCCTGCCATGATGGACGTCATGGACCAGTCGTCAGCCATCATCGTGTGGGGAGAGGACGAAGAGGCGCTCATGCAGGACAGCATAAGCGCACGTCCTTAATATGCACTAAACCCACATGTGCCGAAAAATGACGTTCAGGCAGGCGCTTTACGCAGCATTATCAGACCTATGGACGCGATAGCGGCAAGGGTCGCCACCGTCATGCCCTGTTGCACGCTGCCCAGCAGTCCAGCCACCAGCATCACCGCGACCGCAGTGGCCGGGGTCACGATCATCCAAGGTCGTATCAGCGCCGTTCGGCCCCACCGATCCGCCAGCATTATAATCCCAAGCAGCAAAACGAGCGTCAACGCGCCAAAATTCGCGCCAGCCAACCCGATTCCCGCCAGCGCCAGACCCGGCGTCACAAAAGCCGTCCAGCCAACCGGGCGACTGCGCAGGCTCATCTCGTCCAGCCGATCGGACGCAAGGTGCAGCAGCAACGCGACCAGCATCACCAGCATGCCCACGCCGATCCAGCCCAGTTCGACCGGCACTAGCCCGACCGCCGCCAGCCCCATCGACGCGATCCGTACCTGTTTCGCGGGCACCTGCGTGCGCAATAAGGTCGGCGCGATCATCCGCGCGGCGGGGACCAGCAGATAATGGTCCAGCCCTGCTTCGCCCCGCGCGACACGCGGCTGCCCGGAGATGGTCGCCTGCGCCACAAGGTCCGCCTGCCGCTGCCCCTCGACCAGCGCAACGCGCCCTTCCATCAGATCTTCCTGCGCGACCGTTACCCGGCGCGCGCCTGCCTGAACTGCCGCGCGTACCAATGTCAGTTCCAGATCCCAATCGCCGATCATGTCGAGCGTACCGAACAACAGGTCGGGGCTGACCCGCGCCAGCCCAGCCCAGCGCTGACCCGCATCGATACGCTCGAACGGCGTGCTGGCTCGACTGTCGTCCGCGACCAGCAGCGCATTGCCGGATAGCTGCGCCATCGCGTCATGATATCCCTGCGTCACCACCGCGCCGTCGGCGACCAGCAGCATGTCGCGATCACGCGGCGCATCGCGAACCAATGTCACCATGTCGCGGATCAGGCTGACCTGAATGCCGTCGGCGCTCAGCCGGTCGATCGCCTGCGACAGTGCCGGGGTTACTGCCGCGACCAGGATGAAAATCACGCCGGCCCCGGCCCTGCTCGCCTGCCGCGCCTGATATTCGACGAGCGTCTGTCCGGCGAAGTGCAGAGTCGCGCGTTGACCGCCGTCCGAATCACTGGACGGCCGACTGGCACTGATGATGGCCGCGAAAGACATGGAAATAGATATGGACCCGTTATATTTGCGGGTCGCCTTTTCGCAAGGCTTCGACGAACACGCAAGCGCCGCCTGCGTGGCGACCGGTCAGTCCTGCTTCAACCCGTCGAGCACCGCGCGCAGCCGCCGCAATATGCGCGGATCGCCCGGCGCGGAGGTCGCCGCCTCATCGGCCAACGCCATCAATCCATTCAGCCCGAAACTGGCCGCCAGCCCTTTGAGCCGCCAAGCCGCCAATTCCCAGTTCGCATCGCAGCGCGCCCGCCCGAGCAGATCGAGCTGACGCTCCGCGCTTTCCATGAAGGCGAAACGCAGGTCGCTGATCAGCGCGGCATCTTCACCGACAGCGGCCGACAGCGCGGCATTCAGGGCACCTGGATCATAGGACATCGGCTCAGCCTAACCCCGCTTCCTTAACGGTTCGTAACTTGCCCATTTGCAGTCCGCGAAAAACTGATAGGGTGGGTCGTATGAGTGGGGGCAGCACAATCGTCGAATTCTGGCGAGACGAAGAACCGGCACGGGCTGATGCCGTGCCAGCGGATGATATTTTGCTATTGAATCAGGCGGTTTTGGACATCGACGAACAGGACGAGCTGAGCGGCCGGACGGCAGGAACGGTGCGGCGCATTCGCATCGCGATGATTGTCGTCGGCATCGCCTGGATCGGATTTTGTGTGTGGGCCTTTTTCCGCGCCGCGCCGCTGCCCGCGATAGATGCCCTGCCCGGCATCGTCGCGACCAGCGCCGTTCCGCTAGTGATGCTGGGCGTCGCCTATCTTCTGCTGGCTCGCAACAGCCGCACCGAATCGGGCCGTTACCTCGACACGGCCCGCGCGATGCGCACCGAAGGCGACCTGCTGGAGCTGCGCCTCGCCCGGATCGCCGACCAGTTGGAGGCCGCGCGCCAGACATTGCAGGATCAGGCAGCGTTGCTCGACAATTATGGTGCGGCCGCCAGCAGCAATATGGAGGCGTCCGCCGACCTGATCGCCAGTCGATCGCGCGAAACGGCGGAGAAAGCCGCCATCGCAGAAAAGGCGGCCGCCGCGCTTGCCGATCGCATGGACATGCTGGTCGCGGCGATGCCCGACCTGGAGGATCGCGCGTCGCGTATGGGGTCGCAGCTCGTGGACAATGGCCATGCGCTGGCCGAGCGGATCGATACGCTCGAAGCGCGACTGCATACGCTGGCCGAACTGTCGGACGACGCCCGGTCGCGGACGCTGGCAGCGACCAAGAGCCTGTCGGCGCAGCTTACCCAGATGCAGGAGGCGACCCGCGCCGCGTCCGACGAGGTCACCGGACTTGCCGATCTGGCAGCCGGGCGGATCGACGTGGTCATCAAGAGCGCACAGGGCGCGTTGACCGCCACCGGGGTCGCGCTGGACGATCAGGCCGATGCGCTGGAACAGCGGATGGATGGCGCGCACAAGCGCGCCCAGGACATGCTGGCGCTGACCAGCGACGGGCTGAGCCAGCAAGCGGCGACCCTGGATAACCTGATCGACCGATCGCATAGCGGCCTGACCGAGATCGGATCGAACTCGGTCAACGGCATGGTCGATCATCTGGCCGAGATCGAAACGCGCCTGCTCCAGCTCAACGGCGTGATCGAAGGGCAGCAGGCGCTGGTCGTCGGCTTGAACACGGCGCTGATCGACAATGTCGGCATCGCCGAGGACCGTTTCGCCAGTTTCGAGGCGAACAGCTTCGCCCGCAGCGAGCGGCTGACCACGGCGCTCGGGCATCTGACCGCCGAAACCCAGCGCATCGACGGCGCGTTGGCAGCGGGTGGCCTGACCGCCGAAAAGCTGATCAGTTGTGCCGAAAGCCTGCTGGTCGCGCTCGATTCCAGCGCGCGCGAACTTGATGAGACCTATCCCGCCGCGCTGCAACGGTTCGACGAGCGGGTCGGCCGGACGCGCGGCCTGCTGGAAAGCGCGACGCCTGAATTCGAGCGGCTGGAGGCGATTTCCGAGGCCATTGCGGGGCGTGCCGAGGAGTCGGAAAATCTGGTGCGCGGTCAGGCCGACCGGCTCCAGCATTGGCTGGCCGATACCCAGCGCGGCTTTCTCGCGACACAGGACAAGGTGGACGAGTTGCGCGCCTCGCTGGACGAGACGCATCACAGTGCCACCCGCATCACCGACGGCGCGGGACCGCTGCTGATCACCGCGCTGCTGCGGGTCAAGGACACCGCCGATCAGGCTGCCGAACGCGCCCGTCAGGCGCTGGGCCGCGCTATTCCGGAGGCCGCGCAGGCGCTGAGCGACGCCAGCGAACAGGCGCTGCAACAGGCGATCGGCGACCGCGTTACCCAGCAGATCGCGCAGGTTGCCGAGGTCGCGGAAGAAGCGGTCAAGGCCGCGCACCAGGCATCTGACCGCCTGATGCGCCAGCTCATTACGATCAGCGAGACCAGCACGGCGGTCGAGCAGCGGATCGAGGAGGCCGAGCGCGCCACCGAAAGCCGGGAACGCGACAATTTCGCGCGCCGCTCTGCACTGCTGATCGAATCGCTCAACAGCAGCGCGATCGACGTGTCGAAGATCCTGTCCAATGACGTGACCGATTCAAGCTGGTCGGCCTATCTGAAAGGCGATCGCGGCGTCTTCACCCGCCGCGCGGTCAAGCTGCTCGACGCAGGCGAGTCCCGCGAGATCGCGCTTCATTATGACGAGGATGCCGAGTTTCGCGAACATGTGAACCGCTACATTCATGATTTCGAGTCGATGCTGCGGATCATCCTGTCGGCGCGCGACGGCAATGCGCTGGGCGTCGCCATCCTCTCGTCCGACATGGGCAAGCTGTATGTCGCGCTGGCGCAGGCGATCGAGCGGCTGCGGCAGTAGGTGATTCGGGGCGGGCGGCGCTTAACTTCCCATATTTCCCGCCGAATCTGATATTTTATTGCGTGGGTGTGATCCTATCGGCCCGTAGGCTTGCGCGCGTGAACGATGGGAAAGAACCGACTGGCGGCGCTTATCGCATGGCGGGGATGATGTAGGACAGCGCAATAGGATGGCGCGGGTGGGCGCTTTATTTGCATCAGGAAGCGACGCGCCGCCAACTCGGCATCCTTATTCCGTTCGGGCTGAGCTTGTCGAAGCCTTGTGCTTTTGGACGGACCGATAAAGGAAGGTGAAGGGCGACCCTTCGACAAGCTCAGGGCGAACGGAGGTGGTGGCTGGTAACGACCAGTTTACGACACCCCCTCGCAGACGTTGCGATCCTCAAAGCAGCCGCTAGACTGACCGCGCAAACTCCGTAAGCGGGAGGCTCAGTTGAAGATTTGGGGCGGGAGCTTAGCAATTTTCCTACTTGGCGTTGCGGTGCTGTCAGAACCGGGCATCGCCTCATCTTCGATCTTTACCTGTAAAGTGAGCGGACACGGGGGTTGCGCACAGGAAGAGGGAGGCATTTGCGTCGGAGCAGGGATACGCGACCCAGACATCACACTTCGCCTCGATGTTCGTGCACGGCGGCTTTCATTGAACAACATCAAGGGAATGATAGAGGGCGACGATCCTATCGAAGCAGCGGGCGAGCGAAGGGTGTCGTGGCGTTTCGATGTTATTCGGCTTTCCCATTTAAGAGCAAATCGCGATGGCGATGGTAAGCTGCACTTGACGCTTACGGATCATTCGACGGAATTAGAATTTCAGTGCGCATCGTAGGCGTCTTAGATAAGGCGCGTTTCGCCTTACGTTTTTCCAAAGCTGACCCTCCGCAATCCACCCTTTTCGACCTATGACCAGCCCACCCCCACCCCCTCCCGCAGGCGGGAGGAGAGCAAAGGCAGGCCGTGCCTAGCCCTGCGCGATGTGCGTGAAGCGGTCTATCGTGACCCAGCCTTCGACATAATTGGCGTAATAGAGGCCGAAGGCGATCAGTGACAGGATCGTTGCGCGGATCGCGACCTTGCCGGGCTGGAAATTGCTGGGCGCGCTGTCGGCCTGGCCCTTTACCAGCACTTCCCCGGTTTCATCCGGGGTGCGGATGCCGAAGGGCAGGACGATGAAGGCGCTGATCACCCAGAACAGCACATAGATGGCGAAGATGGCGTAGGGGTTCATGGGCGTGGGTTAGAGCATTTTGGGGCAGGACGGAAGCGCGCACGGCGCAGGCCGACCAAATCCGTTCTCCGGCGAACGCCGGAGCCAAGGGTTATAGGTCACGCCCGCCGACCCTAGGCTCCTGCTTTCGCAGGAGAACCGGACCGCCTAAATCACGCCCGAACCAGCAGCACGTCCACGATCGGTTTCTTGCCGGTCCAGCGCGTCGCGATGCGCCGCACGGCGAGGCGTATGCGTTCGCGCACGGCTTCTTCCTCCAGCGATCCTTTGGCGACCGCCGCCTTGGCCTCGACGGCGGCTTCGGCGAGGAACGTCTCCTTATCCTCTTCCACCGGCACGCCCTGAGTCCGCAGCGCGGGGGTGCCCAGCACGCGGCCCTTGCCGTCCAGCGCCACCGCTACGCTGATCTGGCCGTGCAGGCCGATGCGGCGTCGTTCGTTCATCGTCTGGCCGTCCGCGGGCAGGATGACGTCGCCATCCAGCACCAGCCGTCCGGCCTCCTGATGACCGATGATCGTCGGCTTGCCCGGTGCCAGCCGCAACAGGTCGCCATTGGACTGGACCACAGCGGTCGGGATACCGCTCGCCAGCCCCAGCCGCGCCTGTTCGGCCATATGCCGCCGCTCGCCATGGACGGGCAGCAATATGTCCGGCCTGATCCAGCCATACATGGCTTCCAGTTCCGGCCGCCCCGGATGCCCCGACACATGCACTTCGGCCTGGCGATCCGTAACCATGATGACCCCGGCATGGGCGAGTGCATTCTGGATGCGGCCGATCGCGATTTCATTGCCGGGTATCTGTTTGGAGGAAAATACGACCATGTCGCCTTCGGACAGCTTGATCGGGTGGCTGTCGAACGCGACGCGGGCCAGCGCGGCGCGGGCTTCGCCCTGCCCGCCGGTCGCGATGATCATGACATCGCGCTTGGGCAGGCGCATCGCTTCTTCCCAATCGACCGTCGGCGGGAAATCCTTGAGATACCCCGCCGCCTTGGCCGCGCCGATGATCCGGTCGAGCGATCGTCCCGCGACGCAGACCTGCCGCCCGGTCGCCACCGCGACCTCGCCCAGCGTCTGCACCCGCGCGGCGTTGGACGCGAAGGTGGTGACGAGCACGCGGCCCTTTGCGGTCGCGACGGTCTGCATCAGCCCCTCGCGCACATCGCCTTCGGAGCCGCTGGCCTTGTCGTTGAACACATTGGTGCTGTCGCACACCAGCGCCAGCACGCCCTGGTCGCCCACGGCGGTCAGTTGCTCGGGCGTCGATGGCACGCCCAGCAGCGGCCGGTCGTCCAGTTTCCAGTCGCCGGTGTGGAAGATGCGGCCATGCGGGGTATCGATCACCAGCGCATTGCCCTCGGGGATCGAGTGGGCCAGCGGCATGTAGCGGAAGCCGAACGGGCCGAGCGCGAAGCTGCCCTCGTTCGGGATGATATGCAGCTTGACCTCCTTGGCGAGGCCCTCTTCCTCCAGCTTGAGCTTGATGAGGCCCGCGGTGAACGGCGTCGCATAGAGCGGCACGCCCAGATCGGCGGCCAGATAGGGGATCGCGCCGATATGATCCTCATGCCCGTGGGTCAGCACGATGCCGAGCAGATCCTTGCGCCGTTCCTCG
>CAZLSU010000030.1:27644-31610 GCA_964562225.1 uncultured Sphingobium sp.
CGCGAGGCCCTGAACCGTCAGGTCCGGCGCGATCGCATCGAAAATATCGCTATTCTCATTGAAGAGGACCGCGAGGCCCCCGGTAGAAATCACTTTGGTCGGGCGGCCGATTTCGGCGCGCATCCGGGCGACCAGCCCCTCCATCATCGCAACATAGCCCCAGAATACGCCGATCTGCATCTGCGCCTCCGTCGTCCGGCCGATCACCGAGCGGCTTTCGGGCGGGGCGATCGCGATCTTGGGCAGTTTGGCCGCCGCCGCGACCAGCGCGTCCAGCGACAGGTTGATGCCCGGCGCGATAATGCCGCCCTTATAGGCTCCGCTATAGTCCACGACGTCGAATGTCGTCGCCGTACCGAAATCTATGACGATCAGATCGCCGGGATAAAGATGGTGCGCGGCGATGGCGTTTACAACCCGATCCGCACCCACGGAGGCGGGTTCGGCGACGTCCAGTTCGATGCCCCATTCGACCGGGGCGTGCCCGGCGATCATCGGTTCGGTCCTGAAATATTTCTGGGCCAGCACCTGGAGATTATGAAGCGCGCGCGGCACCACCGTTGCCACGATCACCGCCGTGACATCCTTGATCGTGTAGCCTTCCAGCATCAGAAGCTGGTTGAGCCACACCGCATATTCGTCCGCCGTGCGGCGCGGATCGGTCGCGATCCGCCAGCGGGCGCGGATATCCCGCCCCTCGACCAGCGCAAATACGATATTGGTGTTGCCCGCATCGATGGCGAGAAGCATGTCCGGCCCTCTCCTGGCGTCAGATCAGAAATATGTCGCCGGCATGAATGGCACGAGTGGTGCCATCCGCCAAGCGCAGCAGCAACATGCCATGGGCGTCGAGCGTCTGAAACTGGCCGTCGACCATGCCGCCGTCCGGCAGCGCGACGCGCATCGCGGTGCCCGGCGGGTGCGCGTTGAGCAGCCAATGGGTTCGGACGGGATCTATGCCCTGCCCCCGCCATATCGACAACCAGTGGGCGAAGATCGTGGCGAGGCGATCCAGCAGGGCGGCGGCAGTGGTGTCGGGCGCGCCCTGTGCGGCGAGGCTGGTGACGGGGCGGTCGAGACCGGTCGGATGGTCGGTGACGTTGATGCCCAGGCCGATCACCACCGCATCGCCGGTGCGCTCCAGCAGGATGCCCGCGATTTTTGCGCCATCGACGAGGATGTCGTTGGGCCATTTGATGCGGGTCTGGCCATCGGCGCATAGCGGCGCGACCAGCGCGTGCACCGCCACCGCCGCGACCAGCGCCAGCGTGTGCGCAGGCGGATCGCCGGGGCGCAGACGCACCAGCGTCGAACAATAGAGATTGCCTTGGGGGCTTTCCCAGGCGCGGCCCATGCGGCCGCGCCCGCCGCTCTGGCGTTCCGCCCTTAGCCATTGCCCCTCGGGCGCGCCTTCCCCGGCCAGTGCCAGCATGTCGGCATTGGTCGATCCGGTTTGTGCGACGACGGAGATCAGCGTCAGAACAGCGACGCCGCAGCCGCCGCGCTGGCGCGGTCCAGCAGCGGATTGAGTAGATAGCCGAGCACGATCACCACCGCGCAGGCGGTGAGGAAGGCATTTTCGATGAGGCCGCCGCGCGCTTCATAGGCGCCGGTCGGTTCGTCGAAATAGATCGTCTTGATGATCTTGAGATAATAATAGGCGCCGACCACCGATGCCGCGATGCCGAAGGCCGCAAGGGCCGTCAGGTCGGCGGCGACCGCCGCGTCGAACACTAGGAACTTGGCCCAGAAGCCAAACAGCGGTGGAATGCCCGCCATCGAGAACATGAAGATCGCGAAGGCGGCCGCCAGCCCTTTGCGCGACTGGGACAGGCCCGCAAGGCTGGCGATCGTCTCGACCGGCTTGCCGTTCGCGTCGCGCATCTGAAGGATGCAGGCGAAGCTGCCGATGGTCATGACGACATAGATCGCCAGATAGCTCATCGTGCCCGCGACACCCGCTGGCGTGCCTGCGGCGAGGCCGATCAGCGCGAAGCCGACATTGTTGATCGACGAATAGGCCATCAGCCGCTTGATATTGGTCTGGCCGATGGCCGCGACCGCGCCGAACAGGATGGAGGCGAGCGCGACAAAGATGACGATCTGCTGCCAGGCAAGACCCGCAGGCCCCAGCGCCTCGATCGCGACGCGGACGGTCAGGCCCAGCGCCGCGACCTTGGGCGCGCTGGCAAAGAAGGTTGTGACCGGCGTGGGCGCGCCTTCATAGACGTCGGGCGTCCACATGTGGAACGGCACGGCGCTGATCTTGAAGGCCAGGCCCGAAAGGACAAACACCAGCCCGAACAATTCACCCTTGGACAGGCCGTCGCCGATCGCGATGGCAATGCCGTCGAAGCTGGTGCTGCCGGTAAAGCCGTAGAGCAGCGAGATGCCGTAGAGCAGGATGCCGCTGGCGAGCGAACCCAGCACGAAATATTTAAGGCCCGCCTCGGACGAGCGTTCGTCCTGCCGCATGAAGCTGGCGAGGACATAGGCGGCGAGGCTGTTCATTTCGAGGCCGACATAGAGCGTCAGCATATCGCCCGCCGACACCATCATGCCCATGCCAATCGTCGCGAACAGGATGAGGATGGGATATTCCGCCCGCTCGGCTCCATCGGTCGAGAAGAAGCGTGGGGCCAGCAGGATGGACGCCGCCGCCGCCGCGTAGATCAGCGCCTTGGCAAAGACGGAGAAGGCGTCGGCGCGATACAGACCGTCAAAGGCGTCCGGCCCGTGCGCCAGCGAACAGGCCAACGCCGCCCCCGCAGCCGCCAGCGTCGAGACCGCCAGCAGGTTGATTGCGGACGTCGCCTTGTCACCCGCGAAGGCCGCGACGAGCATCAGGATCAGGCCGCCCGCGGTCAGCACCAGTTCGGGCATGACGGCCAGCAGGGATTGGGAATCGATCATCAGTGCGCGCCCCCGTGCGCGGGTGCTTCTTCGTGGACCGCCTTACCGGCTGGCTTGGGCGCGCCCATCTTGATGTGGGAATCGCCGGCGGGCGCAGCAGGCGCAAGCCGTGCGACCAGCGACTGAATGTCGGGCCGCATGGGTTTCAGGAAACTCTCCGGATAAACACCCATCCACAGCACCACGGCCGCGATCGGCGCCAGCAGCCACAATTCGCGGCCCGACAGGTCGGGCATCGCGGCGGCGTCGGCATTGACCTGTTCGCCATAGCAGATGCGGCGATAGAGATAGAGCATATAGGCCGCGCCCAGGATGATGCCGGTGGTACAGATCAGCGCGACCCAGGTCGAAGCCTGATAAATGCCCATCAGCGCCAGGAATTCGCCGACGAAGTTGGACGTGCCGGGCAGGCCGACCGACGCCATGGTGAAGAAGAGGAACAAAGTGGCGTAGCGCGGCATGTTGATCGACAGCCCGCCATAACGCGTGATCTCCCGCGTATGCAGCCGGTCGTAGATGACGCCCACGCACAGGAACAGCGCGCCTGCGACCAGGCCATGACCCAGCATGACCATCATCGCACCTTCGATACCCGCCTGGTTGAAGGCGAACAGGCCGACCGTCACGATCGCCATATGCGCGACCGACGAATAGGCGATCAGCTTCTTCATGTCGGACTGCACCAGCGCGACGAGCGAGGTATAGACCACTGCGACCATCGACAAGCCCCAGACCAGCGGCGCGAGCTGCGCGGAGGCTTCGGGGAACATCGGCAGCGAGAAACGGATGAAGCCATAGCCGCCCATTTTCAGCAGCACGCCCGCCAGGATTACAGAGCCGGCGGTCGGTGCCTGGACGTGCGCGTCGGGCAGCCAAGTGTGGACGGGCCACATCGGCATCTTGACTGCGAAGCTGGCGAAGAAGGCGAGGAACAGCCATGTCTGGACATGCGGATCGAAGCTATATTCCATCAGCACGGGGATTTCGGTCGTCCCCGCCTCATGCACCATCCACATCATCGCGATCAGCATCAGCACCGATCCGAACAATGTG